>JBCCPQ010000111.1:0-8804 GCA_039024825.1 Pseudomonadota bacterium
AACTGGATCTGGCTTGGTCCATTGGCGCGCAGAAAGCTCCAGCTGTCCCGGCAGGTTTCGATGAACCTCTCACGCGCGCGTCGCATCACAGTCCCATTGCTTCACCCGGGCAGCGCGTTGCCGTAAGCTTTACCCAATCAGCCTGACGGAGCGTAGATGACCATCGCCACTGCCCTTGCTGCCCTGGAAGAATTGTTAGGAGATCGGCTGTCTCGCTCCAAGCACGATCTGGCTCTCCACGGTGCGTCAGAGACGCATTTCGACGTGATGGCACCGGACGCGGTCATTTATCCAGCATCGACTGAGGAAGTCGCGGCGGCTGTGCGGCTGTGTCGTGACCATGGTTGCCCGGTGATCGGCTTTGGCGCAGGGACGTCGCTGGAGGGCCATACAGCGGCACCGCGAGGTGGCGTCACTTTTGATTTCAGCGGCATGGCGCGTGTTCTTGACGTGAACAGCGAAGATATGGACGTCGTCGTTCAGCCCGGCGTCACGCGAGAAGCTCTGAACGAGGAATTGCGCGCAACCGGGCTCTTTTTTCCGGTTGATCCAGGCGCGAACGCAACGCTTGGTGGCATGGCATCGACCCGCGCATCGGGCACGACAGCGGTGCGATACGGAACCATGCGTGACAATGTCGTGGCCCTCGAAGTTGTGACAGCGGAGGGGGCGGTGATCCGCACAGGAACCCGCGCGCGAAAGTCCTCTGCGGGCTATGACCTAACGGGGCTTTTTGTTGGGTCAGAAGGCACACTGGGGTTGATCACTGAACTCACTTTGCGTCTGCAAGGCATCCCGGAGGCCACCGCCGCAGCCGTCTGCGCATTCCCGTCCGTCAGCGCCGCAGTATCAACCGTAATCGCCACGATCCAAGCCGGCGTACCCATGGCTAGAATCGAACTTCTCGATACCGCCTCCATCGCGGCGGTGAACGCGCATTCCGGACGCAGCGATGTGAGTCTCCCGCACCTCTTCGTTGAGTTTCACGGCTCTGCAGCAGCCGTGGAAGAGCAGGCAGACATGTTCGGAACCCTCGCTGAAGAGACCGGCGGGCATGGCTTCCGCTGGTCAACGGTGGAAGAAGAGAGGCGTGCCCTCTGGGCTGCGCGGCACGCAGCCTACTACGCGATCCTTGCGGCCCGCCCCGGCGCACGGGCAGTGGTCACCGATGTCTGTGTCCCGATCTCGCGCCTTGCTGAAGCCATCGACGAGGCAATCGCAGATATCGAAGCCAGCGCGATACCGGGCCCCATTCTCGGACATGTGGGCGACGGAAACTACCACGCGATCCTCCTCATTGACCCCGATGCGCCGGAAGAGAAGGAAATCGCGCTTAACCTACAGAAACGGATGGTGGAACGTGCCCTGGAACTCGGCGGAACAGCTACCGGCGAACACGGCGTGGGCATGGGCAAACTCGGACACATGGAGGCGGAACACGGCGGAGCATGGGGCCTCATGGGAGAGATCAAACGTGCCCTCGACCCCGCAGGGATCATGAACCCGGGAAAACTCGTACGTCAGAACTGAAGATTACGAGCCTTCCGTGGTGAGGTCTTGTTCTCGTCAACATGCCCTTCATCGCAACCGCGCGGGTTTGTGACCTTGCAGAAAGCGGTTCAGAACCCTGGGTCGGTGGGCGGGCGCCTTTCGAGCACGCCGAAAGGCGCGCGCAGGAACAGTGCCGCGCTCCGACCTCAGCCTTTCAAAAGCTCACTTGCGGCCGCTCGGGCTGCATCTGTGATGGTGTCACCGGAAAGCATGCGCGCGATCTCGTCAATCCGATCACCCTTGGCCAGTGGAACCACCTCCGAGAAGGTCATCTCGCCTTCCACGCGCTTGGCGACACGCCAGTGGTGGCCGCCTTGCGCGGCCACTTGCGGAGAGTGGGTCACCACAAGGACCTGTCCGGCTTCGCTCAACCGCGCGAGCCGCCGCCCCACAGCGTCTGCCGTGGCCCCGCCGACACCGCGATCGATCTCATCAAAGATAAGCGTCTGCCCGGCTCCGCCCCCGGTCAAGCACACTTTCAAGGCAAGAAGGAACCGGCTTAGTTCCCCCCCAGAGGCGATCTTGTTCAGGGGCCCGGATGGAGCGCCCGGGTTGGTCGCAACCGTAAAGGCCACGTGATCCACGCCGTCTGGCCCCTCCTCTCCTTGGCTAACTTGGGTTTCAAAAACGGCGCGTTCCATCTTGAGCGGAGCAAGTTCCGCAGACATCGCGGAATCAAGCCGTACTGCAGCCTTTCGGCGCTTGGCAGTCAACGCGGCGGCGGCTTTTTCATACTCCAGTCGTGCAGACTCCGCCCGTTCGGACAACGCTGAGATATCCGCGCCACTGGCCTCGAAAGCGTCTAAGCGAGCACGCTGGCTGGCCATGAGATCCGACAAATCGTCCGGCTTCACTTGATGTTTCCGGGCAAGGGCGCGGAGGGCAAAGAGACGCTCTTCCACGTCCTCAAGCTCGCGCGGATCAAAAGCGAGGGACTGCAGTACGCTCTCCACACCGGCCTGAGCCTCTCCAAGCTCGACCATCGCCCGGGACAACGCCGAAATTGGCGCATCAAGGCCCCCTTCTGCCTTGTCGGCGGCGTCTTCAAGCCACCGCGTCGCGTCGCCCATGGATCCTTCCGCGCCATCCGTCCCAAGTGCATGGAACGCCTTGGCAATGTCCTCTCGAATTCGCTCAGCCCCCTGCATAAGGCGCCGCCGCGCGTCGAGAGCAGCATCTTCTCCAGACTCCGGTGCCATTGCCTCAAGCTCAGCCACAGCGTGACGCAAAAAGTCCTCCTCGGCTGCGAGGGTTGCAGCGGCGGCCTCCGCCTCCGTTAGAGCGTTGGTCACGGCAGCGCGCTCCTTCCACGACCTGCGAACGGACGCCCGAGCCTCCTCCAGATCGCCAAACGCATCGAGAAGAGCCCGGTGCCCCCGGACGTTTAACAGCCCTCGGTCATCATGCTGGCCGTGTAACTCCACGAGGCCGTCGGAGATATGGCGCAGTAGGTCGCCGGACACGCGCCGGTCGTTGACGTAGGCGGTCTTGCGGCCATCGCGACTGTTCACCCGCCTTAGCACAAGCTCGCCATCAGCGTCGAAGCCGGCCTCCGCCAGCACGTCGAAGACTGCGTGATCCGGGGACAGGTCGAACCATGCGGTCACCTCGCCGTGGGATGCGCCAGCGCGCACAAGATCTGCTCGCCCGCGCCACCCAAGTACAAAGCCCAAGGCGTCTAGCAGTATGGATTTACCCGCGCCCGTCTCCCCAGTGAGCACGTTTAGGCCAGGCTGAAACTCCAGTTCCAGCCGGTCGATGATAAGCATGTCCCGGATATCTAGGCCGCGCAGCATGATTTTAGGGTGCGCGATCCACGCACCGTCCCCCTAGAGCCATTCGCCCCGAATAACCTGGCGGTAAATCGCGCTGAGCCAATTGTCGCCCACCGACCGAGCCTCAAGCCCTTGCCCGCGAAGGAGCGAAAAGCTGTCTTCGTACCACTCCGTCCCCTGGTAATTGAAACCTAGGATTGCACCTGCAGTCTGGGCTTCAGCGTCGAGGCCAAGGGCGAGATAGCTTTCAACAAGTCGGTGAAGGGCCTCCGGCGTGTGGGAGGTTGTCTGAAAATCCTCCACGACTGCCCGGAAACGGTTGATAGACGCGCCGTAGTGCCCCTGTTTCAGGTAGTAGCGACCGATCTCCATCTCTTTGCCCGCCAAATGGTCGAACGCGAGGTCGAACTTCAGGATGGACGTGTCGGCATATTCACTCTCGGGGTAGCGCTCAATGACGATGCGAAGGGCTTGAAGCGCCTGAAATGTGAGCCCCTGGTCGCGGCCGACTTCATCGATCTGGTCATAGTAGCTTAGCGCAAGGAGGTACTGCGCATACGCAGCGTCCTCATCGGCGGGGTAGAAGTCGAGATAACGTTGCGCCGCCGATCGGCTACTCGGGTAGTCGGTGTCCTGATGATAGGCAAAGGCCTGCATAATGAGCGCGCGCTTTGCCCATTCAGAGTAGGGGTAAAGCCGTTCGACCTCGCCGAAATAGAAGGCGGCATCATCGGGGCGCGTACGGCTCAGTTCAAACTCGCCGCGGTCATAGATTTCCTGAGCGGTAAAGTTCTCAAGCGGAACGCTTGGCGCATCATTCAGCCCGCAGGAGGCAAGTCCGGCCAGCGCCAAAACGGCTGCGAACGCTCTCACCGACATGCCTTACTCACCCTCATTAGATCGACGCGACGAACCCTTTCGTTCGTTGCCAGAGGGTTATCACAGTTGCCGGACAAGGCAAATCTCGTTTGAGCGCTTCGCGGATCAGTGAAGCGTCAGCGCATCGGCGCGCGTGACCCCTGCGCCTGGCAGCCGCGCGGCCATGGCCGCGTCGCATTCCACCATGCGGAAAGCGCGTGGATCAGCAAAAAGCGCACGAAGAAGAAGATTTGTAATTCCGTGACCGGCACGGTGGCCCACGTAACGCCCAAGTATCGGCGCACCGGCAAGTGATAGGTCACCAACGGCATCCAGCATCTTGTGGCGCACCGGTTCATCGCCGTGTCGGAAGCCGCCCGGGCTCAGAATGCGGTCACCGTCGACGACTACGGCGTTTTCGAGCGTTCCGCCGAGGGCAAGGCCGTTCGCACGCATCACATCCACGTCTGATTGACGGCAAAACGTGCGGCTGTCCGCGAGGTCGTGCACGAAGGCGCCGTTGGCTAGCTCCATGGTACGGTGCTGGCGACCGATAGCCGCGTCGGTGAACTCAATGCCGAAATCCATGGCGAAGCCGTGGGACGGCTCAAGCCGCGCCCACGCGTCCCCTTCTCGCACCTCGACCTGCGTTAGGATTTCCAAGGCGCGCGTCGCAACACCCTGAAACCGAAGCCCCTTGTCGAGGATAGCACGCACAAACGGCGCAGAAGAGCCATCGAGAATGGGCACTTCCGGCCCATCCAGATCGATAATCGCATTCCGCACACCACAGCCCGCCAAGGCGGCCATCAGATGTTCAATGGTGGAGACAGAAACGCCAGCGTCATTGACAATCTTGGTGCAAAGCGGAGATCGCTCCACCGCGCTCCAAAGCGCGGGCACGAGGGCATTGTCCTGAAGATCGGTGCGCCGGAACCAGATGCCATGCTCTGCAGAGGCTGGTCGTATGACCAACCGAACCGCCGCGCCCGTGTGCAGGCCTACGCCGGTAAAGGTAACCGGAGATTTTACAGTTGCTTGCATATTGCTGCCTCTACGCGCTCACTGCGCATTTCTTGCAGCTTAGCTAAAAACGCTAGGCCAGCGTCTCAACTCACGCTTTGCAACGTCATGAAACAGTTACAGAGCATGGGCGAATTTTTGCCACATTGTTAAACCACTGATCCTAAAGGAGAAACGCCGCCCAAGGGCGGCGCTTCTAATCACAACAGACCGTTTCAGTTCGCCTGACGCCGCAGAAACGCGGGAATTTCGATCCGCTCTTCGGCCTCGGCTTGCGCTGGATCGGTGTCGTAGGAATGCACCGGTGGCTGTGCCTGAACCGGCGGCTGGCGACGGATCGGCTGCTCTGGTGCAGCCTCGCCCCGTCCGGTCATGCGGCCAATGAGGGAATTGATGCCGAAAGACTGACGCTCTGGAGCTTCTCCAGCACCAGCAATCGGAGCGGCTGCCGGCGCGGAGGTTGCAGGCTGCTTTGCGACCGCGCTTTGAAGCCGCGCAAGAGCCTCAGGTGACGGTGTGCCGGGAGCGGGCTTTGCCGGAGCGACAAAAGCGGCCTCTGCAACTTCGTCTTCCTCGATGGAAGGCTCGAACGCCGCAGGTTCCGGCTGATAAGCGGGTGGAGGCAGATCACTGGAGGCACCCGTCGCTGCAAAGAGATCAGCAACCTCTGCTTCAGGGCTTGCCTCTGAGGCCGCAACATCGGCCATCTCTTCGCCCGTGCTCTCCTCGCTTGGAGTAGCCGTGGTGAGCGGCGTCGCCAACGAGCGGCGCGGCGTTGGAATATCTGCCGCCGACACAGATGCATCGATGCCTGTAGCCACGACGGAAACACGCATCGTGCCTTCCATCCCGGTATCCAGCGTCGAGCCCACAATGATGTTGGCGTCTGGATCAACTTCCTCACGAATGCGGTTGGCTGCTTCATCAAGCTCAAAGAGCGTCAGGTCGTAGCCGCCTGTGATGTTGATGAGGACACCACGCGCGCCGCGCAGGCTGATCTCATCAAGCAGCGGGTTCGCGATGGCCTTTTCGGCGGACTGGATCGCACGATCCTCACCAGTGGACTCGCCAGTGCCCATCATTGCTTTGCCCATCTCGTCCATGACCGACCGCACGTCGGCGAAGTCGAGGTTAATGAGCCCCGGCTTGACCATCAGGTCCGTCACACCCTTGACGCCCTGATACAGGACGTCGTCCGCCATGGAGAACGCTTCAGTAAAGGTTGTCTTCTCGTTTGCGAGGCGGAAGAGATTCTGGTTCGGGATAATGATGAGAGTGTCGACAACTTTCTGGAGCGCTTCAACACCCTCCTCAGCCTGCCGCATGCGCTTCGCACCTTCGAACTGGAAGGGCTTCGTGACGACCCCCACAGTTAACACGCCCAGTTCGCGCGCCGCTTGCGCGATGATCGGTGCAGCACCAGTTCCTGTACCGCCGCCCATACCGGCAGTGATGAAGCACATGTGTGCGCCCGCCAGATGATCTACGATCTGCTCGATGCTTTCTTCCGCAGCAGCAGAACCGACGGCCGGGCGCGCGCCAGCACCGAGCCCTTCGGTTACTTTAATACCCATCTGGATCTTCTGAGGTGCCTGCGCGCCTGCCAGCGCCTGCGCGTCGGTGTTCGCGATTACGAAATCGACGCCGTCGAGCGCCTTTTCAATCATGTTGTCGACTGCGTTGCCACCGGCGCCACCCACGCCAAATACCGTGATCCTCGGCTTCAGGTCGTCCTGGCCGGGCATCGAAAGATTCAAAGTCATTGTCTCATTCCGCCTGTTAACTGGGCCCGTCTCGCACGTCGGTCGGCCGGGCTTTTATTACCTCGCGCGACATCCATAGCTGGAATACGCGGTTTCGTCACGCCGATTCTGGCAAATTGGCACACAATGTTGGCACAATTTCGCCACAATTCACCCGATGTCGGGGTTGGCACCACATAATGGGCTACCAGTTCTCCCTGAACCAACGGACCGCGCGTCGGATCGACCGCGCGGGATAGGTGTCGGCGGGCAACTCGAAGTCCCACCATTCGTCCTGTGGGTTCGCGGCAAAGAGGCTGAGGCCCACCGCGCTTGCAAAAGCTGCGCCGGTCGCGGCTTGCGGAAGCCCTTGCACGCGCAGCGGCCGACCTAGCCGCACCTGCTGGCCGAGGATGCGCGACGCAAGCCCGTCCAGGCCCGCGATCTGGCTCCCACCGCCTGTTAGAACAATTGATTGCGAGGGGAGATGGTCGAACCCCGCTGCGTCGAGGCGCACACGCACTTCTTCAAGAATCTCTTCTACACGTGGTCGCATAATGCCAATTAGCTCTGACCGGCTCACCTGACGACGGTCGTGCTCCCAGTCACCCGTATCCCCGCCGATATCGATCATCTCGCGGTCATCCATGCCTGTCGCGACCACACCCCCATAGAAAGTTTTGATCCTTTCCGCAGTTGCAGTAGGCACTTGCAAGCCGAGGCTAATGTCACCGGTGACATGCTCGCCCCCCATGCGTACGCTGTCGGCGTAGATCATGTGACGCTTTACGAAGATCGAGATGCCCGTGGCACCACCTCCAAGATCGATGCAGGCAGAGCCAAGCTCCTGCTCGTCTTCGACAAGAGCAGAGATCCCGGCCGCGTAGGCTGATGAGGCAAGCCCGGCGAGCTCTAGATCGCAGCGCTTGATGCAGTAGGCGAGGTTCTGGACTGCGGCGCTGTCAACGGTGAGCATGTGCATGTCAGCCGCAAGACGGTTGCCAAGTTGCCCGCGTGGGTCACCGAGGCCGGACCTGTGATCCAGCGCGAAGTTAACGGGCTGCGCATGGAGGACGTCGCGCCCCATCCCGTAATCCGGAACCTCGCAGGCGGCGAGGCAGCGGCTCACGTCCTGCTCACTCACAGTTTCTTCGCTCAGTTCGATCTCGCCGTTAAGCCCGTAGGATCGCGGCTCGGCGCCCGCCATACAGGCGATCACGTGGTCGACACGTACATTGGCCATCTTCTGTGCAGCTTGAACCGCCGTGCGAATAGCGCGCTCCGTTTCAGGCATAGCGTCGACTTCGCCGAATCGCACACCGCGCGAGCGCGTCGTGGCCGCGCCGATTACGCGGAAGGCTGACTGGCCCGCGAGGCTTCCCAGCCCGTCTTGTTCCCGAAACCGGTCTGGACCATCAAAGCGCAGCACGAGGCAGGCGATCTTGGAGGATCCAACGTCAAGGATGGCGATCACGCCCCGTTGCATGGCAGCCTTACGCATGTTGCGCATGGCTCTCTGGGCGGCGTAGAGATCACTCATCGACATTCACTCCGAATTCTAAGCCTCTGATTCTGTACAGCTCTTCTAGACTTTCCTTGGCCAACCGAAGGGTTGGACGGCGCGGGTTCCGCACGTCCACATGGCTGATGTCACGCGCGAGAAGGTCCTGGGCTTGATCAAGAAGGATCACGCGCTCCAGCGCGCGCACCGGATCGCTTTCCGGAAGCTGGATGATCTGGTCACGATCAAGCACAACGTCCCAGCGACGCTCTCCCATGCGACGGAGCCCGCGCATTCGTGAAGCGATGGGACCAGCGGCCTGAACCAGCGCAAGTGCTTCCTCGACGGCACGGT
>JBCCPQ010000112.1:0-8766 GCA_039024825.1 Pseudomonadota bacterium
CATCAATGCCAGATTCAGCCAACTGTGCGAGGACCGTCTCAAGCGGCGCGTCGCCGCCGGTCAGGCCATCAACAATATTTCCCAGTACCATCGGAATCTCCTTCTCAGACTACTTGGATATGGCATCACGGGGCCCCGCGCTTTGCAAGTGACCCCGCTAGCGACCTTTGAAAAGGCCGCCCAACACGCCGCGGACGAGGCGGCGGCCTGTGGTGCCCTTTAGTTCTTTGATGATCGCTGAGCTGAGAGCGGATCCGACGCTATCCTTGCCGACACGACGCGACGTGGAGCGTGATACGCGGCTCCCTGAGTACCGACGCGCAGCGCGGTACTCCCGTTCCATGGTCTCAGCTTCTTCTTCCGCCGCTTCCGCCTTTTCGGCCTCGGCGGCGGCAGCTTCGGCGCGCTTCGTGAGCATCTCAAACGCACTCACGCGGTCAACCTTGGCTTCATACTTTCCAGCAAGGGCACTCGACGCGATGACGCTTGCACGCTCCGCTGCCGTAATGGGGCCAAGTTGCGACGATGGCGGCCGGATCAATGTCCGTTCCACGACGCCCGGAACACCTTTCTTCTGCAGCATGGACGTTACTGCTTCGCCGACGCCCACCTCCCGGATTGCCTCCTCCGTGTCGAAACGGGGGTTCTCGCGGTACGTCTCCGCAGCGAGCTTGAGGGCCTTCCGGTCCCGTGCGGTAAAGGCCCGCAACGCATGCTGCACCCGATTGCCAAGCTGGCCAAGAATGTCCTCGGGGATGTCATCCGGACTTTGCGTGATGAAATAGACGCCGACGCCCTTTGATCGGATCAGGCGAGCGACCTGCTCCACCTTCTCAACAAGGGCTTTCGGCGCATCCTCAAACAGGAGGTGCGCCTCATCGAAGAAGAAGACCAGCTTGGGTTTGTCCGGGTCGCCAACCTCGGGCAATTCCTCAAAGAGCTCGCTGAGAAGCCACAGAAGGAACGTTGCGTAGAGCCGTGGCGAGGCCATGAGCTTGTCCGCCGCAAGGATGTTCACTGCGCCCTGCCCGTTCTCCACTCGCATGATGTCGCTCAGTGCCAGCGCGGGCTCTCCAAAGAGTTGCGCGCCGCCCTGATTTTCGAGGACCAGTAGACGACGTTGGATCGCCCCGATGGAGGCTGCGGACACATTCCCGTAGCGCAGCGAAAGCGTCTTGCCGTTCTCCCCGACCCACACGAGGAGCGACTGAAGATCCTTGAGATCAAGAAGGGGCAGCCCCTGCTCATCCGCCACACGGAACGCGATGTTAAGGATCCCTTCCTGCGCCTCCGAAAGCTCCAGCAGGCGCGCAATGAGGAGCGGCCCCATCTCCGCAACGGTGGTCCGGACGGGGTGCCCTTGCTCACCGAAGAGGTCCCAGAAAACGGCTGGCACTGCGCCGTAGCTGTAATCATGAAAGCCGATCTTGCCTGCGCGTTCCGTGAATGCGCCGTGAAGCTTGAAGTCTGCGCTGCCGGCCTTGGCAAGGCCGGACAGGTCGCCCTTGACGTCCGACAGGAATACCGGGACGCCCGCTGCCGAAAAGCCTTCCGCGAGGATCTGCAAGGTCACAGTTTTTCCGGTGCCCGTTGCCCCCGCAACGAGGCCGTGGCGGTTGGCGTATTTCAGCGTCAACTCTTGACGGGTGGCATAATCTTCGCCTCCGCCTCCCACGAAAATTCCTGCGTCCATGGCTCTCTCCCCGCTTTTCGTTCGTCGCACCATACAATCTTAAGACTTCTCTGCCAGTGTCAGCACTGTTCGGCAGCGCCGCTGTGCTGCCGGACTGACTTCCTCCCTGTCAGACTGCCCGCGCAGAGGCCCACGAGGCCCTCGCGCGGGTCTTTTTTCAGACGTTTGCCCGCCAACTGGTGGAGCAAGCCGCTTTTCAAGCGCTTCCGATGCAAAAGTTAGTTGACCCGGCGGAGCGCTCTTCGTAGCGTCGGGCGCAATAAGTCGGCTGGTCCGACAGGGAGAGAAACGGAAAGGGTTCGCGTGAGCGGGCCCTTTTCTAATTTGGGGCACGCCAATCCATAGGCTGGCAGCCCCTGCGATAGGCGCGATCCGACCTCTGCCGATCAACCTAAAATCTCACCATTTTGTCCTGACTCTCCGCGCTCACCATGGTAAGCGCCCGGCAATCGAGCTGAGAGGAGTTAACAATGAAAATCCGGGTTTTGGCACTTGCCCTTGCGACCACCGTTTTGGCGGCCCCTGCATTCGCTCAGGAGACCACCACCGAGGACAACGGTGCCGGGCTGAACCTTGGTGAGCAGGTCGTAGACGGCCGCACGGTGGGTGAAGAATACATCAGGCAAGAATTCGGCGATTGGGTGCATCGTTGCGTGGTTGCGGCGGAGGGCGAAGACCCCTGCAACAGCTACCAGCTCCTGCAAGATAGCGAGGGGAACTCGGTCGCGGAGATCTCTATCATTCCCATCGCAAATGGCGGCCAGGCCGTGGCTGGCGGCACGATCATCACGCCGCTAGAGACGCTGCTGACGCGCCAGATCACCTTGCAGATCGATTCAGGCGCAGGACGCCGCTATCCGTTCACATTCTGTGCGCGCGGTGGATGTGTGGCGCGCGTTGGCTTCACCGCCGATGATATCGCAGCCATGAAGCGGGGCGCGTCTGCGACGCTGACAATCGTTCCAGCGGGGAACCCCGAGGCCCCCGTTGCCTTGAATGTGTCGCTCACTGGGTTCACGGCTGCCTATGACAATCTGGAGCCAGCGCAGTAACAACGCATCTCAGAGAGACGGCAAAGGCGCCCCAACGCGGGCGCCTTTTCTTTTCCCCCCTGCCTCTCACGCGTCTCCAGATCAGAGGGCACGGAGCGCAAGCACGGCGTTAAGCCCACCGAAGGCAAATGCATTTGAGAGCGCGCCAGTGACGCGAGCCTCTCGCGCCTCATTGGGGACCACATCGAATGCGCACTCCGGGTCGGCTTCCTCGTAGCCGATGGTTGGGGCGACGACGCCGTCACGTAGGGCCATTATGCAAGCCAAGAGCTCCACAGCGCCCGTGCCGCCGATGCAGTGACCGTGCATGGACTTCGTCGAGGACATCATCAGCGCGTCTGCATGAGCGCCAAACACACCCGCGACGGCCGCGCACTCAGTCTTGTCATTGGCCGCAGTGCCTGTGCCATGGGCATTGATGTAGCCGATCTCTTCAGGTGCCATGCCCGCGTCCTTCAAGGCCCCGGCGATGGCACGCCCTGCCCCCTGCTGGGACGGCATAACGATATCGGAGGCGTCTGAAGACATCGCAAAGCCCGTCACTTCGGCAAGGATCTCAGCCCCCCTGGCATGCGCATGGTCGTATTCCTCAAACACGAAAACACCCGCGCCCTCGCCCTGTACCATGCCATTGCGATTGCCGCTGAATGGGCGGCAGGCATCCCGAGACATGACACGTAGCCCTTCCCACGCCTTGATGCCGCCAAAGGTGAGCATGGCCTCTGACCCGCCCGTCACCATCGCCAGCGCCCCGCCCATACGGATCATCTGAAACGCGAGCCCCATGGCGTGATTGGAGGATGCACAGGCAGTGGAGACCGTGAAGGACGGCCCCTTGAGGTTGTATTCCATCGACACATGGGACACCGCCGCGTTGTTCATGAGCTTGGGTACAACGAACGGGTGGACCCGGTTCTTCCCCTCCTCATAGACCGCGCGGTAATTGTCTTCCCATGTGTTCATCCCGCCCGCTGCTGTCCCGAGGACAACGCCCGCGCGCGCTGCAAGCTCCCCACCGAAGGTAAGGCCCGCCTGCCCAATCGCTTCCCGGGCTGCGAGCAGCGTGAACTGTGTGAAGCGATCATAGAGCGCCACTTGCTGCCGGTTGAAGTGCGCAGCCTCATCATAGCCCGTCACTTGCCCGCCGATCTTGATCTGCAGGCGGTCCACGTTGGGAAAATCGAGAGGCCCGATCCCGCAGCGACCTTCGCGCATGGCCGCAAGCGTCGAGGGCACATCATGACCCAGCGCGTTGATCGTGCCCGCGCCGGTTATGACAACTCTCTTCATGCGGTTTGCTTCACTTCTGTTCTGCAATCAGGCCTTCGACGGCGCGCGTGATGCTTGCAACTGAGGAGATATCGAAATCGCTCTTCTCGGGCTCATTGGCGTTGAAGGGCACCTGGATATCAAATGTCTCTTCTATCGCGAAAATACATTCGACAAGCCCAAGCGAGTCGAGCCCAAGCTCCTCCAAGGTGCTGGCGTCGCTGACGTCAGAAGGCTCGAGAAGCGCCTGCTCGGCGATAATCTCTTTCACCTTTGCGTCGACATCCATGGGGGCTCCTCCTCAATCGAGGCGGATTTAGTCACTCCCGGAGAGCTTTGAAACCGCTTTTTTGAGGGACGCGATGTCGCGCGGCAGGCGGCGGAGGGCCTTGTAGCTTTCAATTTGCGCCTTCATCTGCGTGGCCGGATAGCCAAGCATGACACGCCCGGACGGAACGTTGGCCATGACCACGGAAGCCCCGCCGAGGACGACGCGGTCGCCAATGGTGAGGTTGTCAGAGACGCCTGACTGGCCGCCGAGGACGCAGTGATCCCCGATCCGGGAGCTGCCCGCGACGCCCGCTTGTGCGCAGAGGAGGCAGTGTTGTCCGATCTCGGCATTGTGGCCCACCTGCACGAGACTGTCGATTTTGGTTCCTGTGCCAATGCGCGTGGAGCGGATGGTTCCGCGGTCGATGGTGGCGTTGGCTCCGATCTCAACATCGTCGCCAATCTCGACACCGCCGAGCGAGTGAATGCGGGCCCAGGGCTGCGCCTCGCCGCCCGCGTCCCCGAGCGATGCGCGCGCGGCTTCGGCAGCGGAGGGCTCCGGCGTGACGAAAGAGAAGCCGTCGCCGCCGATAACGGCGCCGGGCTGGATGATGACGCGATGACCGATCCGGATGTCATGGGCGATCCGGACCCCGTCGCGGATCGTGGCATTGTCGCCGATGCGAACTCCTGCTCCGATGGACACATTGGCTCCGATGAAGGCGCCCTGCCCGATCACCGCGTCGTCAGCAATTACGGTGTACGGGCCTACGCTTACATCCGTCAGACCGTCGGGCAGAATTGCTGTCGGATGCACATCTGAGCCGTGCCGCCAGCGCTTGTCGTAAAGGCGCGTCACCTCAGCCATGGCAAAACGCGGCCGCCCGACGCGGATGGCTGCTTTCAGACCAAGCGCCTGCCAATCCGCGTCCCCCCAGAGTAGCGCGGCTTGTGCGGCACCATTCGCCAGCGCTTCTGCGTATTTGGGATTTGAGGCTAGTGCGAGGTCGGCCGCCCCGGCGCTCCCGGGTTCCGCGAGCGCCTCAATGCGCAGGGCTCCGTCACCGAGGCTCTGCACGCCGAGAGCAGCCGCAATGTCGTCGATCGTGTAAGCCATGGGCCCCCTTCTTGCGGGGGACGATTAGCCCTGGACGCCGCCCAAGACCACCCCTTCGCGCCGCAGTGCCTGCCAGATCCGCGCGTCGCGGCCGTAGACATCGCGCCGGAAGCGCAGTTCCCCCGTGGGCGTGGTAAAGGCCGTACGGTACACGAGGTGAACGGGCACCTGCTGTTCCAGATCCACCTTGGCCTCCTTGCCCGTGTTCAACCGCGCGCGGAAGAAGCCTTCGGGGTCGTCTGTCTGGAGGGCCAGCAGCGCGTAGGCAAAATCAAAGGGATCATTCAGACGAATGCACCCGTGGGAGAACGCCCGAACCTCGCGCCCGAATAGGCTCTTTGCAGGCGTATCGTGCAGGTAGATGTTGTAGCGATTTGGAAACATAAATTTCACGAGGCCAAGCGCGTTCGACTTGCTCGGGGGCTGACGCATGTTGAACGGAAAGCTCCGCTCTGTGTACTGCGTGAAATCAACCGCGCCGCGGTTCACAACGCGGCCACGGGCGTCTGTGATCTCAAGATGTCCGACGGCATACGGGTTTCGCTTGAGCTGAGGCAGGTATTCCTTCGTCGCGATGGAGCGCGGGACGTACCAACTCGGATTGATCACCATGTGCTCCATGACGTCCGAGAATTCCGGGGAGCGGCGATCCTCGTCATGCGCCCCGATGACGGAGCGGGTCTGGAACGTCACGACGCCTCGGTCCCGGATCTGCGCGGAGAAATCCGTGAGATTGACCCAGATGTGCCTCTCGCCCAGACCGGCCTCGTGGTTGATCCACCGCTCGCGCTCCAACGCAACGAGGACCTGCGCCAGACGGTCAGCCATGGTTTGGTTGATCATCGCCATGGTACCCGCGCCCGCCACGCCGTCTTCAGCCATGCCGTGGCTTTCCTGAAAGCGTGTCACGGCAGCTTCGATGCTGGCGTCGTAAGTCTGCGTCATCGTGCGCGGCAAATAGCCCATAGCAATCAAGCGGTTGCGAAGCTGCACCACGGCGGCGCCGCTTTCACCCGGTTTCAGCGAACGTGCCGTGACCGCAGGTCCCCAACCACCGCGGGCAATCCCGCTCTCCAACATCCGCTTCATCTTCAGAAGCCGGGTATATTCTGAAGACGACGGCGGCAGAGCGCGCATGAACGCATCGGGGTCCGCAGCCGTGAAAGAGATCAATGTCTGAAGGCCATCGCGCAGCGGCACTTCGCGTTTGATCTCGCTATCGACGGCGCCGGGCGTGAGAACGCCGGTCTGGATGTCCCGGGCGAAAGCGAGGAAGACAGCCGACATGTGAACTTCTAGCTGGGCGAGATCCGCGCTCGTCCGTGCAGCCGCCATGCGCGACCGCAGCGTGTCTGGGTCGTGAAGAGCAGCGGGAAGGCCATGGGCCTCCGCCGTTCCGAGAGCGGCAAGCAAAGCCGCGCGCCGCGCGCGGTCGGCGTCGCTCGCACCTGTCCAGATCGGCGCATAGGCCCTTGTTTGGTAGAAACTCGCGAGCGCTGGGTCAGACGCCGCCTCCTCCGCGACAATCTGCTTGAACGCCGTCACCTGCGCCAATCCAGGCATGCTTAACGCGAAAAAAACCAATGCGGCGGTAAGAAGGCGGCGGAAAGGGGCAATCATGCAGGCAATCGAGGACATTCAGGCACCAAGGGCAACGGACTATCAATGCCCCCATGTCAGACAGGCGCGCCGGGTGCGTCCACTCACTTTTCTGCGACAGGGGATCGCGCCGCCAAGGTGTGGCCACGAAACCTCATCGCCTCGGCAGGTCGTCCGCCTGCACGGGCAATGCGCAAGAATCTGCCCATTTCTGCCGATTGGTTGTCAGCGCATCAATCCGGCCTTGGGAGCGAAATTGTTTTATGTCATAGAACAACTGCATCTGGGGAAACCGCTGATCGGCGCAAACGCTGGCGCGGTGTGATGAACGGGACATAGGGGCTACCATGACGTCTTCGGCAACACGTCTCTCGAGGCGCGGATTGTTACAGGCTTTCGCAGCAACCGCAGTAGCAGCAGCACCGACCTACTCCTCCGCAGCAGGCTTCCTGCGCGGCGCAGGCGACGTGAGGCGGATCAAGATGTACTCCGGCAGGACCGGTGAGCACATCGACATGATTTACTGGATCGACGGCAAGTACGTTTCCGACGCGCTGAAAGAAGTGAACTACTTCATGCGTGACTGGCGCCAGGACAAGGCGGCCAAAATGGACACCCGCACAGTCGATATCATCGCGGCGACCCGGAACCTGCTCGATACCGATAACGCATTCATGCTTCTGTCCGGCTACCGCACCCCGCAAACAAACGCGATGCTCCGCGCACGCTCCTCAGGCGTGGCCAAGCGCTCTTTACACATGGAAGCGAAAGCCGCCGACCTGCGCTGCAACGGTCGGTCTGTCGGACAAATCTCTCGTGCAGCGGCCTCTGTGGCTGCCGGTGGCGTCGGCCGCTACTCGGGCTCTAACTTCGTGCATGTCGACTGCGGCGTTGTCCGAACCTGGGGTCGCTAGGGTCCTCTAACCCTCGCTTAATGCTCATCTCCGCGCGGGAAACAATCGTTGCCTACCCGCGCTATTGCTGCGTCATATCAGCATATCCAGTCTGTTTCCCCACGACTCCTTGCCGCGAATCGCTCGTGCTGACATCGACCGCGTGGGTGGCGGTTGTGAGCGAGTGAGTGGTCATCGATGGTGGCGCGTTGCCCCTTTCTGGAACAATTAGAGCAAATGCCGCGCCTCACCGAGGCGCGATACGAAGATGGTCTGGGAGAACTTTATGCCCAGACTGACCCGATGGATGTGGCCCAGCACATCTTTGATCAGGCCGGTGACATCCCCAATTCCGCAGGCCTGTCCACACTCTTCACGACGTGGGGCCAGTTCCTTGACCACGACCTGTCGCTGACGCCTGAAAACGAACACGGCGAAACGATGGAGCTGGGCGACCGCGATATCACACGCTCCGAAGCACTCGAAGGTACGGGCGAAGATGGCCCGCGCGAGTTCGGCAACGCCATTACTTGGCAAATAGACGGCTCGCAGATCTATGGCTCCAACGACATCCGCGAAGCTGATGTCCGCTCTTTTGAGGGCGGGCAGCTCCGGATGATCGATGATCCCACCTCCACCCACGGTCTGCTGCCTTTGGCGACAGAAGAAACTGTCATGGCGGGCGACACGTCCGGCGACGACGCGGTCTTCCTCGCCGGTGACATCCGCGCCTCAGAAAACCCAACTCTGCTGTCCATGCACACGCTCTTTGCCCGCGAGCACAATTACTGGGCGGAACGTCTGGCTGAAGCAAACCCCGACTGGTCGGATCAGGACCTCTTTGAGGTTGCGCGGTCCATCGTCGAATACGAG
>JBCCPQ010000113.1:0-8726 GCA_039024825.1 Pseudomonadota bacterium
CGGACGGGCAAGTCCATGCGCGCCTTTTCCGACAATGAGGACCTCGCGCTGTTGAGCGGTATCAATCCCGAGAGGGTCGTCATGGTCACCTGGATGATCGTTGCGGCGCTCGCAACCACGGCGGGAGTTCTTTACGGCCTCGACAAGTCTTACAAGGCGTTCACCTATTTCCAGCTTTTGCTGCCGATCTTCGCGGCGGCCATCGTGGGGGGTCTTGGATCGCCAATTGGTGCCATCGTCGGCGGCTTCGTCATTGCGTTTGCGGAGATCGCGCTGACCTATCCGCTGAAGAAGGTGCTGGGCTATCTGATGCCCGAGAGCCTGGAGCCCGACGGCCTCGTCCAGCTTCTGACCACCGATTACAAGTTCGCGGTGAGCTTTGGCATCCTCATCATCGTTTTGCTCTTCAAACCCACCGGCATCATGAAAGGGAAAGCGCTATGAGTTCTCTGACCTTGCGGGACATGTCCCTTTTCGTGCTGGTGGCCATCCTGATCATCGGGACCGGTTACTTCCAGGGCGTGAACACGGCGCTGACAGTCCTGAACTTTGGTCTGGTGAGCGCGATCATGTCGCTCGGCGTGAACCTGCAATGGGGGTTTGCGGGGCTCTTTAACATCGGGGTCATGGGGTTTGTGGCGTTGGGCGGACTGGCCGCCGTGCTGATCGGCATGCCGCCCACGACGGAGGCGATTGCAGAGGGCGGCGCGCGCATGGCGCTGGCCATGACCATGGGAGCCGCGACGATCGTCGGGGCGATCGTGGCCTACCGCAAGCTTGCGCCCGGGCGCGCGCGATCGCTGGCCGTGGCCGGGATCATCGTGGTTGGGTTTGTGATTTACCGCCAGCTCTTTGACCCGGCACGGGACGCCATCGAGGCAGTCAACCCGGCGGGCACGGGCTTCCTTGGGGGGTTCGGGGCGGACGGTTACGCCATGTTCATCGCCTGGCCTGCGGGCGGGCTGATCGCGGCAGGAGCCGCATGGATCATTGGCAAGACAGCACTCGGGCTGCGCTCTGATTACCTCGCCATTGCGACGCTCGGCATCGCGGAGATCATCATTGCGATCCTGAAGGCCGAAGACTGGCTCTCGCGGGGCGTCAAGAACGTCGTGGGGATCCCGCGGCCGGTGTCCTACGAAGTGGATCTGCAGGCCGATCCCAGCGCGTTCATGGAGCGTGCGGCGGGCTTTGGCTTTGATCCGGTGGTGGCGTCGAACCTTCAGGTGCGGGCGGAGTGGGCTCTTTCCTTCACAGTCGTGCTGATAATCCTCCTGCTTCTGGCACAGCTCGCGCTGAACTCCCCCTGGGGCCGCATGATGCGAGCGATCCGCGACAATGAGACCGCCGCGGAGGCCATGGGCAAGGATGTCACCGCGCGGCATTTGCAGATTTTCATACTGGGCTCTGCGATCCTCGGCATGGCCGGCGCAATGATGACGACGCTCGACAGCCAGCTCACGCCCGCGGCCTACCAGCCGCTCCGCTTCACGTTCCTGATCTGGGTGATGGTGATCGTTGGCGGGTCGGGCAACAATTTCGGCGCAGTGCTGGGAGGCTTCGTGATCTGGTTCCTGTGGATCCAAGTGGAGCCCGCCTCGGCCTTCCTCCTGAACGCGCTCACTGCACCGCTGCCGGATGGGTCCGCGCTCAAGGACCACCTGCTCGACGCCTCCGCCCATATGCGGCTCATTACCATGGGGCTTGTTTTGCTGGTGATGCTCCGGTTCTTCCCAAAGGGGCTCATTCCGGAGCGGTAGCGCATATTTGCAGATTGTTCTTCTCCTGCTAGCCTAATGATATTTGGAGATTGGCATTATGCGATACACACTGCCGGGAGCCTGTTTGATCGCGGGCTTTATGGCGGCTTCCCCCGCTTTTGCGCAGGAGAGGAGCGCCCTGCTTGGCGAGAGCGGCTATGGCTGCCTGCAGGCGCTGATCGACAATGCGCCTGAGACCAGCGACGACATGGCCTTCGAACAGAGTGCGCGCTTCCAAGCTTGCTATCTGGAGGCCGCGTTCGTCAAAAGCTGCCCGCAGAATAGACTGAGCGCTTGCGCCTTGCGGAACCACGGTCAGATCGTGACAGAACGTTATCTTGCTGCCGCACGCGGAGCGTCGCTTTCGCAGAAAGTCCAGCGCGACATCGAGATTGTCATCGGGATCCGTCGCCCCGAGAGATATGCGAAATGCCTTTCCGATTTCGGAGGAGACGCCAAACCGGCATCAGACAAGCGGGAGGATCTCGTGCAGGCGATTTTGAAGCAACGTGGCGCAAAGGGCGGCTGCGACGCAATTTTCTCGCTCATCGACATCGCGGTGATCGAAGGGAATCTGATGATGGCGGCGGAGGCGGATCAATGAGACTTCTGGGCGTTCTGACTCTCGTGGCCCTGCCCTCCCTCGCAAAGGCCAATTGCGCCTCTGAGCAATGGGCAGCTCTCTTGGCGACGGGACCGCAAACGCCCACGCTCTTGGCAGAATTGACGACGGAGAGCGGGCGCAACGTATATCATTTCGAGTTGGGGACGCTTGAGGGCGAGCCGCTCGTCGGGGAGAACGCGAAGCGCTGGCTTTATATCGTGTTCTCTGACGGGGACGTCCCGTGCATCGAAGAAGTCGTGAGCCTCGGCAGCTACTCCGCGACTGAATCCACTGTCACGGATGGTGGCCCGCGGCTCTATCAACTCGATCACTATCGGCAGCTCGACCATGCAACGCTTGGCATGATGCGCGGCGAGTTGGACCGTGAAGCGATCACGGAGGCAGCGCTCAAGGCGTTGAACTAGACGGTTGACGGCCCACCGCGTCAGCCGCCCTTCCTGAGGCGCTGGACAAGGCTTGACGTATCCCAGCGGCCGCCGCCCATTTTCTGGACGTCTTTGTAGAACTGGTCCACGAGGGCCACGGCGGGCAAGGACGCGCCGTTCTCGTCGGCGGTTTGAAGGCAGATGCCGAGGTCCTTCCTCATCCAGTCCACCGCGAAGCCGTGGTCAAACTCACCGTCGGCCATGGTCTCGTAGCGGTTCGACATCTGCCAGCTTCCCGCTGCGCCCTGGGAGATCACGCTCACCACGTCGCGGATGTCGAGCCCGGCTTTTTCGGCGAAATGCAGGCCTTCGCTGAGGCCCTGGACGAGACCGGCGATGCAGATCTGGTTGACCATCTTTGTCAGTTGCCCTGCCCCGCTCTCGCCCATGCGGCGGCACGCTTTGGCGTAGACCTCCATCACGGGTTCCGCAGCGGCATAGGTCGCTTCATCACCACCGCACATGATGCCAAGCTGCGCGTTCTCGGCACCCGCTTGCCCGCCAGAGACGGGTGCGTCGACAAAGCGACCGCTCGCGGCGGCATAGAGTTCACGTGTCACCTTGGCCGACACGGTGGTGTGATCAACGAAGATTGCATCGGGGCCGAGGGCCTCCAGCGCGCCATCTTCACCCACGCAGACCTGGCGCAGATCGTCATCATTGCCGACACAAGCCATGACATAGTCCTGACCCTCGGCGGCCGCCGCGGGCGTCGGGGCCGAAGACCCGCCATGCTCAGCCACCCAGGCCTCTGCCTTGGCCGCCGTCCGGTTATAGACCGTCACCGCGTGGCCCGCCTTCTGAAGGTGCCCGGCCATGGGGTAGCCCATGACGCCCAACCCGAGAAATGCGACCTTCGCCATGGCTTTATCCCTTCACTGCGATGTGGTTTATCTGCCGCGCAACGTAACGGACGGTCGATTGGGGTCAACGGATGCGCGCTGCACCGTTGGGGCCGTGCCGCCCATGTGAGGAAAGCGCCCATGATCGTCTTTCGCTGGCTGGTGCGGCTCACGTCGCTCTCCATTGTGCTGGCGGTGGTGGTGCTGGCTCTGTTCTACTACGTCTTCTCGCGGTCCCTGCCAGATTATGACCGCACGGTTCGCGCAGACGGCCTGACCGGCGAAGTCGAAATCCTGCGAGACACGGCGAACGTCCCGCACATCTTCGCCGCCGATGATGCAGACGTCTATTTCGGGCTGGGATACGTCCATGCGCAGGACAGGCTCTGGCAGATGACGATGCTGCGGCGGACCGTTCAGGGCCGGCTTTCGGAGCTCTTCGGGGACGCGACGCTTCCCATTGACCGGCTCCTGCGACGCCTTGATCTCTATACCCTCGCGCGAAGCTCGGTCCCGGCCCAGACGCCTCAGACGCGCGCGGCACTGGAGGCCTATTCGGCAGGCGTGAATGCGCGGCTGAGCGAGATCAACGAAGGCGCGCTTGGCCGTGGCGCACCCGAGTTCTTCTTCTTTGAGCCGTCCATTGCCCCATGGACCCCGGCGGATTCGATTGCGGTGCAAAAGCTCATGGGCCTCCAGCTTGCCTCGCATCTGGAGAACGAAGTGCTGCGGGCACGGGTCTCGCTTATGCTGCCAGAGGAGCGCCTTGCGGACATTATTCCCGACATTCCGGGATCGGGTGTGGCGGCGCTTCCGGACTTCGCAGATATCGTGCCCGGCACGGTCCCCGGGCTCCCCGATACGCGCCAGGCCATGGGGCCCCTGTCCCCTGCGAAACCGCGCGGCTTTGGCGGGGCCTCGAACGCCTGGGCCGCAGGGCCATCGCGGTCCGCATCCGGGGGGACGCTTCTGGCCAACGATCCGCACCTGGGCTTTGCGGCACCGTCTTTCTGGTACCTCGCGCGCCTCGAGCTGTCCCACGGCGGACAGATCGGCGGGACGATCCCGGGCCTACCGCTCATCCTCGTGGGGCGGTCTGCTGATCTCGGCTGGGGGCTGACCACGGCGTATCTGGACGACCAGGACCTCCACATTGAGGAAGTGAACCCTGATGATCCGGCGCGCTATCGCACGCCGCAGGGCTGGGAGCCGTTCCGCGAGCGCCAGACGATCATCGAAGTGGACGGGGGAGAGCCGGAGACACTGACGCTTCGCTGGACGACGAACGGACCTGTTCTGTCGCCGGAGGACTTTGACCTCGGCACGGTGACACCGCCCGGCCATGTCGCGACCCTGTCCTGGACGGTCCTCAATGACGCGGACACCTCCGTCTCTGCGGCCATGGCAATCGCGCGGCAAAAGACCGTGGAGGAGGCCATTGCCGCGGGCGAGGACTACCTCGCGCCCGCCCAGAACCTCACCGTCGCCGACAGTGAGACCATCGCGATGAAGACGATCGGCTACGCCCCCCGCAGAGATGGCCGCCACCAGAGCCAGGGCCGCCTGCCAACGCCAGGCTGGCGGGAGGAGAACCGGTGGCAGGGCCGCCTGCCCTACGATCTGAACCCGGAGTTCATTGACGCGCCCGGCGGGATCCTCGGGAACACGAACAACAAGGCCGTGGACCGGCCCTTCCCGGAGCATTTCAGCTTCTACTACGGCGACACCCAACGGGTGCAGCGCTGGCAGCGGCTCATGCAATCGCGCGCGGTGCACACGCGGGAGAGCTTCATTGAAGGCCAGCTCGACACAGTGAGCCAAACCGCGCGAAATCTCCTGCCGCTCATTGGCGCGGACCTCTGGTTCACCGGCGAGGCCGCGCAGCAGGGCACGCCCGAACGCAAGCGCCAACAGGCGCTGGAGCTCCTGGCCGAATGGAACGGGGAGATGAATGAGCACCTGCCCGAACCGCTTCTCTACGCAGCGTGGATGCGCGCCCTGCAAGACCGGCTGATCCGCGACGAGATGGGTCCGCTCGCCAGCGCGTTCATTCACGTGGAGCCGCTTTTTCTCGAGCGTGTCTACCGCGACATCGACGGGGCAAGCACGTGGTGCGATGTGGTGCAATCCGCCCCGCTCGAGACATGCACTGACATCGCCCGTGTGGCCCTCGACGACGCGATCCTCTGGATTGAGGAGACCTACGGCGCCGCCCGCCTGTCGTCGCTGCGGTGGGGCGATGCCCATGAGGCGACCCACGACCATCCGGTTCTGGGGCAGATCAGGGGACTGGGCTGGCTCGTGAACATCCGGCAATCCACGAGCGGCGGCGACAATACGCTCCAGCGTGGCTTGACGCGGGGGACAGGCCCCCAGCCCTTCCGGAGCGTCCACGGCGCCGGATATCGCGGTGTCTATGACTTTGCAGACCCGGATTCGAGCGTGTTCATCATCTCGACCGGACAGTCAGGCCATCCGCTGAGCCGCCACTACGATGATCTCGGCGATCTCTGGCGGCGCGGGGAGTATGTGCCGATGTCCCTCGACCCCGACCTCGCACGCGCTGCCGCGATTGGCGTCACACGGCTCGTGCCGCGCTGATCCTGAGCCTCACCGAAGGCTGAGCAGCACCTCGATGTCGCGGTCGCTGAGATCACCGAGCAGCGCGGTGCGATCCTGCGTCATCCCCTCACCCGACTTGATGCGCTGATGGATCATCTTCGCGATCACATTCGTGGCCTGATAATAGAGGTCAGGCTCCTCAGCGCTCAGTTCCTGAACGATGTCCTGCAGCAGACGCTTGCGCTTCTCGCTCTCGAGGTCAGATCGTTTGTCTTCGAGCATATGCGTCCCCCTTCCAATTGGGCCTTTCCCGTTTTCTTTGTGCTCCGTACTTCGGGGAGCGCGAGGGGCAGGGCCCCTCGTCCCCGTCCTCAGAGCTTTGCGTAACGCGCCGATTGGGTCGCAGTCCATTCCACCGAGAGGGCTGCGCAGGTGGCCTTGGCGGTTTCCTCCAGCACAACGCCCTGCTCGTAGAGCCAGGCCCGGCGGCGGCCATCGGCGAAGGGCAGCTCTATCACTTCGCGCGTCTTGGCGGGCGTGATGCGGGCGGTGACGGCGTCCAGCAGCGCCTCCATCCCGCTTCCCGTGAGTGCGGAGGTCAGAAAGATCTCCTCCTCCCGGGCGGCCTGATTTTGGCGTACATCAAGGGTCTCGCTGTCCAGCCCGTCGATTTTGTTCCAGACCTCAAGCTGGGGTATGCCCTCAGCGATGCCGAGGGACCCGAGGATATCGGCCACGTCCTGGGCCTGCTCCTCGGTTTCAGGATGCGAGATATCGCGGACATGGAGGATGAGATCAGCCGCCGTCACCTCCTCCAGCGTCGCACGGAACGCCGCCACAAGCTCTGTCGGCAGATCAGAGATAAAGCCCACCGTGTCCGAGAGGATCACGTCGAGGCCATCGGGCAGCGTGACCGCCCGCATCGTGGGGTCGAGCGTGGCAAAGAGCATGTCCTTGGCGAGAACCTCTGCGCCCGTCAACCGATTGAAAAGCGTGGACTTTCCGGCGTTCGTGTAGCCCACAAGCGCCACAACCGGATAAGGCACCTTTGCGCGGGCGCTCCGGTGCAGTGTGCGTGTTTTCACGACCTTGGCGAGCTGCCGCTTGAGGCGCGACAATTGCTCATCGATGGCCCGGCGGTCGGCTTCGATCTGCGTTTCACCCGGGCCGCCCACGAAGCCCAGCCCCCCGCGCTGCCGCTCCAGGTGGGTCCAGGCTCGGACGAGGCGGGTGCGCTGGTAACTCAGGTGCGCCATCTCAACCTGCAGAACGCCCTCGCGTGTCGCGGCACGATCCGAGAAGATTTCGAGGATGAGCCCGGTCCGGTCCAGGAGCTTCACTTTCCAGGCGCGCTCCAGATTGCGCTGCTGGACAGGCGTCACGGGGCCGTCGACGAGAACGAGGTCAATCTCTTCGCGTTTGAAGAGGTCGCCCAGTTCCTCAATCTTGCCGGCGCCAAAGAGCATGCCGGGATGCGCCTTCGGCAGGCGCACAACGTCAGATCCAAGAACGGCGAGGTCAGGCAAGGCGACGGCGAGGGACACCGCCTCCGCAAGCGCGTGCTCTGGCTGGCGGCGCTGGGTGTCGGTGCGGATGTCCGGGTGCAAGACCCAGGCCCGCGTCACTTTCGTTTCAGTTGTATAAAGGTCGTTCATGAGGTCCCTAACTTAGGGGCTCATTCGTCCCCTTCATAGAGTGAGATCGGCTGCGACGGCATGATCGTGGAAATCGCGTGCTTGTAGACAAGCTGTGATTGACCGTCCCGGCGGAGAAGAACGCAGAAATTGTCGAACCACGTGATGACACCCTGGAGTTTTACGCCGTTAATCAAAAAGATCGTCACCGGCACCTTGGTCTTGCGGACGTGGTTAAGAAATGCGTCCTGCAGGTTTTGCTTATCTGATGCCATCGGACTGGCCCTACTCTCTCAACGGTTATGACCCGGCGCGATCCCCATCATCGCCGAGCGTCTTTCATCTGAATATGCACGTCATGCTCGTGGATTCCAGCCGGAAATCAAGCTCTTGGAAATAAAAATGCTGCAGGTGCAAAAAATGCGCGCATATCCGGTGCGTCAGGCCCTCCAGAAAGAGGGGTTGAGCAAGGCCACGATTGCCAGGGTTTCAAGGCGCCCCACGGCCATGGCGGCGGTGAGAATATACTTGGCGCTATTGGGTAATGCGGCGATTTCGATGGGCTCGGCAGCGGCATAGGTCGCCAAGGGGCCGGTATTGGTGAGGGCTGCGAGGCACAGGATCAGGGCACCTTCGAAATCCACCCCGGCCGCTGACAGCGCGAGCATAACGACCGCAATCGAGACCGCGAAAAGCATGAAAACGATCCACGCGATGAAGGCCCCCTCGCGGCGTATGTGCCGGGCAAAGCGCCCCGCCCCGCCCACGGAGCTTGGAAAGACAAGGCGCCCGATCTCGCGCTCACCGTGTTTCAGAAGGGCGTACATCCTTAAGAGCTTTACGCCTCCGGCCGTCGTGGCCACCCCGCCACCCACGAG
>JBCCPQ010000114.1:0-8699 GCA_039024825.1 Pseudomonadota bacterium
AAAAGCTCGCTCCTTGCTGTTGATGACCGGATCCGGCGGCGCAACGCGGCAGAGGCGCGGTTCAAGTACTACGGCCTTGCAGCCATTATCGTGGGTCTTCTGAGCCTTGTGATCCTCCTGACTGCGATCCTGTCGAACGGTATTCCAGCCTTCCAGCGCACCGTGGTGCAGCTTGAGGTGACTGTGACGGCAGAGGAATACGAAGCCGCAGAGGGAACGCTTTTCAAAACGAAGGAATATGAGCAAATCTTTGTCCGGGCTTTGGGCGAGGCACTTTCGACCGCGGGGATCGAGGCTGATCTAAGCTCAGACGCTCTAGAACGTTTGGTGGGTAAGGTGGGCAACAACCTGCGTGCCTTCTATCGTGAAAACGAAGATCAGCTGGGACAACCGGTGACGTTTGAGGTTCCCGCCGCCTCCCGCATTGACCGGTACTTCAAGGGCACTCTGGCAGTCGAAAACATCACAGCCGAAAACCGCTTTATACAGCCTGCCGATGTCGCAGTGGCGGAAGCCATGAAGGGCGCCGGTCTCATGGCCACGGTCTTTGACTGGAACTTCATCACCGGCGTCGATACCGGCGTTGATAACCCGGGCGGGGCAGGGATCGGGGCCTCGGTCCTCGGCTCCTTCTTGATGATGTTTGTCGTCCTTATCTTGGCCCTGCCCATAGGCGTGGCGGCCTCAATCTACCTTGAGGAATTCGCGCCGAAGAACCGCTTCACCGACCTCATTGAAGTGAACATCTCAAACCTCGCGGCGGTGCCGTCCATCGTTTTCGGTATTCTCGGTCTCGCGGTATTCATCCAGTTCATGCACCTGCCGCAATCTGCCCCGCTGGTGGGTGGTCTGGTGCTGACGTTGATGACGCTGCCCACGATCATTATTGCAACCCGCGCCTCCCTCAAGGCCGTGCCGCCCTCCATCCGCGATGCGGCGCTTGGGGTCGGGGCCTCGAAGATGCAGGCCGTTTTCCACCACGTCCTACCCCTCGCCGCGCCTGGGATTTTGACGGGAACAATCATCGGCCTTGCACAAGCGTTGGGCGAGACCGCTCCGTTGCTCCTCATTGGTATGGTGGGCTTTGTCGCCCGGTATCCGGAGACATTTGTCGGCGGCCTCGAAGGCCCGAACTCCGCACTCCCGGCGCAGATTTACAACTGGGTCAGCCGCTCCGATGCGGTCTTCACCGAGAAGGCGTGGGGTGGGATCATTATCCTCCTCCTGTTCCTTCTCACCATGAACATCATCGCCATCCTTCTGCGTCGCCGGTTCGAGCGCCGCTGGTAAGAGGGGAGCAGACACATGTATGACGACGCAAGACTGATTGAACGGAACACTGGCACGATGGAAACGAAGATCTCAGCCCAGGGCGTGGATGTGTTCTACGGCGACAACCAAGCGATAAAAGACGTGAATGTCGAGATCCAGGACAAGACCGTGACCGCGTTCATCGGGCCTTCGGGCTGCGGGAAGTCCACATTCCTCCGATGCATCAACAGAATGAACGACACGATCGATATCTGCCGCGTGACTGGTGATATCCTCCTCGACGGGGAAGATATCAACGATAAGCGCGTGGATCCGGTCCAGCTGCGCGCGAAGGTTGGCATGGTCTTCCAAAAGCCAAACCCGTTCCCAAAGTCGATCTACGATAACATCGCCTACGGTCCGCGCATCCATGGGCTGGCGAAGAACAAGTCGGAACTCGATGATATCGTTGAAAAGTCCCTCCGTCGCGGCGCGATCTGGGACGAGGTGAAAGACCGCCTCGACGCTCCCGGCACTGGACTGTCGGGCGGTCAACAGCAACGGCTGTGCATCGCTCGTGCTGTCGCGACAGAGCCTGAGGTGCTTCTCATGGATGAGCCTTGTTCGGCTCTGGACCCAATTGCCACCGGGCAGGTTGAAGAGCTCATCGACGACCTGCGCCAGAATTTCTCCGTCGTGATCGTCACGCATTCCATGCAGCAAGCCGCGCGGGTGTCGCAGAAGACGGCTTTCTTCCACTTGGGTTCCCTCGTGGAATACGGCGATACAGGGCAGATCTTCACTAATCCTGTGGATCCACGTACGGAATCGTACATTACTGGTCGGATCGGATAAAATCATGCAGGAACAACATATTGCGTCCGCTTTTGACCGTGATCTCGAGGCGCTTCAGGCCAATATCATGAGGATGGGCGGCCTAGTTGAGGCTGCCATCCTTGACAGCGCTAAAGCGCTTGCAGAGCGCGATGTGGAGCTCGCCGAAACGGTGCGCGCCGGAGACAGTGCGATCGACGATCTTGAGGATCTCGTGAACGAAGACTGCGCGCGCATTATTGCCATGCGGCAACCCATGTCGTCTGACCTTCGGATCATCCTGACTGTCATGAAAGTGTCGGGGAATCTTGAGCGTATCGGCGATTACGCGAAAAACATCGCCAAGCGCACCAGCGTCCTGGCGGAGACCGGTCCTATCAACGGTTCTGACCAGTCGCTGCGCCGTATGGCGCGAGAGGTGGAGACGATGCTCAGGGATGTGCTGGACGCCTTCATTCAGCGCGATGCGGACCTCGCCGCTGACGTGCGCGGCCGCGATCATAGTGTGGATCAGATGTACAACGCGCTCTTTCGCGAGTTCCTCACTCATATGATGGAAGATCCGCGCAACATCACGGCCTGCATGCACTTGCACTTCATCGCCAAGAACATCGAACGCATGGGCGATCACACCACCAACATCTCCGAGGAGGTGATTTATCTCGTCACGGGAGAGCACCCGGATGAAAGCCGCAAGAAGGGTGCCACGGCGCCCGGGATTGACAGGGCAGGGTAAGGGATGACCCAACCGTCCGTTCTCTTGGTGGAAGACGAGCCCGCGCAGCGCGCCGTCCTGTCCTACAATCTGGAAAGCGAGGGCTTTCGTGTGATTGAAGCGGAGAACGGTGAAGAAGCGCTTTTGCTGGTGGATGAAGACAGGCCGGATGTCGTGGTCCTCGACTGGATGCTGCCGAGCGTCTCGGGGATAGAGGTGTGCCGGCAGCTAAAGACCCGTAAAGACACGCGTTTACTGCCGATCATCATGCTCTCTGCGCGCTCAGAGGAGGTCGATAAGATCCGCGGGCTTGAGACAGGGGCAGATGACTATGTCACCAAGCCCTATTCCGTGCTGGAGCTCATGGCGCGCGTGAAATCCCAGCTGCGTCGTGTGCGGCCTGGGTCAGTCGGTGCGGAGCTCAATCACGAAGACATCACGCTCGACACCGAGCATCATCGGGTTCGTCGAGGCGATAAGGAGATCAAGCTTGGACCGACGGAGTTCAGGCTTCTGACAACCTTCATTGAAAAGCCTGGCCGCGTCTGGAGTAGAGAGCAATTGCTCGACCGGGTTTGGGGCAGGGAGATCTATGTCGACACCCGTACGGTGGATGTTCACATCGGGCGCCTGCGAAAGGCGCTAATGCAGCATGGTGGCGATGATCCTGTTCGGACTGTTCGCGGTGCGGGCTACGCACTGGGCTGACTCAGTAGAAAAGCGCGGCGCGGAGTCTTCGATAGTTCCTTTGGAAGAGTTCGGTATTCGCGCGTAGCGGTTACGCCCTAATGCTTATAATCAGTATTATGGTTAAATAGTCTTTGCTCAGGTATGCGCTCTCGCCCTGTTTTTGTGCAACCGCATGAAATATGAGACATTATGCAAAGGGCTGTGCTAAGCCGACGCCGCACGTAATCTGGATCACTCATGTCTTCTGTCCTTGTTCTAAACGGCCCCAATCTCAACTTGCTTGGTACGCGCCAACCAGAGGTCTACGGCGCAACGACACTCGCTGACGTCGAAAGCGCCTGCCGCACTACGGCCGAGGCTCTTGGTCTTGGTTTGGATTTCATGCAGTCGAACCACGAAGGCGCGCTTGTTGATGCCATTCACGCGGCCAAGGGCGTCCATCAGGGGCTCATCGTCAATGCGGGCGCCTATACCCACACGTCAATCGCGCTCCTTGATGCGGTGCTGTCAGTGGAGCTTCCGGCGGTTGAGGTTCATCTCTCAAATGTCCACGCTCGTGAGGATTTTCGCCATCGAAGCTACCTCGCCAAAGGTGCGGTCGGTGTTATCGCGGGCTTTGGTGCCGCGAGCTACGTCCTTGCGCTTCATGCCCTCAAGGAGCGGCTGTGATGCGGATCCGTGACTACCTCTGGGCCGTGACCGAGGCCAAGACGATGGAAGAGATCTGGGAGATGCATGTCGAGCGCATGGCCGAGTACGGCTTTGATCGGCTTATGTACGGCTATACCCAGTATTTGACAGCGAGTTCTCTCGGCGATCCGGAAGACTGGGTTTTGCTGAGCAACCATGATCCGGAATATGTCAGTGTTTTCATGGAGAACGGCCTCTACTTTCATGCGCCCATGGTGCAATGGGCCCGCCACAATGACGGCGCTGCGAGCTGGGGCGTCATCCGTCAGATGCAGGACGCCAAGACGCTGACGCCGGCCGAACAGAAAGTCGTGGACTTTAATCAGCGCATGGGTGTCTGGGCTGGATACACGGTTAGCTTCAAATCAGTGTCGGCCCGCGCCAAGGGAGCCATTGCTCTCACAGCGCCGAAAGGTGTGAGCCAGGCTGACGTTGACTTGATTTGGGCTAATCACGGGCGAGACATCGTTCTGATGAACAACGTGGTGCACCTCAAGTTGATCACCCTGCCCTTCAGCGGCGCGCGGTCACTGACAAAGCGTCAACGCGAAGTTCTGGAATGGGTTGGCGACGGCAAGACGACTCAGGACATCGCAACGCTCCTGGGGCTCACGGCCGCGACGGTCGAGAAGCACCTGAGGCTTGCGCGGGAAGCGCTAGATGTGGACACAACTGCTCAAGCAGTACTCAAAGCAGCGTTTCAGAACCAAATGTTCGTCGTAGAAGACGCCACTCGGTGAATTTCTGGGGTTGGTAAGGATTCCCGCACTTCCTTAACCTAACGTAAACGGTGCATAGTCAGCATGTTCCGTGAGTGGAGGCTTTAGCCAAGGAACGAGGGAGTAGCACCGCGCGATTACGCGGAACGCGCTCCCAATCCCGCTAAGTAGGGCACAAATTCGCGTAACCCGGGGCTTTCCCGACCCCGGACATAACGCGCCCCGTCTCTTCCCCGATGGGGGGCGCGATCATGGAGCGGCGTTGCCTGTCCCGGCAGCGCCGCTTTCCTTTTTTGGTCGGCCCAATGGAAAAGGCCCCACAAATGCGGGGCCTTGATCGCGTTCTCTTGTTGGCTGAAGTGACGCTTAGCCGCCCTGAGCTGTCTTTGCGACTTCGGCGGCGAAGTCTTCCTGCACCTTCTCGATCCCCTCACCCACTTCGAGGCGAATGAAGCCGGTGATTTCGACACCCGCTTCTTTGGCGGCAGCCTCGACCGTCAGGTCCGGGTTCACCACGAAGGCCTGCCCCATGAGGGTGGATTCAGCGAGCCACTTTTTCATGCGGCCGATGATCATCTTCTCGATGACGGCTTCGGGCTTACCGGACTCCCGAGCGATGTCCATCTGCACCTGCTTCTCTTTTTCGACGACTGCGGCGTCGAGGGACGACTCATCCAGTGCCGCCGGATTCACGGCGGCGATGTGCATGGCCACCTGTTTGCCGAAGGCTTCATTGTCGCCATTGAGCGCAACCAGAACGCCGATCTTGCCCATGCCCGCGGTCGCCGCGTTGTGCACGTAAGACACGACCTGCTGACCCTCGATCTTAGCCATCCGACGCAGGCCCATGTTTTCACCGATAGTGGCCACCGCGTCGGTAATGATTTCAGATACCGGCTTGCCGCCGATATCCGCGTCCTTGAGCGCGTCCGCGTCGGCGACCATGAGGCCTGCGGTAGCTATCTTGGCCACCATGCCTTGAAAATCGGCGTTCTTGGCGACGAAATCGGTCTCAGAATTCACTTCGACGGCGACGCCCGTGCCGCCGTCGACGGCCACAGCCACGAGGCCTTCAGCCGCTGTCCGGCCGGACTTCTTAGCGGCTTTCGCCAGGCCTTTTGTGCGCAGCCAGTCCATGGCTGCTTCCATGTCGCCTGCGGTTTCCGTCAGCGCCTTCTTGGCGTCCATCATGCCTGCGCCGGATTTCTCGCGCAGTTCCTTCACGAGTGCAGCGGTGATTGCCATCTGCCTGCTCCTTTATCGTCGAATATGCCGCCCCGGGATCTCCAAGGCGGCGGTAAGTCTTCTTATGATCAGCCCTCTGCGGGCGCATCCTCGGCCGGGGCAGCTTCTGCGGGGGCCTCTTCCGCGGGGGCTTCAACGGCCTCCTCGGTCATGGTCTCTTCCATCTCGCCCAGGTCGATGCCTGCAGCACCCATCTGTGCGGTCATGCCGTCCAGGGCCGCGCGGGCTGCAAGATCGCAGTAAAGCGCAATTGCACGGGCCGCGTCGTCGTTGCCGGGAATGATGTAGTCCACGCCATCGGGTGAGCAGTTCGTATCGACAATGGCCACGACGGGAATGCCAAGCTTCTTGGCTTCGGCGATGGCCAGATCTTCTTTGTTGACGTCGATGACAAACAGAAGATCCGGAACTCCGCCCATCTCGCGGATACCGCCAAGCGATGCCTGGAGCTTGGACTGGTCACGTTCCATGCCCAGACGCTCTTTCTTGGTAAGGCCCTCGGCCCCCTGCTCCATCTGCTCATCGATGGCCCGTAGGCGGTTGATGGACTGGGAGACGGTTTTCCAGTTTGTGAGCGTGCCACCGAGCCAGCGGTGGTTCATGTAATACTGGGCGCATTTCTCTGCGGCTTCGGCGATCGGTGTTTGCGCCTGACGCTTGGTGCCGACGAAGAGAACGCGGCCACCCTTGGCGACGGTCTCGCGGATGACGTTAAGCGCTGCGTCCAACATCGGCACAGTCTGTGTCAGGTCAACGATGTGAATGCCGTTGCGCTCACCGTAAATGAACTCTCCCATGCGGGGGTTCCAGCGCTGCGTCTGGTGGCCAAAGTGGACGCCAGCTTCGAGGAGCTGACGCATGGTGAACTCAGGAAGAGCCATGCCAATTTCCTTTCCGGTTTCTATCCTCGACGGAGCGTCTGAGCGATGGCTCAACCGGCGGACTCTGCGGGATGTCTCCCCGCGAGGCCCAAGCCCCGTCTGTGAAGTGAGCGCGCTGTACCCTTCCCGTGTCCGCGATGCAAGAGGGGCGAAAACCCATGCAATGGGTTTTCCTAAGACTTTGGCGCAAAGTCTTTGCGCGCAGTTGAAGCAAAGCGCGAAATTCCTGTGCCAGGAATTTGCAAGAGTTTTCGCAAAACTCTTGTCCCGACGGCGGTCGCGGCGCAAAAGCCCGCCATGGACGGTAAGCCGGATATCCTGTGCATCGGCGCGGTACTTTGGGACATTATAGGGCGTTCAGCCTCCTCCATGCGCGTGGGTTCGGATGTGCCGGGACGCATCACGCGACTGCCGGGCGGCGTGGCACTCAACATCGCGATGACGTTACAGGGCTTTGGCCTTTCAACGGCTGTGTTGTCAGTCGTGGGCCGCGACACAGAGGGCGACGACCTGATCCGAGAAGTGGGCAAACTCGGTCTGATCACAACCTTTACGTACCGCTCCTCCGATCTTCCAACAGATCGCTACATGGCAATCGAAGGGGCGAACGGTCTTATCTCGGCCATCGCGGACGCCCACTCTCTTGAAGCGGCAAGCTCAAAAATCCTTCGAGCGCTCGGAGATGGGCGGCTCGGATCGAAAGAGGCCCCCTACTCCGGCACCGTGGCTCTCGACGGAAACCTGACGCTGCCTCTTCTCACCGAATGTGCCACCTCCCCACTTTTTGCCGCAGCAGATCTGCGTGTGGCTCCGGCGTCTCCTGGCAAAGCGGAACGGCTCCTGCCCTTTCTTCGGCATGGCCGCGCGACGCTTTATGTGAACCGCGAGGAAGCGGGCCTCTTATGCAAGGCTGATTTCTCAAGCGCCGGAGATGCGGCAGAGAGCCTTGTGGCGCGTGGCGCAAAGCGGGCGCTGGTGACCGATGGTGGACGCGAGGCAGCCGCTGCTGGCAATGCCGGAGTCATTACTGAACGCCCGCCCGAAGTTCTTGTGAGCCGCGTGACCGGCGCGGGCGACACCTTCATGGCCGGGCACATTGCGGCGGAACTTGCCGGGGCCAGCTCCGCCGATGCCCTTCACAATGCGCTCAAGGCTGCGGCCACATACGTGTCCGGGGAGACGCCGTTTTGACGCCGGACATCTGTTACTCCGCGGCCGTTCGCGCGGCGCAAAACAGCGGAACGCCGCTTGTGGCGCTGGAAAGTACCATCATCACGCACGGCATGCCCTACCCTCAGAACGCGGAGACTGCGCGGGCAGTGGAGGATGCTGTTCGCGAAGAGGGCGCAGAGCCGGCGACAATCGCGGTCATAGACGGCTGCCTTCACGTCGGGCTGGAGCCTGCCGAGCTCGAAGCGTTGGCGCAGATGCCAGATGCGCTGAAGCTCTCCCGCGCTGACATGGCGTTCGCGCTGGCCAATGGCAAAACTGGGGCCACCACAGTAGCCGCGACCATGATCGGTGCCCGCCTCGCCGGGATCGAAGTCTTTGCCACAGGTGGCATCGGCGGCGTGCATCGCGGCGCAGAGGCGAGCTTTGATGTTTCTGCCGACCTTTCTGAGCTCGCCGAGACGCCCGTGACCGTCGTCGCCGCCGGGGCGAAGGCGATCCTTG
>JBCCPQ010000115.1:0-8698 GCA_039024825.1 Pseudomonadota bacterium
GCAGGTCCCCTCTCCCGATCTGACCGGCGGCGTCTGTACTGATGTCGCGTGACGCATGAGCCTATTCATCCTTGCATTCCTGAGCGAACGGCTTGTCGGTCGACAGCGCCTCCACCTGCCCGGGTGAGCCGGATTTGAAATCCACCTTCGGCGATTTCACCACGAGGTGCTTCGTCTTGATCGTCACCCCCGCGTTGTCGATCGTGATCGACCCGCCGGGCCCCGCAATGGTGAACTTCTTCTTTGCCAGAAGCACGTGTTCCTCGGTGTGGGCCTTGATCTTCTTTTTGGCCTCAAGCGTGTGTTCTTCCCCCACGAGTGTCGACATGATCTTGCCCACCGAGGTCGAGAAGACATTGCCCACGACAAGGTTCTTACCGACACCGACATGTTCCGAGGATCCGATCCCGACCGAGTTATTCAGGAACCTCTCAAAAATCTGGTTCATGGAACCTGATCCGCCAAGCTTTGTGACGCCACCCAGGATGCCGCCCAGAATGCCCCCGAGGCCGTGCTGCTGCTTTCCGCCTTCGCTGCGGTAGGCCTCCGCACCGAAGAGGCCGGAGGCCGCCCGCACCGCCGCGGCCTCGGCCACGAGGTCATCGTCCTTGGCCAGCGACTTGGCATATTGGGCCAGGCTCCCCCCCTGCCCTGCCTTCTTGACCGCCTTTTCCATGTGCTTGCCGCCCGCCACGATGAGAGGCTGCAAGACTTTGAACAGACCGGCACCGATACCACCGACCGTGGTCGTCTTGTTCAGATGAACGCGTTCAAGCTTGTTGGCGCCCACCACCTCGGACCGGTTGGCACCGATATTGGACAAAAGGTGCATGCCGATGTTGAACGTCTGGTCGTTGAGAACCTTGAACGTGTTGTCCTTCTGGGCGTGGACGTGGAGGTTTTCCTGCCCTGACTGCGCTTCAAAGCTGATCTCGTTGAACCCGCTGCCCTCATGGCTGTCGGCTCTGATCACGTGCTTGGTCTTGTGGCCCGGCAGGTCGTAGGGACGCGGCGTGTTCGCGTTATAGACACAGCCGGTGACGAGCGGTTTGTCCGGGTCGCCTTCTAGGAATTCCACCACCGCTTCCATCCCGATGCGCGGGATGACCATCCCGCCATATGTGTTTGAAGCTGAGTGCTGCATGACGCGACAGCGCATGGAGTTTGCGCCCGCGAGGTCCCAGTGAAAGCGGACAAGAATGCGCCCGTAATCATCGCAATCAATCTCTCCGTCTCCAACGACCATGGCGGTCTGGCAGCCAGTGATCACGGGACGCTTCGCGCGCCGAAGTGGCCGAATGGGATCGCCTGCGGGCTGCATGACGTACTCAGCCGTATAGTCCTCCTCGGTCGTGGACTCCTTCGCGCTCGATCCGTAGGCCTGCGTGCGCAGCGTATGGCGCGCGCTCACGCACATGAACTCGTGCCCTGTCGTGCCCGGCAGTTCTTGGCCGGTTATCTCCACTTTGAACCCCGCCGCGAGGCCCGAGATGTTCCCGCGCGCCTTGATCCGCGGCCCCTGGCCGGCGGTGGCTTCGGCGCGGCGCATGACCATCGTCCCGCCCTCCGTCGGGTCCAGGTAATCGCCGGGCCACTCGTAATTCTCGTACTGCACGTCGCCGGGATAGGAGGCGTCGTTGGTCACCTCCTGCATCACGTTTGGCGTCTTGAAGTTGTACTCCGTCAACCGCGCCGTGTTGGTCACGAGGTTGGTGCCGGTCTTCCATTCGTAGAAATGCTCTTCGAGCCCCTGATGGAGCCGCCGCACCGGGTACCAGGGCCGCGTGCCGCCCGGAACAGTGGGGTGCGACGTCTCAATGTCGGTGAGGACGAGGGTGTGGCCCTTCTCGGCAAAAACCCAGTGCCACGTGATCCCGAACCGCTCCATCTGGCGGCGGGCAAAGTTCGCGTCGCTCTCGTTGTACTGCACCGTGTATTCGAGGACGGGATAGGACCCCAGCGACGACATATCGACGTGAGGCGAGCCATAGCCCGCATAGGGCTCAAAGACCTTCTGCAGGATGTCCACCACTGTGACATTGTGAAAGATCCGGCTTTGCGAGCGCAGGGACGCCAGATGAAGCCAGGAACGCAGGGTCAGATCGTAACGGTTGCCGTTCTCCTCCGGCCCGACCCACCTGATGGCCGAGATCACCCCATTGAAGTGCCGGATCCCCTCCACACTCTCCACGCTCACATTGGCATTCTCACCCAGCAGGGATTGCAGATCGAGGTCGCTGTCCTCGCTCAGCGCCTCCACATTCCACTGGAATTCCCCCGATAGCTCCTCATCCCCGGTCATCTGGTGCAGCACCAAAAGCAGGTCGTCCCCGCCCACGGTCAGGTTAGCGCGACGCTCGTTCTGGGAATACTCAGCCATCTCAATAGGTCTCGCGGCAACTCTCGAATGCTCGTGACCATACCGCGCGGATTTGAATTCTCAAACTTTGCTTGTGCGACAGTGGGTTTCCGCAAAGGAATCTGCCGGATTTCCCTACCCGAAACGCCCCTAAGGCAGGTCGAAAGCCCGCTTGATCGCTTCCATCGCCCAGGTTCCGGTCTCCTCATTCGTGGGCCGCCCGCTGATCCGGATAAGCTGGTCAGCCCCATCGGTATAGCGCGTCAGCACAAAGCCCGACGCCAGACGCATCGTGTCCCGCTTCCACTCCGGCCCCGGCGGCGTGGGCTTGGCGCGCCCCGGCTTGGGTACATCGGCCACCGTCTTGCCCAGCTCAATCTCAGCCACCACCGGCTCCAACGCTTCCCACTCCTCGCCGAAAGTCTTCGGGTTCCGCACCTCTTCCAGCGCATCGCGAAACGGCGCGTCGCCCACCTCGCGCAAGGCCTGGCTCAGCCGCAACCCCTGCCGCTCCTGCATCTGGTCCCCGTTCACCAGCAGATCTCCGAGCTCCTCGAAGATCAGCGCGAAAGACCGGATCTTCGACCGCTTCGACTTCGACGCTACCGGAAAAAGGCCGTCCACCGCTGCCTGCGCGTTCTCGTAAAGCCCCTGATTGGCCGCAACAACCGCAATCCGCCCCCGCTCAAAGGGCGACAGACCCACGCGCACCTCGTTCTCCTCGACCATGCGCACCATGGCCTCGGCCCCCTCGCTCTTGCGCACGATCAGCGCTGGGATCACCGCGTATTCCGGCAGCTCCGTCATCTCGAAAAGCTCGCTCACCGCCAGAAACCGACGGTAGCCGGAGATCAGACCGTAGCGCGCCCCGCCTTTCTCCGGCTCCTCCAACGGGAAAAGCTCGATGGGAAGGCGAACGCCCGACTGCTGGATCGACGACCGCAGCTCGCGCATCTCGATGGCATCAAGAACGATCCGGTCACGGATCATCGCGTGCTCATCAATCTCCTTCAGGGGAACGGCTTCAATGAGACGCCCGGCTTCACGCGCCGCCCGCAGCGCCTTCGCGTCAGAGATATCGCGCGGATCAGACACCGGTGCGAAGGTCGACGCATCGGCTGCCACTTGCGCGATAGGTGCGGGCCGTTCGGGTCTATTCCGGCCCAACTCGGCCTCCAAACCCTTGAGCTCCTCCGCCGAGGGCGCCTCCAGCTTGCGACGCTTAGCCATTCGCCACCTCCTGACGCAGCTCCGCCGCCGCTTCCTGCGCATCACGCCACCAGGTGCCCAAAAGCACCTCCTTCACCTCTGCCCAGGTCCGGTCAAAGGCCTCGCGTCCCCGCACATAGGTCTCGCGGTTAAAGTCCCGGTAGTCGGTCTCGTAGATGCCCGACACCTGCTCCCCCGCCTGCCCCACCATGGCCGTGACCTCCTGCCGGTAGGCCGTCATGAAGTCGCCGAAATAGGCCTGAACGACGTTTGCCAGATCGGCCTGCTGGCCCGCGTCAAACCGGGTGACGATGGCGCGGACGGCGTCCCATTCGAAGGCAATCTCCGGCAGGCCCTGCGCGCGCCGGTTGGCATTCTCTCCGTCTTCGATGCTGGCGAAGGTGGAATAGAGCATGTCGAAAAAGCGGCCTGTGCTGTCGAACTCAAGGAAAGAGGCGCCCAGAGGCACGAGGAGAATGTCCGCCGCCGCCAGTGCATTAATCGTTAAGTAACCGAGCGCCGGGGGCGTATCGAGCATCACGATGTCATAGTCCTGAAGGACGCCGGACGTCTCTAACGCAGCCGAAAGCGCGTCCCAAAGGGGCCAGCCACGGGACTGCATGCGCCAGACAGGGACCTGAAACTCAGCCCAGTAGAGGTTCAGTTGCGCGCCGATCAGGTCGATGTTCGGCCAGTGCGTGCTCTGGATCAGGTCTCGGGGTGCAACTGTCAGCGCCTCCGTGAGCGTCTCATCCAGCGGGGCATCCGGGTCCGCCGCCCGGCGATGCTCCGCAAAGTTCCGCGCGATGAGGGGGAAGGCTGTCTGCCATTCATCGGCGACCTTGCCGCCCATGATCGACGTCATGGACCCCTGACTGTCGAGGTCGATGACCAGCACCCGGTAGCCGTCCAGGGCCGCGGACATCGCCAGATGCGCCGCAGTTGTCGTTTTGCCAACGCCCCCTTTGAAGTTCGCCACGGCCATGACTTTTGCGTCCAGACCCTCTGGCCGGTACGGTTGGTATTCTTTGCCCGCCGCACCTTCTGCAGCGAAATGCGCGCGAAGTGCTAAGACCTCCTCAAGGGTAAACCACTTCGATCCCCCCTCCCCTTCGCCCTGGGGCAGCTCCGGGTTCGCCTTCAGGACACGCCTGAAATGCGCCGGTGCAACCGGGATCAGGTACTTGCAAATCTCCCACGTCGAGAAGCGGCGCAGACGTTTTGTGCCGTCGGGCGCATAACCCCTTCGAGCCAAGTCATCGCGTCCCTTGGCGGCCAGGCCCGCCGCCGTGGCGAACCTTTGCGTTGATGTTGGATCGGCCAGCTTCCGTGCGGCGGCGGCCGGGTCTATACCAAAATACGGGGGATGCGCTGTGTCGCTCATGCCTGCCTCTCATGTCCGCTCTTCCGGCGTATATCACCGTGAATAGCGCACATGGCTGGAGAAAGGGACATTTTTCTCGTCCTCTACCCCATAAATAGTACCATAAAGCCAACACCGACACTAAACAGGTTTATCCTCTTTCGAGGGTTTATAGTCTTTAGGTGGGATATTAATGCTTGTTATCAGTGGCTTGAGGTATTTTGGGGACCGGTCTGCGGGATGAGTGGAACCAGACTGCGGGATTAAAGGGACCCGGATACAGGGCAAAAGGTTCCGATTCGCAGGGAAACAGGCACTAACACACGGGAAAAGGCGTTTCGCAGCGAATCGATGCCGAATCACGTAAGGCTCCGCGGCTGAACATCCCGTAGATGGGTCCCCTGCCCTTAAAGGGACCTCCTGCAATTGGGTACCTAAGCGCTCCTTGAGCGAGGGTGCCTTATCCGCTAATCTGTGGAAAAAGAGGCAGGCATGGCAGGAATCACGGATATCCCACGGGATCAGCTCACCGGGGCGCTGCGTCGCTCATCGGTGAAAAAGCATGTCGCGGCGATACATGTCTCCGGCAAGCTGACCCTTCTGCAACGCAAGCTCTCCAACGTCCTGCTGCTGAACGCCTACGATACGCTCACCTCGCAGCAAACCCACCGCATCGACGCCCGGACGCTGTGCCTCATGATCGGGTATAATTCCAACGACACAGACACGCTGAAAGAGGCTCTAACTGGCCTTGCAGAGACTGTCGCGACCTGGGACATGCTCGACGAATCCGGCCAGCAAGAATGGGGTGTCAGCTCCATGTTAGCCTTTGCGAAGCTGAAAGGTGGCGTTTGCGAATACAGCTACTCGCCCGCCCTCGCCGAGCGTCTCAATGACCCCAAAGTCTTTGCTCTCATAAACCTCAATATCCAGCGCCGTTTCTCGTCCGGGCACGCCTTGGCGCTGTATGAGAACTGCTACCGCTTTGTCCGAACCGGCTCCACGGGGTGGTGGGATCTGCCGTTGTTTCGGCAGCTCATGGGCGTCGATGACAGCGCATATTATCAGAGCTTCAAGCAGCTGAACGCCAAGATCATCAAGCCCGCCGTGGCTGAGGTTAACCGCGCCTCAAACATCGTCGTGGACCCCGAGCTCCGCAAAGAAGGCCGTGCCGTGGCTGCGATCAGGTTCCGCATCCGCCCGAACCCGCAGCTTTCGATTCTGGAGCTTGATGATGGGGCCGGAATCCGGACCGGTGAGACGTATGCCAAGCTTCGCTACCTGGGCGTCTCCGATCGCCTCGCACGGCAATGGGTTGCGGAATACGGCGAAGACTACGTCAACGAAAAGCTTGCCTACGTTTCGCGGCGAAACCATGTGAAGAGCCCGAGCAGGTATCTGTCGGCCGCTTTGGCGAAGGATTTCAAGGACGATGAAGCGCCGAAACAGCCTGTCTCAGATCGGGCGAAAAAGCTGAAAGCAGTGCTGGAGGCGGCGGCGAGACGGTCCCCCACGCAGCGCGATGCTGATAAAAGAGCCTTTAGATCGACGCTAAAGGACGGGGCATTGCGGGACGATTTTGATCGGCATGGGTGGACGTCTGCCCTGAATTCCGCGGCCATTCTGGCGTTTTGGGAAGCGATTGAGCAGGGCCTCTTCGACGATGGTTAGGTTTCGCGGCGAAACCTCGACCACCAAAAACCGCTAAAATCGGGCTCTGATGGAGCCCCCAAGGTTTCGCCGCGAAACCTTCCCCTGCCAAAACGACCTTAAATTCCGGTTACCGATCCGTGCGGAACGGGTCGTAGATCCGGACGCCTGTGGGCTCGAAGTCCGACACGTTGCCGGTCACAACCGTGGCGTCGCGCGAAAGGGCGGTTGCGGCAATCATGAGGTCAGCGCCCGGGTGCCCAATGGTGGCAGACAGATCGCCCCAAATCCGCGCGGCCTGCGCGTCGAAGGGGAGAAGGCGGTCAGCAAACAGGCGTTCTGTCCGGTCCAGCCACGCTGCCAGTTCCGCGGCGAAAGGAGCGTTCTTCTTTGATTGGAGCCGAATGCCTCGCGCGATTTCCCCAACCGAGATGACGGACAGGTAAAGGTTACTTTCGTCCTGAGAGCGCAGCCAAGCGGAGAGGGCAGGGTGCCGCCCTGACCGTCGGGCCGCGGAGATCACGTTGGTATCGATGAGATACATCAAAGATCGACGTCCCTCGGCCGGGCCTCAAGGCGCTCAATCTCCTCGCCGGGGAATGCTTCTAGATGGTCGAGGAATGACCCGCGTGAGGCGGTGGCCGTCTCAAGCAAGCGTTCGTATTCCGCGTGGGCAATCACGACGACAGCGGGCTTGCCCCTTTTGGTCACTTCTTGCGGCTGCCCGTTCAGGGCATCCTCCACGAGGGCGGAAAACTTGTTCTTTGCTTCATAGAGCGTCCACATGGGGGCCTCATATATATCTAGACAGATAGCTAGATAGATAAGCCGAACAAAGACTGCAAGACGAATTAAGTGGTGTGAGCCCACATTGCCGAAGGCGGTGTGCCGTCCAAAGCCAGGAATCGGAGCCAAAACATGTGGCCAAAATGCGGCATGTGGATGGGGGCCAAGTCAGGCAATACAACTTAAAGGTGTGGTCTGTCGTGTCTTGAGAAACAATGACCTTGTGGAGCCACCAGCGTCCTTAAAACCAAGGCAAACTCAGGAAATAAATGCGTCAACTCTGTGGCTGCAGTCTTGAGAATCATGGTAACGAGCCGCGTGTGCACAATTATCCTGGGAGTGTTTCATGAGACGGCTCATACTATCTATCGCAGCACTGGTCGGCCTTTCGGCAGGCGCGGTGTCCGCAACGACATTATCGTTCGACGGTGCTACGGACTCCGTGATTATTTCGAACAATGATCTCGGCCTCGATCTCGATGGTCTGACCGTCGACTTCATCACCGGCGATCTGAAAGACGCCACCAACGGCTTGTCCGTCGATACCGGCGCTGTCGTGACCTACACCTACCTCGGCTTCGAGGCAGGGAATTCGAACTTTGTGAGCACCAGCGGTGGCGTTCCCATCTTTACCAATGGGACGGCAACTTTTGGTGACGTGGTTTCTGTCACGCAGGGTCCCGGCCTTCTCCAGTTCGCTTTCGGCACGTCTGCACCCGCAGATGCTATCGGTCTCTTCGACAACGCTGGCACGGCTGATCCGGCAACCTCTGCCTACGCAATCGGCGCGATCCAGGTGAGCGCTACGTCGTTCCTCGTCCTGTTCGACGACATCGCGGCGAACAACCGTGACTTTGACGACATCGCTGTACTGGTCAAAGTTGCTCCGATCCCGCTGCCGGCTGCTGGCCTCCTGCTTGCTGCCGCTCTGGGCGGTCTTGGCATCTACGGACGCCGCCGCGCTGCCTAAGGCTTCGGCTTGATTTTGGAAAAGGGCCCCTCCGACGAGGGGCCCTTTTTCGTTTCGTGCAGGACTTTTGCCAAAGCTCCAAACGCCTGCGCCGCGAAAGAGGGCAGGGGGCAAGCGCGGGACAACTCTCTTAACGCGCCTCGGACGGATTCCTCAAAATGGGTTGCGGCGTGCTAAGTCACAGATGAAAGAGATCTGCGACCAGCATACCACCTGAAGATTTGAGTTCATGCCTTCGGTTTCGATCATCATTGGACAGTTTTTCGCGGGAGCGGCCGGGTTAAGCCTCTCAATGGATGGCGCTTTGCAGCAGGGGGAAGACATCCTTCTGCAGACCAAGGTGACAAACGGTCGGATTTCC
>JBCCPQ010000116.1:0-8689 GCA_039024825.1 Pseudomonadota bacterium
CCGGTCTGACCCCACGATCTGGCCGCCTCGCGGCTCCTCCAGCGGCGCCATGCCCTCAGCGCCGCCCGAAGCGCGCTCGAACGCGCAGAGGATCTGAAAGACAGGGGCGTCCTGCGTCGTTGGCGCGGCAGCCTCCTGCGCTGAGACTCCGCTTCCCAGGCCGGTCGCTCCAAGTCCGATGAGCGCGGCGCTCAAAGCCGCCAGATAGTCTCTCATTGCTCCCACCTTCATCTTTCCCAAATACCTCCGCGCCGGAGGCGTCCCGACCTAACCACCCAGGAATGACCGGCGGACGTCGGGATCTTCCAACAGCTCGCGACCGGTCCCGGTATAGGCGTTGCGCCCTTGAACGAGGACGTATCCCTTGTCGGCAATCTCCAGCGCTTGCCGGGCGTTCTGCTCGACCATGAGAATGGAGATCCCCGTCTTCGCGACCTCGATGATCCGGTCAAAGAGCTCGTCCATGACGATGGGCGACACACCCGCCGTTGGCTCATCCAGCATCAGCACGCGCGGCTTTGTCATGAGCGCGCGGCCCACGGCCACCTGCTGGCGCTGTCCCCCCGACAGCTCCCCTGCCGGCTGCCGCCGCTTTTCGCGCAGAATGGGAAACAGATCATAGACCTGCTCCATGGTGCCAGCGATGTCATCGTCGCGGATGAAGGCGCCCATCTCGAGGTTCTCCTCCACCGTCATAGAGGTGAAGATGTTCGACGTCTGCGGCACGAACCCCATGCCCTTCTGGACCCGCGCCTGAGGCGTCAGCGCGGTAATATCCTCTCCGCCTAGTCGGACTGCGCCTTGGCGGACATCGAGCATCCCGAACACCGCCTTCATCGCAGTTGATTTGCCCGCCCCGTTGGGGCCCACAATGACGGCAATCTCCCCCTCATTCACCGCGATGGTGCAGTCATGGAGTATGTCCGCGCCCGTGCCGTAGCCACCGGTCATGGCGTCGCCTATGAGGTACGGATCCGGTCCGCCCACCGGGACGGATGCGCCGTGGACGCCGCTCTCTAAAGAAGCGCCGGCGCGCAGATTTTGGATGGAGCGGTCGTGGTTCCCGCGGCCGTCATAGCGATCACTCATGGGCCGCACCCGTTTCCGACATCATCCGAGATCTTCGCGTCAAACTTTGCAAAAGCCTAACGGCAGCGGCGGCGGTCGGAGGACGCGTTAACTCCCCAGCGCCCAAAATCGTATGGCTGGTTTCTGTATGGTTTCTGTATGGGTTCTGGCTCTGCATTTTCAGGCGGTTTTCTTGTTCTTAACGCCGGTGCCGAGATACGCTTCAATGACCTGCTCGTTGGCCTTGATTTCGTCGATCGTCCCCTCGGCGAGAACCTTGCCTTCCGCCATGCAGATCACCGGGTCGCAGAGGCGGCCGATGAAATCCATGTCATGTTCGATGACGCAGAACGTGTACCCACGCTCTGAGTTGAGCCGCAGGATCGCGTCGCCAATGGTATTGAGAAGCGTGCGGTTCACGCCCGCGCCGACTTCGTCTAGAAACACGATCTTGGCGTCGACCATCATCGTGCGTCCCAGCTCCAAGAGCTTCTTCTGTCCCCCGGACACATTGCCTGCCTTCTCATGCGTGAGATGGGAAATCATCAAGAAATCAAGCACTTCATCGGCCTTCTGGGCCAACGCACGCTCTTCCTCGCGAATGCGTCCGCGCGCGAACCACGCGTTCAAGATGCTTTCCCCCGCCTGATGTCCGGGCACCATCATCAGGTTCTCGCGAACCGTCATCGAACTGAACTCATGGGCGATCTGAAATGTCCGCAGGAGCCCTTTGTGAAAGAGCTCGTGGGGCGGCAGGCCGGTGATGTCTTCGCCCGCCATCGTCACGGCGCCTGAGGTGGGTTGAAGATTGCCCGCTATAACATTGAAAAGTGTTGTCTTTCCCGCGCCATTGGGGCCGATCAGCCCGGTGATGGATCCCTCCGCGATGGAGAGCGTCGCACCGTCCACGGCGTGAAAGCCGCCGAAATGCTTGTGAAGGTCGTGGACCTCGATCACGGATGTCTTCCCCGCTTAAGCGAACAGCCCGGAAAGTCCGGGCTGTTCAATGTGATGTGAGGCGATCTTAACGAAACGCGACAGTGACGTTCTCGCCGTCCTGCACTTCGATCTCGCGGTAGGAGCCTGCGCTCTCACCCGGGCCGATCAGCTCCACGGCGGACCCGCCCTGGTAGTCGATGTCCTCACCCGCGCGGACAGCTTCCAGCGCCTCGGCCAGTTGACCGGGGAAGAACTGCTTGCCCGGGGCGTTGGCCACGTTGAGGATCTCACCCGCGTATTCCGCCGGATCGTTGGATCCTGCCGCTTCCATGGCGAGCATGAAGATCGCTGCAGCGTCGTAAGACTCTGGCGTATAAGGAGAAGTTCCGTCGAAGCCTGCGCTCTCACCAATGGAGGCCATGGCGTCTGCGCCGTCACCGCCGGACCCCGCGATCTGGCCGAAGGATCCGTTGAGGTCCGGGCCAACGTTTGCGGGCAGTGAGTCGCCGATCATGCCGCCCGGCAGACCGAACGTGTCCCACGCACCAGCGTCGAGGGACGCGCGGATGATGCCAAGGCCGCCCTGATCGAGGTAGCCCGCTACGACCAGAAGGTCGCCGCCCGCCGCGTCGAGTTCGGCGATTTCTGCGGAGTAGTCCGCCTTGCCGTCCTCATGCGCCGTGACGATGGTCACTTCGCCGCCAAGGCCTTCAAAATTGGCCTGGATCGCGTCTGCGAGGCCCTTGCCGTAGTCGTTGTTGGTGTAGGTCAGCGCGATGCTTTCGATGCCGCGTTCCTGCAGGATCTCTGCCATGACCTGGCCTTCGCGGGCGTCAGACGGCGCCGTGCGGAAGAACAGGCCATTGTCTTCCACAGTGGAAAGAGCGGGCGACGTGGCCGACGGTGAGATCATCACCATGCCGTTCGGGATGGCGACGTTTGCGAGGATCGCGCCTGTCACACCGGAGCAATCGCCACCAACGATCCCGTTCACGCCTTCAGCGATGAGACGTTCGGCGTTTGAGGTCGCGAGGCCATTGTCGATGCAGCCCGTGTCAGCCGAGATCACCTCGACAGAGTGGCCGTCAAGGATGCCGCCTGCCGCGTTCACCTCATCCACGGCCGCCTGGGCGCCTGCGCCCATGGGGCCGGTGAGGGATTCGATGGGGCCGGTGAAGCCCAGAAGCACGCCGAGCTTGATCTCGATATGACCCCCAGCCTGCGCGCCGCCGGCAAGGAGCGCCGTGGCCGCAGAGGCCATAAGCAGCTTTTTCATGTGTATTCTCCCAAGTTGGAATTCTTTCCGTCGGCTAGGTTAGCCGTCCCAGCAGAAAAGGAAAGTAGGTTCAGGCGGGTTTTGGGCCCGAGGGATGATGTCGCGTAATGGTGACAAGACACATCGCGCGTCATGCCTATCTTCTTCTTCAAAGGAGAATGCCGATGCTTCGTAAAACCCTGTCCGCCGCAATTTTGGGAGCCGTCGTGTCGGTCTCGGTCGCGCTTTCTGCGTCCGCGCAAACCAGCACTTCTGCTGGCGCGATGACAATGACGCCGGTGGTGACCGGGCTTGATGCGCCCTGGGGCTTTGGCTTTCTGCCGAATGGTCAGGTGGTCCTGACGGAAAAGCGGGGCGACGTGGTGCTGCTTACTCCCGGCCAAAGCGCGGAAGTCGTGGGCCGTATCGACGTTGTGGACCAAGGTCAGGGTGGCCTACTCGACGTGCTCGTGCCGCGCGATTTTGCGCAGAGCAAGGAACTCTACTTCACCTTCGCAAAGCGACAGGGACGTGGGTCAAACACTGCTGTGGCCCGTGGAGTTCTGGACGCGAGCGGTCTCACAAACATCGAAACCATCTGGGAGGCTGCGCCCGGAGCATCGGGTGGGCGTCACTTTGGTTCTCGCCTCGTGGAAGCGCGAGATGGATCACTTTATCTGACAATCGGCGACCGTGGTGACCGGCCGTCTGCCCAGGACCGCAGCATCGAGAACGGCTCTGTGGTTCGGATCACGCGGAGTGGACAGATCCCCTCGTCCAACCCTTTCGTGGGCGGGAGCGGGCAGCCCGGCATCTGGTCATACGGGCACCGCAACCCGCAGGGCATGGCCATGGACGCCCAAGGTCGGATCTGGACGGTGGAGCACGGCGCACAGGGCGGTGACGAGATCAATCTGGTCCAGAAAGGCGCGAACTATGGCTGGCCGGTCATCTCCTATGGGCGTCATTACAGCGGTGCGAAGATCGGGCAGGGCACCGAGCAAGCAGGGATGGAGCAGCCTGCCTTTTACTGGGATCCCTCAATCGCCCCTTCTGGGATGATGATCTACAGCGGCGACATGTTTCCGGAGTGGCGGGGCGATATCTTTGTGGGCTCGCTCAAGTTTGACATGATTTCTCGCCTTGAAGCAGGGGGTTCCGTGAGGGAGGCCGAGCGCATTGCCTCCGATGAAACACTGCGCGTCCGCGATATCCGAGAGGCCCCTGACGGCTCCATCTGGTTCCTGAGCGTGGGTCAAGGCGCGCTTTATCGAATGGCGCCATCGGGCGCATAAGATCCTTCTGCGAAGGATCTCAGTTTATTCGCTTCTGCGAAGCTCTGCGCTCTTCGCAGAATATTCTTACACGCTCATCCGCGCAGCTTGAGCCCCGCGTTCGCGGTAGGGCGTCGTGTTGTAATGGGCGCGGTAGCATTTTGAGAAATGCGAGGGCGACGCGAACCCGCAGGCCAGCGCTACGTTGATGACGCTCATATCCGTCTGCATCAGCAGATTGCGCGCTTTCTGAAGCCTGAGTTCCATGTAGTAGCGCTTGGGCGATCGGTTGAGGTAGCGTCGGAACAGTCGCTCAAGCTGGCGTGTGGACATTCCGACATCCTTGGCGAGTATTGACGGTGAAATCGGCTCCTCGATGTTCAGCTCCATCTGCTGGATCACCTGGCTCAGCCGCGGATGGCGTACGCCGATGCGTGTCGGGATCGAGAGGCGCTGCGTGTCCTGATCCGTGCGGATGGACGAGTAAATGAGCTGATCGGCCACGGCATTGGCAAGGTCCTCGCCGTGGTCTTCGGCAATAAATTTGAGCATCAGATCGATCGAAGCCGTACCGCCCGCCGTCGTCACGCGGTTGCCGTCGACGATGAAGACCGACTTCGTGAGCTCGACCTCGAGGAACTCCTCCGCAAAGCTGTCCTGATTTTCCCAGTGGATTGTTGCGCGCTTTCCGTCGAGCAGACCCGCCTTCGCCAACGAAAAGCCCGCCGTGCAAAGACCGCCCATCACCGGGCCGCGCCGTGCTTCACGCCGAAGCCATGCGAGGAGGCGCTTTGTCGTGGCCTCCTGCACTGCGAGCCCTCCGCACAGAAGCACGGTGTCGTCGCGAGAGACCTCGTCAAGATCCTTGTCGACGCGAAACTCCGTCCCGGCCGAACAGGTGATGTGGGTGCCGCCTTCGCCCATGAGCTCCCAGGCATAGAGGGTCTTTCCGGCCATGCGGTTGGCGATGCGCAGGCTCTCCACCGCCGAGGCGAAGCACAACAGCGTAAAGTCCGGCAACAGGACAAAGACGAACTTGCGCGGTTTCGAACCGTCGCTTTGAACGTCTATCCGGGGCGGCTGGGTGAGCATGTCGCTATCTGGCTGTTATGTCGCAGAATACCCTTGGACACGGCAGAAACGCACGTCAAGGCAAGTTTCATCCCACCCGGTTGTCCCAGACGAATTAGGCTGTTTCCACAGGAGGAACACCTCTGTATACCGGCGTCTGCTAACGCTAACCGAGGAGCTTTCGCGCTCCGATTGTAAGGAACTAACGCAATGACCGAGTGGCAGAAATCTGACTGGCGCAACAAGCCAAGAGTTCAGATGCCCGAGTATCTGGATGAGGCAAAGCTCAGCGCCGTGGAAGCGCAGCTCTCGCAGTATCCGCCGCTCGTTTTTGCGGGCGAGGCTCGGTCATTAAAAGCAGAGCTCGCCAAAGCGTCACGCGGGGAGGCATTCCTGCTGCAAGGTGGGGACTGCGCGGAAAGCTTCGGTGAGTTCTCGGCCGATCTCATCCGTGACACGTTCAAGGTCATGTTGCAGATGGCGGTTGTTCTGACCTTTGCCGCGAAAGTGCCGGTTGTGAAGGTCGGGCGTATGGCCGGGCAGTTCGCAAAGCCGCGCTCCGCGCCCACAGAGGTGAAAGATGGCGTGGAGCTGCCGTCTTACCGTGGCGATATCATCAACGAGCTCGACTTCACGCCTGAGGCACGCATCCCGAACCCGGATAAGATGCTTCACGCGTATACGCAGGCTTCGGCCACGCTGAACCTTTTGCGCGCGTTCTCGAAGGGTGGTTTCGCCGATATTCATCAGGTTCATGCCTGGACGCTGGGCTTCACGGACCGCGAAGAGAGCGAGAAATATCGCGAGATGGCGGGCCGCATTTCCGACGCGCTGGATTTCATGCAGGCCGCCGGGTTCACGTCAGACAACAACGATGAAGTGTCCACCGTCGATTTCTACACGTCCCACGAAGCGCTGCTTCTGGAGTACGAGGAAGCGCTGACGCGGGTGGACTCTACGTCCGGGAAGTGGCTCGCGGGCTCTGGCCACATGATTTGGATCGGTGATCGGACGCGCCAACCCGATGGCGCCCATGTCGAGTTTTGCCGCGGTGTTCAGAACCCGATCGGTCTGAAGTGCGGGCCGACGACGACGGAAGAGGACCTCAAGGTTCTCATGGCAAAGCTCAATCCTCAGAATGAGGCCGGGCGTTTGACGCTGATCGCACGCTTTGGCGCGGGCACCGTCGCCGACCACCTGCCGCGCCTCATCCGGACGGTGCAGGCAGAAGGTGCCAATGTCGTGTGGTCGTGCGACCCAATGCACGGCAATACGATCAAGAGCGCCACGGGCTACAAGACCCGTCCCTTCGACAGCGTGTTGCGCGAAGTGCAGGAATTCTTCGCCGTCCACCGCGCCGAAGGCACTGTGCCAGGCGGTGTTCATTTTGAGATGACGGGGAAAGACGTGACCGAATGCACGGGCGGCGTCAGGGCGGTAACGGATGAGGACCTGTCCTCGCGCTACCACACGGCCTGCGACCCGCGCCTCAACGCGTCTCAGGCGCTGGAATTGGCGTTCCTCGTGGCCGAAGAGCTTGGTCAGACGGCCCAGACCCGCCAGGCGGCTGCCGTCTGATCGCCTCCGGCGAAGGTATTTGGGGAAAGATGAAGGGGCGGTCTCGCACGAGGCCGCCCTTCTTCGGTTAGTCGTCGTCGCGGACGAGCTTGAGGTACGGGCGCTCCGCAGCGTGGCGCGTGGGCTCGAAGGGGGCCGGGGCCTCTGCAAATCCCGCGGGAAGTGGGCGCTGCGACGCTGGGCGGCGATGCACCACGGGTGCCTCAGCGGCGTCGCGGAGTGCGCGGCGCTGAATCTTCCCGAAAAGCTCGAACCGTCGGGGCGCACGGCCCATGGCGCCACGGGTGGGGAAGCACCCGATGGCACGGCTGATGTCACCGAGATCGCTCTTGAGAGGTAACAGGATCATCTGGCCGGGCAGGGCAGGTTTGCCGGCACCGTTCGCGCTTTCCAGGGACATCTCGATCACTTCGGGACCGTCGAAAACACCTTCGATGGCTTCCAGAACCTGCGCGCGGGACTGTGTGCCGAAAAAGGACGTGATGGGCATGCCCCGCACGTCCATTCCCATCATCTCGTTGAGTTGTGAGCCTGCGAGTCGAAACCGGATGACGCCGGACGTCACACGCTCCACGATGAAAGAAAAGTCCAGCGCGCTTTCGATACCGCGGGGATCGATATCGGAGCGCAACGGCACGAGGCGGCTGCCGCGGACGCTCTGCCAGTAGGCCTCGAGCGCGGCAATGCCATCAAACCGCTGGGTTTTCTTGAAATCCACCATAGTGACCTGTGCGTTTTCGTCGGACATACACTACACCCCGCTCAACTTATCGCAATTGAATGCCGCCCCCACACAAACATTGCCAAATCTCGACGCGAATTGGCAGCGAATTTCACTAAAAGAGTAAATGTCGCCGTCGGACGGGTGCTTGAGGGGGGGCGTGCCTCTTGCTAGGCAGCGCTCAGACATCACGCATTGAAGGCCGCTATGCCGCGCTCTATGACAGCTTACGCCACGCGCACCGGCGCGTACGGGCCTTTCACCTGGGTCTGGGAACTGCGGGGTGTGAACGGCAAGGGGCTCGACCTTCGCCTTCGGGTGCCAGACTGGATTGCGGGGATCGATCAAGCCGTGCGCGGTGCGCTCAGTAGCTCCCTCGCCCGAGGCAACTTGCAAGTCTCGCTGAAGGTCTCACGGGCTGAGGTGCAGTCCGGAGCCATCAATGACACCGCTGTGGCGGACGTTGTCGCGGGCCTCAAACAGGTGGAGACGCTGGCTGGCGAAGCGGGGCTGCACCTTGCTCCGCTCACTGCCGCGGACATCTACGCTGTTCGCGCCGTGACGGACGGCGGTGGCGAGGATGACGGCGGGCCGGACCTTGCCAAGGCGGTTACCGCTGATATCGCCCCCCTTTTAGACGATTTCATTGAGATGCGGGAGGCTGAGGGCGCGGCCCTTGGGCAGGTCATTGATGCGCAACTCGCTGCCATCTCGGGACATGTGGAAGATGCAAAATCGCTGCTTCCGGATCGCGCGGCTGCCCAAGAGGCGGCCTTCCGGGCG
>JBCCPQ010000117.1:0-8663 GCA_039024825.1 Pseudomonadota bacterium
CAGGTCTACGTCACCGAGCACCGGCCCAACAGAATAGGGATCAGCTGCCTCGCGTGCGCCGCCGTCATAGGTCGCCGTCAGCATCGGCTTGATCTTGGAATTCGGCACCTGTGCAGCGAAAACCGGCCCGCTGAGCCGCGTCAGTTCCACGACCTTCCGCCCCATCGTGGCCGTCACAAACACAGCATTTGGCACCATGGCGACAAGCCAAGATTTACCCTTCGTCTTGTGCACGCCCAGGACAGAAAACGGGTCAGGATGACCGTTTTCAAGGAGGAGCGACAGGTCATCCTCGTTCAGATGCGGCGGTAGAATACGGCTGAGCATGGCTTCATTCTTCCTTCAGAGCGTGTCTGCAAGCGGGTCCTGACTCCCACGGCCCGCACCGTGGATGCAACCCCACCCCCCGAAAGGTCGCCCTGCACGGCGGGTATAGCTCACCCACGGCGTCCGATGATGAACCCGTTTGGCCCGAGATCGAGCTCGTCTTTCTTGCACGTCGCGGCCACCTCGATTTCCGGCGTGATCTCGTAAGGCAACTGAACCCGCGCCTTGCGCTTTGACAGATTGAAGACGCATAGGAACCCCTCTCCGCGCTCATAACCGATCACCGGGTCCTCAAGTTCCAAAAAGCGCTGCGAACCGGTCCGCAGGTCCTCTTCGGTCGCCCGGAGGTTGATGAGTTTCCGGTAGAAGTTCAGCACGGATGCGTCGTCCTCCTCTTGCTGATCGACCGCGCGTTTCTTCGCGGGATCTTTCACCGGCAGCCACGTTTTGTCGGCTTCGGAGAACCCGGCATTGGCGCCAGACTTTGTCCACGGCATGGGCGTCCGGTTGTTGTCACGTCCCACGGGCTCCGGCCAGTAAGCGATGCCCTGCACATCGGTGAGCTCTTCAAACGCAAGCTCTGTGTCAACGAGGCCCAGTTCTTCACCCTGATAGAGACAGACGGAGCCCTGGAACGTCAGCAACAAGGCCGCCGATTGCTTGGCGATAGCGTCTTGCGACTTTGCGTTTGGAAGAAAGCGTCCGGCATGGCGCGGCACATCGTGGTTCGAAAACGCCCAGCACGGCCACCCGTCCGGTGCGCCTTTGAAAAAGGTCTCAATCCGCTCTCGAAAGTGCTTGGGCGTGTAGTCCGGTCCCAAAAGCTCGAACGAATATGCCATGTGGAGCCGTCCGTCTGATGTGTATTCACCCATGAGGGGGATGGATTTGTGGTTGTCGCCCACTTCTCCGACGCTGGTGCGCGCATCGTATTTGTCGAGAAGCGTGCGGATACGCTCAAGGAACTTCAGGTTTTCGGGCTGAGACTTTGAAAACAGGCAATATTGCATGTCCACTGGCTTTGCTGCGTCCGGCCCCCATTCAAGGTAATTTGCCGGGTTATCCCGCAAAAGCGCATCGTGGAAATAGTAGTTTACAGTGTCGAGCCGGAAGCCGTCCACACCGCGCTTGAGCCAGAATTCCATGCACTTAAGGTGGTAATCCTGCACATCGGCATTGTGAAAGTTCCAGTCCGGCTGCGAGCTCAGGAAATTGTGCATGTAGTATTGCTTGCGGCGTGTATCCCAGGTCCAGGCCGGGCCGCCGAAGACGCTCATCCAGTTGGAGGGCGGGGTACCATCGGCCTTTGCGTCCCCCCAAATGAACCAGTCATGCTTGGCGTTATCGCGGCTCTGTCGGCTTTCCTCAAAGAAGGCATGTTGGTCAGAGCAGTGCGAGATCACCTGATCGACAATCACCTTCAGCCCCAGCTCATGCGCTTGGGACACCATGTCGTCGAAGTCGGCCATTGTCCCAAACAGCGGGTCAATTCCCGTATAGTCCGACACGTCATAACCCATGTCCTTCATGGGCGATGTGAAAACCGGCGATAGCCATATGGCATCGACGCCGAGCGACGCCACATGTCCCAGTTTCTCAGTAATGCCTTTGAGATCGCCGATCCCGTTGCCCGACGAGTCCATGAAGGAACGCGGGTAGATTTGGTAGGTGACAGACCCGCGCCACCAATCATTGTTAGTCATATTGGTCTCTCATTCTTCCCGTCTGTCCCACGCAACTTTCTGCGGGGCCGCTCTTTCGGCGGATGCTTGCAACTTTTCACAGGCAGGTGCGTTGCATCGCTACCCACCCCGTGCTTTGGGATGGGGGCGGCACCCCTTGGCTGTCGCGACGCTGTCACTACCCTTTGGGACGCAATGCCTGTGCCTTCGACTTTGTTCCAGACTATCCTTCGTTGCCTCCCGGCGCTTCCGCTTTTCTTTGTACTCCTTGCCACTTTGCTGCCAGCGCCCGCTTTTACGCAAGAGCTGCGCTTGTCGGTCCCAAACACCGACCTCGCCACACGGCTGAAAGGCGAAGCACTCGTGTTGCAGGCTGAAGAAGGCGCCACCAACGCCGATCTCGTGGCAACAGCCCGCGGCGATTACGAACGTATTCTGGCGGCGCTGTATGACGAGGGGTATTTTGGTGCGAGCGTGTCTATCCGCATGAACGGACGGGAAGCGGCGGGCCTGTCTGCATTTGACGCGCCGGCCACCGTCACCCCCATTGAGATAGCTGTCGAAGTTGGCTCCCGCTTCAGCTTTGGGCGCGCCGACATATCGCCCCGGGCGCCCGGCTCGGTGGCATCTGAGAGCTTCCGACCCGGTGCAACCGCGTCGACTGGCGCGATCCGGGCGGCTGCGGGTGTGGCCGTCGAGGACTGGCGCGCCGCGTCTCACGCCAAAGCGCAGATCACCGGCCAGGCGATCACTGCGCGCCATAACGCGTCAGAGCTTAACGTTGAGCTTACTATCGTGCCCGGGCCTGCACTCACCTTCGGGCAACTCGTCGTGCCAGCCGATGCCAGCGTCCGGCCGGAGCGTATTCGCACCATAGCAGGTCTGCCCACTGGGCAGCCCTTCACGCCTGACGCGGTGGATAAGGCCCGTGCGCGCCTCGTCTCCACGGGAACCTTCTCCTCCGTGGTGGCGCGTGAGGCTGTAAACCCGAATGCCGACGGCTCCCTCGATATCGAGCTTGAGCTTGAGGCCGCGCCGCTTCGGCGTCTGGGCTTCGGGGCGGAAATCTCCTCGAACGAAGGGCTGTCGCTGGAGGCGTTCTGGCTTCATCGCAACATCTTTGGCGGGGCAGAGCGGCTCCGTTTCGATGCTTCGGTGTCCGGGATTGCCGGGGATAGCGGCGGGATCGACTACGCGCTGTCCACGCTCCTCTCTATCCCCGGCTTCCGCCGTGCCGACGACACCCTTGATATCTCTGCCGCATTTGAGCGCCTCGACGAGCCCTCCTTCAAAGAGAGCTTGTTCGAAATCGGCGCGCGCCGCGCCCGGCAGGTGAATGAAAACACCGAGGCGGGCGTGTACGTGGGCTTCCGCGCTTCCGAAAGCACGGACGCGTTTGGGACCCGCGAATTCCAGCACTTCATCATCTCGGTCGACGCAAATCTCGATCTTCGCGACGACAGCCTCAACCCGACCTCCGGCTATTTTGTTGCTGCGGAAGTGCAGCCCTTTATCGGCTTCTCCGGCTCTGAAACCGGCGTTCTTCTCACTGGCGACGCGCGGGCCTACCGCGCGCTCGGGGAGAGGACGGTGATCGCGGGACGCCTGCAACTTGGCTCCATCCAGGGCGCGTCCGTGCAAGGCACACCGCCCGACTTTCTCTTCTTTTCTGGCGGTGGCGGTTCCGTCCGCGGCCAGGGGTTCCAGTCGCTCGGCGTACCGTCAGGCGCGTCTACGATCGGCGGACAAAGCTTCGCGGGTGCTTCGCTTGAGGTCCGGCGTGAGATCACCGACTCCATCGGGGTGGTGGGCTTCTTCGACTACGGCTACGTCGCCGCAGAAGGTGACTTCAGCAACGGCGAAGACCACGCAGGCATCGGCCTCGGCGTGCGCTACAACACGACGCTCGGACCGCTCCGGGTGGACATAGGCATCCCCCTCGGCGATGCGTCCGATCCCGACACAACTTACGGCCTTTACATCGGCCTCGGCCAATCCTTCTGAGGAGTTCCTTTTGCGACATCTCCTAGCTTTCGTTCTCCTCCTCGCGCCGCTGGCCTCGCAGGCCCAGAACGCCCGGCTCGAAGCGCTTCTCGAAGGGCAGTTGTCCAACGAGGAACGGACGGTGGAGATTGACGGCTTCGCCGGAGCATTGTCATCCGAGGCAACGATGGAGGCCCTACGCGTCTCTGACCGCGACGGCGTCTGGATTGAACTCACCGACCTGACCCTCGACTGGAACCGCGGTGCGCTTTTGCGCGGGCGGCTTGAAGTTGAGGAGCTGTCCGCCGCCGCCGTGCGTGTTCTGCGCACGCCATTGCCGTCTGAGACCGTGGAGGTACCTGATGCGGAGGCCTCGGGCTTCCGCATCCCGGATCTGCCGGTGACAATTCAGATTGATCGGCTGGCTGTGGACCGGATCTCGCTGGCGGAGCCCGTACTTGGCGAACCCGTTGAGGCCACCGCGGAGCTTTCTGCGCTGCTCGAAGATGGCGCGCTTGACGTATCTCTCGACGCTGCGCGCGTGGACGACAAACCGGGAAGGGCCCTCATTGACCTCGGCTTTTCTCCGGAAACGGAGCTTTTGCGTATCGGCCTCGACATCTCCGAGCCGCCGGAGGGGATCGTCGCACGCGCGCTATCGCTGCCCGGTCTGCCCTCCCTCAACCTTGTGGTGGCGGGTGAGGGGCAACTTGATGACTTTGCCGCCGATATCCGTCTTGCTACCGACGGAGTGGAGCGTCTCGGCGGGGACGTCACGCTGTCGGCCGTTTCACAGGGGCGCGCCTTCACCGCCGACCTCGCGGGCGACATCCGGCCGCTTCTCGATCCCGGATCCCGCGCCTTTTTTGGCGATGACACCCGGCTGGAAGCCCGCGGGCAAACCGCTGACGACGGCGCGCTGACGCTCGACAGTCTCACGCTTATCTCTGATGCTCTGCGCCTATCTGGGGAAGCTGCCCTCGCCGCAGGCGGTGCTCCAGAGCGCTTCTCTCTTGAAGGCGAGATCGGTCGCGGGGAGCGATCTGCCATTCCAGGCACCGATGTAACGCTGACTCGTGCTGACCTCATCCTCGATTTCGACGCTGCGGAATCCGACGCTTGGGTCTTTGACATTACCGTGCGCGACGTGGCGGCGTCTGGCTTTGCGGCAGCGCGGCTCGATCTCGATGGCAATGGCGTCATCATCCCGGGCAGCGACACGCCATTCGAAGGCCGCATCACAGCCGCCGTCGAGGGCCTTGCGACGCCGGGCGATCCCGCGCTGCAGGAGGCACTGGGCGAGGCGATCACGCTTGCCACCGACGTCATTGCGCAGGCAGGCGGGGCCGTCACGTTAGAGAACCTAAACTTGGAAGCGCAGAACGTTGCCGCCACGGGCCGGGCCGACATTACGCCGACTGATGGGCGCATTGCGCTCGCAGCCGACATCGCGGCCAGCATGCCTGACCTGACATCATTTTCTGCCATATCCGGGCAAAACCTTGCCGGAGCGGTCACCGCAGATGTCACCGCCGAGGCGGAGTTGCCGGGAGGGGCCATCGCAGTCTCTCTCACCGGTGTGTCAGAACGCATCGACCTCGGGATCGAGCAGCTAGAACCTCTTTTGACACCACGCTCAGATCTCGTCGTTGCCTTCCGCCGGGATGAGACTGGTACGAGCATCGAAGAGTTCCGTCTCGACAACCCAGAGATAACGGCCCGGGTTGCGGGCTCGCTCAGCAGCTCGGATGGAGGCCTGGACGTCTCCGCGCGCCTGCGCGAAATCGCCCTGTTCACCGACCTGGTCGACGGTCCGGTGGAGCTCGATGTGAGCCTCGCAGATATCCAAGGCGACCGACGCCTGAGCGGGCAGGTCGTCACGGAATTCGGCCTGGACGCCGCTGTCTCCGGCGCGCTTGCGGGGCAGGGTGCTGCGGTGCGGTTCGAGGGCTCGCTGACCGAAGTTGAACGCTTCGTCGCACAACTGAACGGCACCGCCGCTATCAACGCGCGTGTCGACCTGTCCGAGGTCCCAACACTCGACGCCGACTTGACCGCTGAACCGGGCATTCGTGCGCGGGTCCAGGGCCCGCTGTCGGGCCCAGATCAGGGCTTTGACGTCGCCGCTGAAATTGCAGATCTCGCCGCCTTTGCAGAGCCGCTGCCTGGCCCTGCAACACTCAATGCTCGCGTCACAGACCTCGCCAACGGGCCTCTCATTGACGCAACACTCACCGCCACTCCGGGCATCGAAGCAAGGATTGAGGGCCGCCCGACGGGGGAGCGGGAGGGGTTTGATATTGTGGCGACGGCGGCTGACCTCGGGCCTTTCGTTCCGCAGCTCGCCGGCCCTGCACGCGTGGAGGCGCGTCTGGATGACCTGACCGACGGTCTTTTGGTGAATGCTGCCCTTACTGCCACGCCCGGCATCGCCGCCCAGATCGATGGGCGCGCAACGGGGGCCGAGGAGGGCTTCGACATCGCGGCAACCATCGCCGACCTCGGTGTTTTCGTCCCGCAGCTTGCAGGCCCCGCACGCGTGGAGGCCCGCCTTGATGACCTCACAAACGGCTTGCTCGTCGAAGCAGCTCTCACCGCGACACCGGGTTTGACCGCCCAGATTGCAGGCCGCGCCACCGGGCCGGACGAGGGCTTTGACATCACAGCATCTGCCCAGGACCTCGGATTTGTCACTCCGCAACTGCGCGGCCCGGCCCGAATCTCTGCCCGCATCGATGAGCTTCAGGGCAACTTGGAAATTGGCGCAGATATCACCGCCTCGCCGGGCCTGTCTGCGCGCATTGACGGCACGCCGCTGGGCGATGGCTCGCGCCTCACCTTCAATGCGCGCGCGGCCTCGCTGGCGAGCTTTGTCGACGGCCTCACAGGCGGCGCCACAATCACCGGCGAGGCTCGCGACCTCACCAACCAGCCCGATTTCGAGGTGACGCTAAGCACCGATCAGGGCGCGCGCGCAGACGTCTCCGGCACTGCGGGGCTGCCCGGCGGTGCGGTAGACATCGCCGCAAACGGCACCGCGCCCCTCGCACTTGCTCAAGGCTTCATCGGTGAACGTGGCCTCTCCGGACAGCTTGGCTTCGACGTTCGTTTGAACGGGCAGCCGGGGCCAGAAGCACTGTCAGGTACCGCCACAATCCGCGATGGCCGCCTTTTTGATCCGGCCAATGCGCTCACCCTCGCTCCGATTACGGCCGATGTCGGTCTGGCGGGCGGGCAGGCTCGCATCGATGCTTCCGCAAGCCTTGAAGGGACGCCCATTGAGGTCGCAGGCACGGCGGGCCTCTCCCAACCGTTCCCGGTGGATCTGAGCATAAACGCGAACCGGATCCCCGTTCGCTTCGCTGACATCCTTGAGAACCGCACGTCCCTGGCGCTCGTGCTCCGCGGTTCGGCCCGGCGGCTGGCGATCAGCGGCAATATCGATATTGCTGAGACAGAGATCCGCATTCCCGATACCGGCCTCGGGGGAGCGCCTGATATCCCACCGATCCGCCATGTGGGCGCACCCGCAGATGTGCGCCAGACCCTCGATCGCGCGGGGCTTGACCTCTCCGGCATCACGCAGGAGGCGGCAGCGGGCGGTCCGGTGATCCCGCTCGATATCACGCTGACAGCGACGACGCCCGTCTTCGTGCGGGGGCGCGGTCTTGATGCGGGCTTCACGGGAGGCGTTCGCGTCACCGGAAATGCCCGCAGCCCCGTTCCGGTTGGAGAGCTTCAACTCCAGCGTGGTCGCCTCGACTTCCTGGGCCGTCGGCTTGACCTGAGCGAGGGCGCGATCACGGTCGCAGGCGCCCTCATCCCTCGCATCAACATCGTCGCGCGCACGGTTGTCGAAGACATCACCGCTGAGATTGCCCTCGCAGGCCGGGTGACAGAGCCAGACCTCATTCTGTCTTCCATTCCAGACCTGCCCCAGGACGAGATCCTCGCGCGTATCCTCTTTGGGCGCGGGATCGAAACCCTCTCCGCTTTCCAGGTGGCGCGGCTTGTGAACTCCGTCCGCAAGTTGTCCGGCGCGGCGGGCGACGGCGTGCTCGAAAACACGCGCAATGCCCTGGGTGTCGATGACATCGACCTGCGCACTGATGCCGAGACCGGCGAGACCGAGCTGGCAGTGGGTGCACGCCTGAACGAAAATCTCTATTCCGAAGTGGAAGTCGGGGCAGGCGGATCCACGACGATAAACCTCAACCTCGACCTCACGAATAACACCAGGCTCCAGGGCTCAGCGTCGAGCGACGGTGAAACCGGGATCGGGGTCTTCTGGGAAAGAGATTACTAGGGGCCGGACATTGCAAGCGCTCAGTGGCCATCTGTTTTCGCGGCACAGAGCGAGCGTGAGACTGTTCGAGGTCGCTCAACGCATTTGTCAGTAGCGCTGAACGAACTTAACCAATGGTTCAACCCCGATACACTTTTCCTGTGTGCAACTTATCGAAACCGCAGGTTTTCCCGGCTGAGTTGGTCGAGACTGGTGATCCCCATCAGTTTCATGTCCCGCTCAATCTCGGTGCGTAGGTTGGCGAGTGCGCGTTCGACACCCGCGCCACCGGCCGCAGCGAGGGCGTAAAGGTACATCCGACCGCCGGAGCAGGCCTTGGCCCCGACGCTCAGTGCCTTCAGAACGTGCGTTCCGCGCTGAATTCC
>JBCCPQ010000118.1:0-8578 GCA_039024825.1 Pseudomonadota bacterium
CCAACATGATGTGTGGCCGAACCTTCACTTTGGGCCGATCATTTTCTCGGGGCGCACGACCTCATCAAAGCGCTCTGCCGTCACGAAACCGAGGCCCACGGCCTCCTCCTTTAGCGTGGTGCCGTTCTTGTGCGCAGTTTTGGCGACCGTGGTCGCGTTGTCATATCCGATCTCCGGCGCCAGCGCGGTCACCAGCATGAGGCTTTCGTTCATGATCTTGGCGATCCGGTCCTCGTTGGCCTTGATCCCGACCACGCAATTATCGGTAAACGCCTGCGCCGCATCGCCGAGAAGTTGCATAGATTGCAGCACGTTATAGGCCATCATGGGCTTGTAGACATTAAGCTCGAAATGCCCTTGCGAGCCCGCAAAGCCCACCGCCGCGTCATTGCCGAATACATGCGCGCAGACCTGCGTGAGCGCCTCACACTGCGTCGGGTTCACCTTGCCGGGCATGATCGAGGAGCCGGGCTCATTCTCCGGCAGCATGAGCTCGCCCAGCCCGCAGCGGGGCCCGGAGCCGAGGAGCCGGATGTCGTTGGCAATCTTGAAAAGGCTGGCCGCCACTGTCTTGAGCGCGCCTGACATCTCCACCATGGCGTCATGGGCGGCGAGCGCTTCGAATTTGTTGGGCGCCGTCACGAAGGGGAGGCCAGTGATGTCGGCCATGTGCGCAGCCACAGTCTCGCCCCAGCCTTTGGGCGTATTGAGACCTGTGCCCACGGCCGTTCCGCCCTGGGCCAGTTCGTAGATTCGGGGCAGGGCACCCTCCACACGGGCAATGCCCATGGCCACCTGGTGGGTGTAGCCGCTAAATTCCTGAGCGAGCGTCAGGGGCGTTGCGTCCATCGTGTGCGTGCGCCCAATCTTGATGATGCCTTCGAACTCTTCGACTTTCGCCGCGAGCGCCGCATGCAGGCTGCGTAACCCCGGGAGCGTCACGTCCCGCGCGGTCATCGCGGTGGCGATATGCATGGCGGTCGGGAACGTGTCGTTTGATGACTGCCCCATATTGCAGTGATCGTTCGGGTGGACGGGCGTCTTCGATCCGATCTCGCCGCCGAGGATCTCAATCGCCCGATTCGAGATCACCTCGTTGGCGTTCATGTTCGACTGCGTGCCCGAACCTGTTTGCCACACCACGAGCGGGAAGTGATCGTCGAGCTTTCCTTCCACGACCTCGTGGGCCGCTTGCTGCATGGCGTCTCCGATCCCGTCGAGCTTTCCGGCTTCGGCGTTGGCCCGCGCGCAAGCCTCCTTGATGACACCGAGGGCGCGGACGATGGCGACTGGCTGCGTCTCCCATCCGATGGGAAAGTTCATCAAGGACCGCTGCGTCTGCGCGCCCCAGTAGCGCGTTGCGTCGACCTCGAGAGGCCCAAAGCTGTCGGTTTCCGTGCGGGTATTCGTCATGGGATGCGGTCCTTTTGTTCACCTCCGGTTACGGCGGCTCGGACACGGGCGCAATATGTTAGCCGTAACGGCCCTCACGGCGGAAACGACGGCGCTAAAGTGGATCTAGTGCTTGCGGAAACTGTCTAGGCTAACGACGTCGCCCTTGGTGGACTTTGTCTCCGGCTCTGGCTCTTGCTCGGGCTCACCTTTGCCGACCTCGGTGGGGATGGATGAGAGCGGGCGCGGCTCTGCCTCTTCTTCGCCTTCGTGTCCCTCGAAGCGGAGGCCAAATTCAACAGAGGGGTCCACGAAGGTTTTGATGGCATCAAAGGGAATGTACAGGGGTTCCGGGCTGTCCCCGAAGTTCAGTGTCACGGCAAATCCGTCGTCAGTGACTTCGAGCCCTGCGAACCAGTGCTGCATCACGACTGTCATCTCCCCAGGGTATCGGTCGCTCAGCCAGTCGGCGATCTCAACATCCGGGTGCATCGTATCGAATGTAATGAAGAAATGGTGAGAGCCGGGCAGCCCGCCCCGCTCCTGCACATCTGTCAGCACCTCATGGATCAGGCCCCGCATCGCGCGGTGCATCAACACGCCATATTCGATTGAGTCTGCCATGAGCTGTTCCCGCATTGGGTAACTTTACCATAAGGGATTCTCAGGGAAGCGAAAGAGCGTCACGCCAGCGCGGTGAGGGCCACTGACACCGGGATCATCAGGGCAAGAGTGGTGATAATCCCGCGCTTGAGACCCACCATGAGGCCCCCGGCAATCAGCATCAGCACAAAGGCCAGCGGCCGGAAGGTGTTCAAGACGGGTAGCGTAATTGGCGAGCCGAGCACTCTGTCAGCACCAAACAGTCCAAAGTGCAGATCAAAGCGTGCCACGTCTTCGAAAAAGACATGAAACGCGAAGAACAGGGAGAGATTGAAGATCACGCCCACCACCGCCGCCGTAACTGCGCCAAGCGCTGCTGCGACGCGGGGATGCGACGTCAACCGCTCGATGTACGGCGCCCCGGCAAAGATCCAGAGGAAGCAGGGCAGAAACGTCACCCAAAGCGTCACAACACCCGCAAGGATGGCCAGTGGCCAGCCACCAAGCGCATGACCGGCAAGAATTCCCACGAACTGGGTGACAAGGATGAGGGGGCCAGGGGTCGTCTCTGCAAGGCCGAGCGCATCGATCATCGCATCGGTAGAGATCCAGCCCAATTCTTGTACGACTGTTTGCGTCATATAGGCGAGGACCGCGTAGGCGCCGCCGAAGGTCACGACCGCCAGCTGGCTGAAGAACAGCGACAGTGTCAGAAGAAAGCCCGCTCCAAGCGCCCAAAACAGCCCGATTGGCAGGCCCCAGAGCGTGGCAAGGGCCAAGAGGACGCCCGGACGTGGCCGCTCAACGTTTGTTGGAGCCGGTGTGCCAGACGTCGTGAACCAACCGTAAAGCGCTGCGGCGAAGATGATTATCGGGAATGGGATGGCGAAGGCGAAGATGGCAAGGAATGCGAGCGCCGCAATGACAAGACCGGAACGGCCTTTCAGTTTGGCGGTGAGCTTGCGTAGCGCCAGCAAGACGATGACGACGACCGTCGCTTGGATCCCCAGGAAGATATCCTGCGCAAGGGGTTGCGCACCAAAGCGGATGTAGCTTGCCGCCAGCGCGAAGATCACGAGCGCCCCAGGCAGCACAAAGAGAGAGCCCGCCAAGATACCACCCCAGACGCCCTTAAGCCGCCAGCCAGCGTAGGTCGCAAGTTGCATTGCCTCGGGCCCTGGCAGCAGCATGCAAAAGCTCAATGCGCGCAGAAATGCGTCTTGCGTAAGCCAGCCGCGTCGGGCGACCAGCTCCTCCTCCATGAGTGCGATCTGCGCCGCAGGACCGCCAAAGCTCAGGCAGCCGATGCGCCCAAATGCGCGCCACAGATCGCGATATCCCGGTTCCATCTGTGCGGCTTATCGCGGCGATGTGACGGGGAAAAGACTAGGAGGGGCGGTTCCAGAGGAGGGGTTCCGAGAACTCGATAGAATTGTCATCCGGGTCCCGGACGTAGATCGACCGTGCCCCCGTGGGCCATTCAAAATCCGCTTCGATCTCAACACCCTGCGCCTCAAGATGCGCGCGCCAGGACGTAAGCTCCGACGGCGGGACGCGAAAACACAGATGCCCGGGGCCGTACGCCCCATGAGTCGGGACCGGGAGAGGGCCAGAGGCCTCACGGGTCGCTTCCGCGACAAACAGGAGGAGCATCCCCGGCCCGCAACCGTAAAAACGATGACGGCCCGGGACGTGCAGAACCTCCTCAAGGTTCAGGATGCCAGCATAGAAGCCATGTGCCGCCTCGAGGTCAGAGACGTAAAGCGCGGTTTCAAGGATCGCGTGGGGCGTCAGCATTTCTGATCGATTGGTCGGGTCAAGCTGTCCGTCGTTTACAAAACATGCGGACACCCGGGAAGAGGGAAGCACAATCAGGGTGGTATGAAATGCAGGCTTCTGTTGCCAGGTGCCTGCGGACCCCGCCTGACGCGGCTAGGCGCCAGGGCTTAAGTTCGGTTCAACCCGGACCGCTTACGCGGCCAGAGCAACCGGAGCACGATTGTCGTTTGCAATTGTACTGTTCGGGCCGGTACGGTGGCACCCCGCCGAGACAAAGCTAACCCCTTTAGACGTCCGTCGATCCTATTTCGGCCCCAAGCCCTTCAAACGAAAGGGTGTTGGTGGAGCCGCCGGGTACCGCCCCCGGGTCCGATCCGCTTATTACGAGCGCGTTTATGTCCATAGTTCTTGCGAACACCTGAGATATAGGCAGACGCCACGCCGGTTGCAAACATTGCTATGCCTTTTGGGGCACCACGCGTTCGCATCTGGAAGAGCATATTCCAGAGCGTTAATTGCGGGCGTCAGGTGCTCAGGACTTCCCAATTGGCCCAAAGGGCAGCGATGGCGACAGCAAGCTCAATTGCGAAAAACCACCACTTCTTAGAGGTTTGACCGTCAAAGATGAGGCTGAGCGCACGCCCGGTGGCACCACCTCCCCAGACCAAGCCTGCCATCAAATACGCTGATGGTGATCCGATAATCAGCGCCGCGAGGCCTGTAATGACGAAAACGCCCCCTGACGCAGCACGGACTTCGGACATGCCCATGGTGGAGCCGCCATCCTGGAGGTCCACAACGTCCATCGTGTACTTGGGCGCCACCCATCCAAAGAGGCCAAAGCCCACAGAAAATAGTGCGATAATGACGTTGATGATGTCCATGGTCCTGCTCCGGTCTCGTATGTCGGTGTTACGCCCGACGCGGCACTTTGGTTCATCTAGCACGGTAGCGAGCCTACGGAACCTGTCCTACGGTATCCGAAGATCTTGAGGAGAATGCCATGCACCGGTTCTTGAAAGGCGCAGCACTCGCGCTTGCGGGAATTCTGGCCCCTTTCCAAAGCTTTGCGCAGACTTTCGAGGATCACATTGCCCGCTTCGGGGAGTACCGCGCCGATGAACGCTACACGCGTGCTGTGGAGGAGATCGAAGCCGCAATCGCCCTCTTTGAAGCGCGAGAATACGTCGACCCGCTCACCCGTGCGCAACTGGCTTATGGCCTCGCGGATACCCATCGGTTGAACGGGCACTTCGGGTTTGCTCGTGCGGTGGCGTCTGACGCGCTCAACTGGACGGATCCCCCGCTCCAGGCTGGTCATGTGGAATTCTACGCCATTCTCGGCTGGGCGGAGGCACGTCTGGGCAACGCCCAATTGTCGGCCAATGCCTATTCGCAAGCCGCCGACATCGGACAGCTCATTAACCAGCAGGGCGGGGCGTATGATGATCTGACGCTCGCCACCTATGCCCTGCGTGCGTCCGAGGGGCGTGCGCTTTCGGCGCCCGGTTTCATGTCCGAACGGATGATCTCTGATTATCTCGCCGCCAGAAAGCACTACGAGGCGCGGGGAGGAGCAACGGACGAACGATTCACCGAGGCTCTGATCCGTGCCGGGTTTGGCTATCTGACGGAGGCACGGGCGCTCTATGAGACAGTCGCGCGCGACGACAGCGCGCTGACGCAGGTGGATGCTCTCGCGCGGATGGCCGTGCTCGATTGGCAATTGGGCAATACCGGCGCCATGCGACTGAACGCCGAGCAGGCTCTGCGCCTCGGTGGCCTCGCCGACACGCAGCGCGCCCTTATGCAGCTTATCATCGACGTCGCTGAAGCGACGCCCTTGGACGCATCCGCCCTTGCCTCGGCGTTGAATCCTTCAGGCGGCGTCATTGATCCGGAGAACCTGGATTTCAGCGTCATCGAGACGATTATAGACACTCTCGCGATTGCAGTTGATCGCTTCGCCGATGTGGACGCCAGCGGCGCGGAGGAAAAGGACCTCCTGCGCATGGTAGATCTCTGGGTGGGTCTATTGCCGGAAACAACTGCGCAATTCACTCCTGCGCGGTTGCGTTGGGGGGACATGGCCACGAGCTATGCTGCCCTGCGCGAGGCCCGGGGGGAGATCGATAAGGCGCGCGATATATACATGTCCCTCTACAACCGGACCTTCAACCAGCCGGGACCCCAGGCGATCTTTATCCAGGCAGGGTTGGGCAGGGTCGGGGTTGTGGATGAAACCGGCGCAGTCAGAAGCAGCCTTCGCACGCGTGCCGCCTTGTCTGAACAGGCCGCCGCGATGGCCGAAGACTATCTCACCTCGCTGCCGTCCGGGCCCGGTACCGTGAGGCGCGATCAGGTGGCGCGCTATGCAGGCATCATGGAGCAGGCCCTCGACACGGCATTCGAGCTCCTTGAGACGGATTTCATCCTGGGGCCGGATGGTGCGCCGAATGTGACAATGGGGCGCCAGACTGGCCCTTATGTTTTTCCCTGGGCGCAAACAGAGGGCTACGTGAGGCTTGCAGGTGATGCTTTGCCCTCTGACATGCTTGAGACCGCGTTCCGACAGATGCAGCTCGCGCGCCAGTCACAGGCGGCGAACGCTCTGGCCGCCGTTACCGCGCGGCAGGCGGCGGGTGACGATGCGCTCGGCGCGCTCCTTCGCGAAAGGGACGCGCTCATTGCGGAGCGTACGCGCCTTCTGTCGCTGACAGGCGGACGGGCCGGGGTTCAGGCCGCGCTGGCAGAGGTTGATAGCCGACAGGCAGAGATTGACGCGGAGCTTGCGGCACGTTTCCCGGACTATGCGGCACACCTTTCGGTCGCACCAGTTTCCGTTGCGGATGTGCGTGACCTTCTGGCTGCGAATGAGATGCTATTGAGTTATTTGGTCACTCCCGGCGGCACACACGTCGTCGGCATCTCGAAAGACGCCGTCATTTGGCACCGCGCAGAAGTGGGTGAGCAAGAGCTTGAAGGAATGGTAAACCGCCTGCGCGCGGCACTCGATCCGCGCGGGCCGCTCCGTGCGCCGGTGCGGGCCGCCGTGGCTTTGGATGACGCATCAAGCACGCGCTTTGACTTGGACGCCGCGCACCGCCTCTATGCCGATTTGGTGGCACCCTTGGCTGCCGCCGCGCCAGGTGTCGAAACTCTGCTCATTGCAGCCGATGGAGCTCTTCAGTCGCTACCCTTCGGCGCGATGGTCGCAAGCTCTGCAGGCGATGCGACGGATCAGGCCCCGCTTCACGAGGTTGACTGGGCGATCCGCCACCATGCTTTCGTGACTTTGCCGCTGCCGGGTTCCCTCGGTGCGTTCCGCGCCGGGGAGCGCTCTGAGGGCGTGGGTTTTGTCGGGATCGGTGACCCGGCCTTCTCCTACGCGCCCGAGTGGCTGTCGCTCGCGCCTTTGCCCGAGACACGTGATGAGCTGGTGGAGCTAAACGGCCTGGTAGGCGGAGGGGAGGGGACGCTTCTGCTCGGTGGCGCCGCAACGGAGGCACGCCTCTCAGATGGAACGCTCTCAACCGCATCCGTTATTGCATTCGCAACCCATGGCCTAATGGGCGGCGAGGCAGAAGGTCTTCGTGAGCCCGCCCTTGCCCTCACTCCGGCGGTTGCGGGGACACTTGAAGTCACTGGCCCAGATGATGGTCTCCTGACCACATCAGAGATCGCGCAGATGGAGCTGCGCGCCGACTGGGTGCTTTTGTCCGCATGCAATACCGCCAGCGGCGAGGAGGGCGCAGAAGGTCTATCCGGCCTTGCGCGGGCGTTCTTCTACGCAGGGGCGCGCGGGGTCATCGTTTCGCACTGGGCGGTGGAGAGCCAAGCCACGGTTGCCCTGACCACGGGCTTGTTTGCCCAGATGCAGGACGCGACGGGGCCGGAAGCTCTGCAGGCGTCGATGCTCGCCATGCTCGATGCAGCGGCGTCTGGTAACGCTCCGAAAGAATGGGCGCATCCCGCGATCTGGGCGCCCTTCGTCGTTGTGGGGGGCACATGAAAAAGGGCCGGTTCAGAACCGGCCCTCTCTGAAACTCGCATAGGGTGCGATCAGAACGCGTGGCGGAAGCCCACGTTGATGGCGTGCTGCTCAACCACTTCGGAGAAGCCACCGTCGTAGCGGGCAAACACTTTGCTATCGGCGTCGATGTCGAGGCCAAGCTCAACAGTGATGGCGAACTCGTCATCGGTGACACCGTCTACGACTGCCGTGCCGCCGCCGCCGACGAAGTCGACAAGATCATCGCTGCTGTCAAAGGAGATGCGGCCCGCAAACTCGAACGCAGCATACAGGTTGCCCGCGCTAACGGGGGCCTCAGCCTCACCGCGCACACCGACGATCCCGTAGCCGACGTTGTTGGTCCAGTCCTCAAGCTCGATGCCGGTGTCCTCAACGTAGTTGTTGACGTCGTATCTGCCGAAGCCGAGCCCGACAAAGGGTGTCACGGCCTTCAGCGAGCTTCCGGCCATCTCCACGCGGTAGCCTGCTTCGAGCTCACCCGTGAAAGCGCGCACGTCCGGGGTAGACGTCGAGATGCCCGCCGCCGTCATGCGCATGTTTTCGAAGTCGTGATAGCCGAACTGGAGGTCAGCCAGCACGTACCAGCCGGTGTCCTCGTAATACCCGTAGGTTCCGTGAAGCGTGTAGGAAGAGGTGTCTACCATGCTCATGGTTCCGGGCAGGTCACCCGTCACGCGGTCAAAGCCGAAGCTCAGCGAGCCGCGCGCCATGCCACCGCTGACAGGAGAGGTGAAATCAGCACCCACGAGGAACCCACCGCCGGAGTAATCG
>JBCCPQ010000119.1:0-8522 GCA_039024825.1 Pseudomonadota bacterium
ATGTTGGCCCAGAGGTGGCACGCATGAAAGCTGCAACCGACCTGCCGATAATCGTGGGCTTCGGCATCAAGACGCCTGACGCGTCCAGAGCCATTGCAGAGGTTGCAGACGGTGCGGTCGTTGGCTCTGCAATCGTCGAAAAGATCGGTGCAGGTGAGAACCCGGCCTCCGTCCTCGCCTTCGTGAAATCCCTCGCCGACGGCGCGCATTCGGCATAGCCTCGCACCACCGAACTCTGTCAAAGGGTTCGGTTCCCAAGACGACAAAGGAGGGCAAGTTCGATGACCCCGCATATTTCGGCCAAGGTCGGTGACATCGCGCCGACCGTTCTGATGCCAGGCGACCCGCGGCGCGCACAATGGGCGGCGGAGACGTTCCTTACCGCTCCGGTCTGCATCAACGAAGTACGCGGAATGTTGGGCTTCACAGGGACGTGGAAGGGGCACCCCGTAACGATCCATGGGTCCGGCATGGGCATGCCGTCACTGTCCATCTACGCGAACGAACTGATCTCCACCTATGGCGCGAAGACACTTATCCGCATCGGTTCGTGCGGAGCCATGCAGACCTCAGTCGGCATGCGAGACGTCATTCTCGCGATGACCTCCACGACCCTTTCGACACCGTCGAAAGGCATCCTGCGCGAGCTGAATTACGCGCCTTGCGCGGATTGGGGCCTGCTCTCTGCAGCCCACGCAGCCGCGCAGAACAAAGGCTCCACTGTCCATGTGGGTGGGATCTATTCCTCTGACGTCTTCTATGATGAACGCCCCGATCTAAATGCCGAAATGGAGCGACACGGCATCCTCGCCGTAGAGATGGAGGCGGCGGAGCTCTACACTCTCGCCGCCCGCCACGGCTGCCGCGCGCTCGCGGTTCTCACGGTCTCTGACCACCTGAAGACGCACGAAGCGCTCCCGTCCGAAGATCGGGAGCGCTCGTTCGGAGATATGGTAGAGATCGCGCTAGAAGCTGCCTTCGCCTGACCGCGCGGGTGGGGACCGCCGCCGGAACATCCGAAGCCCCTCCCCCGGTCCCGCTTCGCCGTACCACGTTTCATTGCGCGTCCCGAGCATCGCCGCTGCCAAGGCCGCAAAGACAAGCGTTGAACCCGCCAGAAGCGCGTAATCCGTAGACCTCAGGATCAGGTAGAGAACGCCGTAAAGAAGCGCGAGCATGGCGCCAAGGACGATTGTTTTGCGCCCGAGACCTAGTCCCACTGCCCCGTAAATCGTGATGAGACCCACAGTCGCCGTTGCAGCCAGGGCATAGGCTGCGGCGAACCCGATCTGTTCCGCGTAAGCAACCATGAGCACCACGAACATGCCCTGCACGAGCCCGATCATCAGATACTGCACCGGGTGAGCAGGCGACGATGTCCCCCTCTCGATCAGCAGAACAGATAGAAACGTGAGCGCAATAAAGAGGATGCCGTAGCGCGACGCGCGGTAGGCCATTTTGTAGAAATCATTGGGCTGAAAGAACCGCACTCCGAAGGCGCTCTTGGCGGACCGGGAAATCTGGCTTTCTCGCGCGACCTGCGGAAGTGATCGTGCAAGATGGGGGATCGTCCAGCTCGCCTGAAAGCCAGCATCGCTGATCTCAGAGGCGTCTGGCAGGAAGGCACCCGTAAAGGAAGGATGCGGCCAATCGCTGTCCATGCGGATGGTGCTGGTTCGTCCCATCGGCGTGAGCGCAAGCCGCTCGGATCCTTGAAATGCAAGGTTCAGGGCGTAGCCATCCCGCGTCCGGGGATCGCCGATGGCTGCAAGCAGACCGCCTGCGTGTTGCCGCGCCCAAGGCTCGATCTTCAGCACGTCATCGCCCGCGCGGAGTTCCGCACGCCCGCGCAAGGCACGATTTGAACTCAGCCCAAAGCGAAGTTCAGCCTGCTCCCAATGGATCGTCTGGCCATCGGACACCTCAAGCTGATCGAGGTCAAAGGTGAAATCCGCCGCAAGGCGCGCACGGTACACCGGCACCCGAAAGATACCTCGCCGCCGCTCATCGCTCTCCACGGTGAACGCCGCGTTGTAGGCCTCTGGAAGAAGGAAGAACGCAGCGCGCGGAACCTCTCTTTGTGTTTCAACCAGCCGCGTTCGCACGCGTCCGGCGGCATCTAGCAGCTGCGCTCCGGTCACCGGATCGATAATCTCTTCGCGCTCGGTCTGGGTGACCATCTCGGTCACAGGGATGACGAGTTCCGGTCCCGTGAGGACCTGGGCACCGCCCCACTCCAGGCCCAGCTCTGATGCGGTGGCGCGGGAATACTCCGCCCGCTCATCGATAATCGCCCCCACGAAGAAAAGCGGTATGAACATGAAAAGGGCCAAAAGCCCCACTGTCAAAAATCTTGTGCCTATACTGCGCATGCACGTTGTCCCTTCCTTTTGGTCAGGACGGTGTGACTGGAGGCTCCTCAGTCGAGCAGGCTAAATTGTGCACAGTGCGTGCAAGGTCGATCAGCCGGCCACTAGCAGCCAAGCTGGCTTTCTTGCGATTTCAGATTGGTGATGGTCGCCCGCTCGCCCGCCGTGAGAGGCACGCTCCCCGCGCTCAGACCCGGTGTGCAGGCGAGATGACCGAAGGCCGCTTTGCCGCGTGCGCTCTGAAAGCAATATCCGTAGTTCGCAAAAATCTGGTTCCGAGCGAGCCAGAGAGCGTCGCATTGCTCCGCTTTCGTCAGGGCGCGGTTCACCGGAGGCGCGGAGAGCGATGCGATCCAGTTCGTATGCGCCCACCCTCTCAGCCCTGTTTCCGTCTCGACTTCCATCCAACGACCAGACCGGCCCATCTCGCGAAGCCGCGTACCCTCCGTCATCTTGGCCAGTCTTTGCGCGCCGGTATGCGTGCCTTCCCGCAACGCCAAGAAACCGTCACCGTTAGGATCAAGGCCGCGCACAACATGGGTGAAGGATGCAACGACCGGTGGCGCCGGAGCCGGTGCCGGAGCCGGTGCCACCGCTTCCGGGGCGCGGCCGCCTGCTAGGTAAACCTTGTCGATGAGGCTGGAGTTCTCCCAGGGGATCTGCATGGCACCGGTGACATCAACGACATCAGCCCGCACACGACGCATCATCTCGTGAAGGTCGAGGCCGGGGCTCCCTATGTGCTGCAAGAGAGACGCGGTGAACGGGCTGTTCACGCCCTCACCATCCAGCGCCACGTTGCCGGGCTGCGTTGAAAACGCAATGAAGGAGCCGACACCCGCATCGATGCGTGCGAGCCCCCGCGCGGGACCGCCGACCGAACGACTGGCCAGACGCCCGGAGAAGGGATTGTTTCGACATGCATCCAGAATGACGATGCTGCGACCGGCACGCCGTTCCATATCCGCCAACAGTGATTGCAGCGACACAGACGCGCTCCGCAGCGCCGGCTCATCATCGCCTGCTGCGTCCACGGGCATGAGGTAGTTCGTGCTGCCAAGCTGAATGCCATGGCCGGAGAAATACAAAAGCGCCGTATCGTCGTGATAGAGCGTGTCACGAAACGCGACGACGAGCTCGAGCATCTCACGGCGACTCAAATCGGTCCCCAGGAAAACCTGAAAGCCAAGCCGTTCAAGCTCAGCGGCCACATCGCGCGCATCGCGCGCGGCATTCGGCAGATATGATGCGCCGACGTAGTCGGAGTTCCCGATAACCAGCGCGATCTTGCCCTTCGCCTGAAGCAGTCCAGGCATGCATGTCAGCACAAGAAAAAGCAGCAACCGAAGCATCAAAGTCCCCCAGACCCTGACCCTTACAACGAATGCGATTCGCATCAAGAAAACTGGCAGCCCAGCCTCCGGTCGGGTCGTGCACCGGTCAGGGGTTGGGCAGGCGCATACGGTGTCAGACCTGACGCTCAACCATCATCTGTTTGATCGCGCCAATGGCCTTCGCCGGGTTCAACCCCTTTGGGCACGTCTTTGCGCAATTCATGATCGTGTGACAGCGATACAGTTTGAAGGGATCTTCAAGCTCATCCAGACGCTCGCCCGTGGCCTCATCCCGACTGTCGATGATCCACCGATACGCATGAAGGAGCGCCGCAGGCCCCAAGTACTTATCGCCGTTCCACCAGTAAGACGGACAGGACGTAGAGCACGACGCGCACATCACGCACTCATAGAGACCGTCGAGCTTCTTGCGGTCCTCAATTGACTGCTTCCACTCCTTGGCGGGCCGGTTCGTCTTTGTCTCGAGCCACGGCATGATGGATGCGTGCTGCGCATAGAAATGCGTAAGATCCGGGATCAGATCTTTCACCACCGGCATGTGCGGGAGCGGGTAAATCTTGACGACACCCTTCACCTCATCGTGGCCGTAGATGCAGGCCAGCGTGTTGATCCCACCAATGTTCATCGCGCAGGAGCCACAAATCCCCTCGCGGCACGAGCGGCGGAACGTGAGCGTTGGATCGATCTCGTTTTTGATCTTGATGAGCACGTCCAGCATCATCGGCCCGCAGGTGTCCATATCCACGAAGTAGGTATCCACACGGGGGTTTTGGCCGTCATCCGGGTTCCATCGATAAATCTGGAACTCACGCACGTTCGTCGCCCCGGACGGCTTCGGCCAGGTTTTGCCCACCTTGATGCGAGAATTCTTCGGGAGCGTGAATTGGACCATGCGGTTGGTCTCCTTCTCAATGGGTAGCGAGGCGGGGGATCAGCCCTGCCCTGCGGCCTTGGCCACGCAGCCCTGTGTATCAGGACGGGCCATAATCTGGTTCATCAGTGCGGTTTCTTCGTCGCCCAGCGCGCCGTCGCCAAGGGTGCGCAGCTCGCGGCGCTTGGCTTCGGTCACAATGCAGGACGCCAGCATGGGGGCGAGCGCGGCGTAGGACGTCCCGCCTTGCTCTGCGAGGCTTTCCTCCAAAGCGGGCAAGATCACGTCGTAGGCCGCTTGTTGGTTCGCATTCATCTCCTGCGCCAGCGCAGGCGTCGCCACAAGTGCGAGCCCCGCGATCAGAAACCGGGACATATCAAAGTTCCTTTCTGCAGGGACCCGAGCCCATCCACGCAACCAAACGGAATGAACTCCGCCTCGGTCTCAGGCCGCTGAACAGGGGTGGCAGGTGCGGCGACGCTCACCGCTGTCGGTTCGCCGCCTGCAACGATCGCTTCCATACGTGCTTTGGCGCAACGGTTCACGGCCAATGCCTCGTCTACTGAGACGCCAAGCTCCGGTCGCAGCAATACTTCCTGCGCGGCGGAGCCATATTGAAAGACGTCAAACCGCGCCGGGCCTTGAAGACCGAACTGCGCGCGGCAGGCATTGATCTCCGCCCGTTGCACATCCTCGCTCAGCCGAAACACGGCGCTCGACACAGTCGCTGTACCGCAGGCAGAAAGAAGTAGCGCCGATATCAGCACAACGCCGGTTAGTCGCATCAATACACTCGTGCTTTCGGGGCAATCTTCTTGAGGTCGATCCCGCCATCGTTGTGAGACGTCAGCGGTTGGGTGACGACGCCACGGAAGCCCATCTTGGCCTCTTTGCCTTTGAACCAAACGAGGGAGTGCACACGCCAGTTCTCGTCGTCGCGATCCGGGTAATCCTCGTGCGCGTGGGCGCCACGGCTTTCCTTGCGCGCCGCAGCGGCGGTGATAGTGGCCACCGCATTTGGCATCAGGTTGGTGAGCTCAAGCGTCTCCATAAGATCGGAGTTCCAGACGAGGCTCTGATCGGTGACCTTGAGATCTTCGACCTTGCCCGCCACGTCCTGCATCTTCTCGACGCCCTCGTTGAGCGTTTCATCCGTGCGGAACACCGCCGCGTCCTGCTGCATCGCCTTTTGCATCTCAAGCCGCAGCTCCGCGGTCGGGACATGGCCCTTGGCATACCGCAGACCGTCAAATCGGGAGAACGCCGCCTCAACCGAACGCTGGTTCGGCGTCGGAATAGGCGCATCGCGATCAATAACGGTGCCCGCGCGAATGGCCGCCGCGCGGCCGAAGACCACAAGGTCGATGAGAGAGTTCGAGCCCAAGCGGTTCGCACCGTGGACAGACGCGCATCCCGCTTCGCCCACGGCCATGAGACCCGGCGAGACGTTATCAGGGTTGGATTTGGTCGGCGCCAGCACCTCCCCCCAGTAGTTGGTCGGAATGCCGCCCATATTGTAGTGCACGGTCGGAAGAACCGGGATCGGCTCCTTCGTCACGTCCACCCCTGCGAAAATACGGGCGCTCTCTGAGATGCCGGGCAGACGCTCATGCAGCGTTTCCGGCGGAAGGTGATTGAGGTGCAGGTGGATGTGATCCCCTTCTGCTCCCACTCCGCGGCCCTCGCGGATCTCCATCGTCATACAACGGGAGACCACATCGCGAGAGGCGAGATCCTTATAGGTCGGGGCGTAACGCTCCATGAAGCGCTCCCCTTCTGAGTTCGTCAGGTATCCGCCTTCACCGCGAGCACCTTCCGTAATGAGGCAGCCGGACCCGTAAATGCCAGTGGGGTGGAACTGCACAAACTCCATGTCCTGCAGCGGGAGCCCGGCGCGGGCCGTCATACCACCGCCGTCGCCCGTGCAGGTATGTGCCGAAGTCGCGGAGAAGTAGGCGCGCCCGTAGCCGCCCGTCGCAAGCACCACCATCTTCGCAGAAAACAGATGCATCGTGCCGTCATCCAGCTTCCAGCAAAGCACGCCCTGCGTGATCCCATCATCGGACGTAATGAGGTCGATGGCGAAGTACTCAATGTAGAATTCCGCCTGCTGCTTTAGCGACTGGCCATAAAGCGTGTGGAGGATAGCATGACCCGTCCGGTCAGCCGCCGCACAGGTGCGCTGCACTGGCGGGCCCTCTCCGAATTCCGTCGTATGACCGCCGAAAGGCCGCTGGTAGATCTCGCCTTTCTCCGTCCGCGAGAACGGAACACCGTAGTGCTCAAGCTCATACACAGCTTTCGGCGCTTCACGGGCAAGGTACTCCATTGCATCCGTGTCACCGAGCCAGTCAGACCCTTTCACGGTGTCGTACATGTGCCATTGCCAGTGGTCGGGCCCCATGTTCGACAGCGACGCCGCAATACCACCCTGCGCGGCAACCGTGTGAGAACGCGTTGGAAACACCTTTGAGATGCAGGCCGTTTTAAAGCCCTGCTCTGCCATCCCAAGCGTCGCGCGAAGACCAGCGCCACCTGCGCCAATCACCACGACGTCGTACTTATGGGTCTCGTAATCGTAGGCTGCCATGTTGGGTAATCTCCTCAGAGTGCCATGCGCGCCAGAGCAAAGAGCCCCACCGCCATGAGCAAGTATGCCGCCCAGGTAACGCCCACGATCGTGAGCTGCCCAAGCGTGCCGTGCACGTAGTCTTCCGCCGCTTCAATTGCCTCAAACATAACGTGTCTGAGTATCACAACCATAGTTACGGCGATGGTGATCGCCACAAACGGATTGCCAAACCAGGCGATTACCTCGGCATGGGTGCCTTGAAGGCCAAGAGCGAAGAGGACGAAAAAGACCGGTGCGGCGATCACAATGGCCAGAGAGCTCATGAGCATCTGCCAATGATGCTCCGTCCCTGCCCTGCCGGATCCCAGGCCCGTCGCGCGCTTGCGGTCTGTTAGATATCTCTGCATTGCCCGCTCCTAAGTGGCCAAGAAGCCAATAAAGGTAAGGCCCGTGACGACTGTTGCCGTCACAAACATCCCGATGGCGAGGCTTTCGGAAACCTTGACGTCCCAGCAATACCCGAAGTCCCACACCACATGCCGCAACCGGCCAAGTATGTGGTAGGTCAGGCACCAGACCCCTGCGAGAAGCACGAGATCGCCAAACCAGCTTTGCACGATTGGGTTGATCACATCGAAGACTGTGGCAGATGCGGAGGCGGCCAGGAGCCAAGCCACGATCACAAGAGACAGGCCGAACACCACGATGCCCGTGATACGCACCATAATGGATGAGACCGACGTGAGCTGGGGCTTGTAGTACGGCCCGATCATGAACGGTGACAGCGGGCGGTTGCCGCGGTTGACGTCTGCCATATGCTGGCTCCTTCGCTTGCGTCAGCCAGAACTTAACGCGCACCCAGCCGTCGGTCACGCCCTTCGAGCGGAAAAAATTGCGATGATTCAGCGCATTTGAGCCTGCAACGGCACTTTGTGATCACTTAAATCTGGGGTGTGATCACATAGAAAATCTATGGGAATTTGTCAGGTACTCCCCGCCGAGGCTTCCCCGGCGGGGAAAAGCGGTATGCTTAGCCGCGATTACCGCGCAGCATGAAGAAGAGACCGCCGGCGAGCGGCATCAGCTGGAGCTGGAAACCAAGCCACGGGCCCCAATAGATAATGGCGATGACGGAAGCGACGATGATGGTGGTCGCCAGACCCGAGAGGCGTGTGATCACATCACCGCCAAGGCGAATACGGGTGTCCTCCGGGTTCCACGATTTCACGGCGCCGCCTACGATCAGGCCGGCGGCTGCGAGCGCTTCGCCAAGGCCTGCCATAAACCACATCCAAACCGGGAAGCCGTAGCTGTCCGCGCCGCCGACAAGGTCGATGAACTTCAGCCAAGCTTGA
>JBCCPQ010000120.1:0-8440 GCA_039024825.1 Pseudomonadota bacterium
AGAATACCCGCTTTGTGGCGCGCATTTACGGCGTCGATACGGATGAGCTTGTCGACTACGTGCAGGAATTCGCAGAGCTGGGACGTCACTTCCATATGCCCTTCCGCACCTATTCGGCTGGCATGCGATCTCGGCTGTCCTTCGGGGTCTCCATGGGGGTCCCGTTTGATACGTATCTGGTGGACGAGGTCATGAGCGTGGGCGACGGGGCCTTTCGTGAAAAGAGCGTCGCAGTCTTTGCAGAGCGGCGCCGTTCTGCCGGGGCTATCGTGGTGACCCATTCGCCGCCCATGGTTCGCGCCCTTTGCGACATGGCGGTTGTGCTCGAGAATGGGTCTGTGGTGCCCTACTCGGACATCGAAGCTGCGCTCGAGCATCACGAGGAAAACATGCGCGGGCCTCGCCCGGACTAGGCACCTGCAGCGAGCCAAGTCTCCACGAGCCGTCGTGCGTTCGTGGCGAAGATCTCCGGCGCGTGGTGCTTCGCCCAGCTCGCTCTTATGTCCTGTGCATGACGCGACTTGTCGCCAAGAAAGGCGTCGAGTCCTGCGTCAATCTCCCGAGCACGGGAGGCTGGGTCCTCTGACGAAAACACCTGACTAAACGGGTGCTTTGCGAGATTTCGAGCCCCAGGAAAGTCCGCCAGGAAGACTGGAAGCCCCGCCTCCCACGCCTCAAGGGCGCCAATTGGCTCCCCTTCGTAGCGGGACGTGAGAAGATAGCCATCCGCCGCTGCCAAAAGCGCGCCCACATCGTTTATTGGCCCAAGGAGGTGGAGCCTTGATCGGGCTCGTCCTGCAATCACCCGCAGTTTTGCCGCGAAGCCAGCGTCATTGGTGCCGGGACCACACAGGCTTAGCTCAGTATCCTCCGGCAGATTGGGAAGGATGGCTGCCGCGGCCTCCAGGTTCTTTTGCCACCCCGCGCGGCCTGTCATCACCAAGTGCCTTCCAGCCCCGCGTTGGCGCGGCGCGGGCAGGGGGCCAATGGTCGAGGCATTTCCAAGCACCCACAGTCTGTGCCGTGCCCCAGCGCATCCAAGGTGCGCGGACATCGCGTCCCTTTGATCTTCTGTCAGAAACACCATCTCCAGCGGCGGCGTGCGTCGCGCCATCCAACGTTCGAGCCGCCGGGACAGCAAGGCCATGACCCGACGATGGCCGGGGCCAAAGGGCAAGCCATGAAACGTCACGGAGACGCGGCCTTTGTACGCCTGGCGAATTGCGCCTAAGCGGCCAAGGATCACCGGCAACCGCGCATGAAGCCAGACCAGGTCAGCTTCCTCTGTGCGCAGAGCATCCATCAGCGCCTGGTAGCCCTGCCAGACCGCCCCCGGTCGCAAGCTGCTCGCAAGGCCTGGCAACGCGATATGGCGCCCTTCGAGGCCAAGGAACCCGCCCCGGTCCGGCTCACTCACGACGGTGATGTCCGCGACTGGCGCAAGGGCATGGGACAAAGCCACGATGTGCCGTGGCACCCCGGTCGGGCCACCATCTCCCCCCACCAGGACGATGCGCGGCTTACGCGCGGCCAAGGATCGAGGCCCCCCAGAAGCCAAGCGTTCCGAGGGATCGTTGTCTGTAAAGCCCGATCCTTGCGAGACTTGGCAAACCTGACAGACCGTTCGCGCGGGCAATCTTTAAGCGGCTTAGGATGTCGCGGTTTTCTTCGGTCAACAGCGGCGCACAAGCTGTCAGCGCCGCGAGGTTCATCTCCATTCGCTCGCGGAAGGCCCCTCTGAGAACAGCACGCTTCTTGGCGATCTGCGCGCGGGCACTGTCTCCGGCGCCGATCTCATTCTGATCGTGCTGGCGATAGTCCAGCACCGGTGGCCCCCCGTCATAAATGACGCGTCCGCCCACTCCCGAAACAAGAAGGTAGGCGAGCCAGTCATGGGCAAACACATCGCTCACCCTGTTGGCTGCATCGCGGATGAGTGCCGCGCCGGCGGTGTTGAGGACGATCGTGTTCCCTCGCGAGATGTTTTCAATCAGAGCGTTGCGAAAGGAAGGTTGGCGCGTGTATCGCGGCTCGGCCCGGCGCCCGTTTGCCCCGTCCCAAAACGATACGCGTCCGCAGTAAAGCGCAGGCCCCCTTTCGTTGCGGAGGGCATCCACGGCGCGCTCAAGTTTGTCGGCGTGCCAAACATCGTCCTGATCCGCGAAAGCAAGCCAGCCCTTTGGCGCATTCCGCACCATGCTCATGTAATTCTCTGCGAAACCCGCCCTCGGCCCGGGGCGATAATCCACTTTCTGTTCTACCCGCGATGCAAAGGCGCTGAGAGTGTCGCCGAAAGCTCCATTTGGTGAGTCATCGCTGACCACGAGCGACCAATCGCGGTGGTTTTGCGCGGCAAAGCTCTCCAGCTGATCTGGCAAGTAGAGCTCCGCGCCGCGGCCATAGACGCCCAGAAGGATCGTAATGTGACTATGGCGGGTGCCTGCATCCATGGGCTCTGATGCCGCGCCGAGATAGCCTTTCGCAATAGCAACCGGCGAGAAACTGCTTTATCCCTCCAGCGACGGCTTAAGGGAACGTGGTCCGACGATGCGGCGCTTTTTGAGACTTGCCCTCATCCAGCGTTTCATCACGAGCTGGCGTGAGGAGGGTGCGCGGCCCGCACTTCAGAAGGCGCGCAACTATTTCATTCTCCAATGGCATGGCCGTGCGCCCAGCTTTTTGCGTGGCCGTGGCACAGGGCGAACCGCTCCGGAGCATTATCTGCGTGGGACATGGGCAGACATCGCGCGCGGGAAGGGGTTCCATGCCGCGCGCAGCTTGGAGCACGGGCCGCGCCTTGCCTTGATCGGTGATCTCAACCTCTCGCAGTGTCGGAAGTACCGAGTTGAGCAACTTGCAGAGTTCTGGCGCGAGCAAGGGGTGACCGTGGACTACTCGCACTATCAGGACATCCCTCGCTGCGTTCGCATCCTCCAGAACGCGACTCACCTGATGGAGTATCGCTTACAGGCGATGCCGATCACGGAGATGTACCGCTACGAAGCGCGCCGCCTCGGGCTGCCTATTCTCTGGGACATCGATGATCCGCTGTTCTCGGTCTCAGCCTATGAGACCTATGGGAACATGGCCAAGGTCGCGCCGGACCTTAAAGCACACTTTGTGTCGGAGGCTCCGAAGTACGCCTCGATGATGAACGGCGCGGACATCCTATCCTTTTCAACGCCGGGCCTTGTTGAACATGCCGCGCTGTACACCAGTCGTCCTGCGTATCTGCGCCGGAACTTCGCCGACGCCGCGACCCTTGCCGATGGAGCCGCCGCCATGGCGTCTAAGGCTCAGCACGATGAATTCACGGTGGTGTTTGCCAGTGGATCGAAGGGCCATGAGGCGGATTTTGAGGAGATCGCCGCGCCGCTCGAAGCATTCATTACTGCCGATCCAGCCCGACGCCTGATGCTCCTCGGTCATTTTGATATGGACGCGCTTTCTCCGGCTCTGGCGGCGCAGTCGGTCCACCACACTTTCATCCCCTATGACGGGTATCTGGCAACGCTGGCTTCCGCTGATGTGGCGGTCATGCCGCTCATGGACGACCAGTTCAATCACGCCAAAAGCGGTGTCCGTGTCATTGATGCCGCCTCTGTTGGGGTGCCCGCGATCGTGTCCACGGTCGGTGACCTGTCCGCGCTCGTGACGCCAGAGACGGGCTTCGTCGCGCATAATCCCCAGGACTGGACCCACGCGCTTGAGACCCTCGCCGCTGACCGACCGCGTGCAGCGGCCATGGGCAAAGCGGCCCGAAAAGCGCTTGAATCGCACTGGAGCGGCCAGGCCAAAGATCATATTATCGCGCCAGAATTGATTGATTGGGTTCATCGCTAAGCATGGCGCGCAAGCCGCACATTCTTGTAGCCAATATCTTTTTCGCTCCGTTCTCCTACGGCGGCGCAACAGTCGTTGCCGAAGAGGTGGCGCGCGCGCTTGTCGCTCAGGGGGCAGCAAGGGTCAGCGCGCTGTCGCTCATGTCCCGAGCAGAGCTCGCGCCCTACACGATCCTGCGCAGCCAGGTGGGCGGTATCGACAACTACCTGATCAACGTCCCGGACGGACGCAAGTACACGGAGATGTACGATAACCCTGATCTGGGCGAGGCCGTGGCGGAGCTCCTTGAGGAGATTGCTCCGGACCTTGTCCACGCCCACTGCATTCAGGAGATCGGAGCTGATCTCTTGCGGCGGGTAAAGGCGGTGGGCCTGCCGTTGATCCTGTCAGTGCATGATTTCTGGTGGATCTGCGAACGTCAGTTCATGGTGCGCATGGACAACGTCTACTGCGGTCAGTTTCCGGTCCGGATCGAGGCCTGCGCCACCTGCGTCGGAGACCACGCCGCCGCCACCCGCCGTTTTGAACTCCTCCGCGAAACGGCGGCCCTCGCAGATGTGGTGACCTACCCGAGCAGGTTTGCCCTTGATCTTTGCGAGGCATCTGGGCTCGCGCCTGGCAAGGGTGTGGTCTGGCAGAACGGTATCAACCCACCATCCGAGACCTTCTTTTCGCAACAGGCCGCGCGTCGGTCGGACAACGGACGACACGTTTTCGGATTTCTCGGCGGGCCATCGCAGATCAAGGGCTGGCCCCTGATCAAAAAGGCCTTTGCCGCTCTGGAACGGGACGATTTCGACATGCTTGTCGTGGATGGCAGTCGCGATGGAAGCTGGTGGGAGCCCGAGATGATCATGGGCCTACCGGGGCGCTGGCAAATTGTTCCCAGGTTCGAGCAGCCGCAGATGGACGACTTTTATGCGCGCGTTGATACGGTGCTGTTCATGTCTCAGTGGAAAGAGACGTTTGGCCTCGCGATCAGGGAGGCGCTTATCCGCGGTATCGGTGTCATCCAGACTGATAGCGGCGGCACGACAGAGCACCCCGCTGCCAACGCTTCACGCCTCATACCCATCGGTGCGGGTCCAGAGCCGCTTAAAGCGCAAGTGCTTGAGGCATTGAACGGGCCTTACCAGCCGCCTGTCGCTGGCATTCAGGACTTCCCCGGTCAGGCCCAAGCGTTCCGCGAGATCACCGAGGGGTTGGGTATCTCCTACCCAAGGGCGGAAGTCATTGATCTGAGCACCCGGCGCGCTTGACCGTGCTTAATCCCTGCGCCCGAACCAGTTCGGCGTGAACCGCGCAGCCGTCTGCCAGATAAGCTTCAGATCGTAGCAAAACGACCAGTTGCGTTGGTAGATTAGGTCAAGCCGCGCCTTCATGGGCACGCAATGCGCGCGATAAAGGGCGTCTGTCTCCGCCTTCGTGGCCGCGCGTGACAAGAGCCGCTCTTCATGGGCTGCATATACGAGGGAGGCGAGCCCGGTGATCCCTGGCTTCATCTTCAGGACACGTCCGTAGAGGTCAGGAAAAGCCTCTACATACTGCCGCAGGGGCGGGCGCGGCCCTACGAGGGAAATATCGCCTTTGAGCACGTTCCAAAGCTGCGGGATCTCATCGGCGCGGTAGCGTCGCATGGTGGCGCCCTGTTTCGTGATCCGTGCCGCCTTGTCTCCCCCCGAGACGCCGCTGTCGCCCGGATCATGGGTCATCGTGCGAAACTTCCAGAGGGTGAAGCCCGCATTGGGCGTCTTCATGCGCTCCGCACCGTAGAGAAACGGACGACCCTGTCCCCCGGCCAGCCAGATCAGCATTCCGAGGACCGGCAGCACGAGGATTGCCCCGATCAGCAGGACAAGGATGATGTCGAGGGCGCGTTTCATCAGGCTGCGCCGAGGTTCCGAGCGGCCAGTCCCATTGTTAGTCCGCCGCTTCCACGGCGCTTGCCACCGTGCTCACCACAGTGTCGAGAAGGCTCTGATCCTCGGCTTCTGCCATGACGCGTATAAGAGGCTCGGTCCCTGACTTGCGAATGAGAAGCCGCCCCTGGCCCTCAAGCTGTCGTTCAGCTTCCGCGATGGCTGATTGCACGCTCAGCGTTTCGAGTGGCGCAGCACCTGCCATGTAGCGCACGTTGATCAACTTTTGCGGCACCGGCTCGAAGACCCGAGCCAGAGAAGATGCCGTCGTACCACTGTCTACCATGGCGGCGAGGAACTGGAGCCCAGCGAGAAGGCCGTCGCCGGTTGTTGCGTGGTCAGCCATGACGATGTGACCGGATTGTTCTCCGCCGAGGTTCAAGCCCTTTTCCCGCATGGCTTCAACGACATAGCGGTCCCCCACTTTCGTCCGCAGGAGCGCGATATTCTGCGCCTCAAGCCAGCGCTCCAGTCCGAGGTTGGACATCACCGTGGCCACCAGCGTGCTCTTGGCAAGCGCTTCGCGTGCGGCAAGGCGCGACGCTATCAGACCCATGAGCTGATCGCCGTCGGCTACCGCGCCGGTCTCATCGACCAGGATGATGCGGTCCGCATCGCCGTCGAGCGCGATCCCCACATGCGCGCTTTCTGCCTGAACAGTCTCTGCTACGAGGTTGGGGTGAGTAGAGCCACAGCCCTCATTGATGTTGTAGCCGTTGGGAGCCACGCCGAGGGCCACAACGTCTGCACCAAGCTCATAGAGGACTTCCGGGGCAACCTTGTAGGCAGCCCCATGCGCACAATCGACCACAACTTTTAGGCTAGCGAGGGAAAACCCGCGCGGCAGAGTGTTCTTTGCCACTTCAACGTAGCGTCCGGTGGCGCTGTCGATCCGCGTCGCACGGCCGATCTCCGGGGCCTCAACGTGCTTGGGGTCGGCGTGAAAGAGCGCCTCCAGTTCCGCTTCCTCTTCGTCTGAAAGCTTGAACCCGTCCGGCCCGAAGAACTTGATCCCGTTGTCTGCCGCCGGGTTGTGGGAGGCTGAGATCATCACGCCGACGTCCGCGCGCATGGAGCGGGTGACATAGCCGACGCCGGGCGTTGGCATCGGTCCAAGAAGGACAACGTCCATCCCCGCAGAGGTGAAGCCTGCCGTCAAAGCTGTCTCGAGCATGTAGCCAGAGCGTCTGGTGTCCTTGCCGATGACGACCTTCCGCGAACCGCCCTTGGCGCGCGAAAAGAATTGCCCGGCTGCAGCGCCAAGGCGCAGTGCCGTTTCCGCTGTCATAGGATAGGTATTTGCCCTCCCGCGCACGCCGTCCGTGCCGAATAAACTGCGCCCGCTCATGTCACGCCCTCACTCTTTTTGTTGCGAACCAAGCTAGCACGGCTTGCACGCGTCCGCGAGGGCGTCAGGCGATCTGAATGCCCTCACGCCAGACCCCTCGCGGGATCGCGACGCCAGCGGTATGTCGGACACGCAGAAGGTCCCCGCGCAGCCCGGGTTCGATGACGCCACGGTCCAAAAGCGCCGCGGCACGGGCAGGGTTTTTCGTCACGCAGGCAATCGCCCTTGGAAGATCATCCCAGACCTCCCCAAGCCGAAAGGCGGAGAGCAAGAGGCCCGCCGGAACGTAGTCTGATGAAATGATGTCGAGAAGACCTGCCCGTGCCAGCTCCTCCGCCGCGATGTTTCCGGAGTGAGAAGCCCCGCGCACGAGGTTTGGGGCACCCATCATAACCTGGATGCCATGGTCGCGGCAGGCCTCGGCGGCCTCAAGCGTCGTGGGAAACTCCGCAAAGCCCACACCATGGCCCGCAGACGTCGCGACATGGGCCGCTGTGGTGTCATCGTGGCTCGCCAGAACCGCCCCGAGTTGCGCCGCCATCTTTACAGCCCCATTCTCGTGGCATGTGCCATTTCGCTCCTTAAGTCGCTGGAGGTTCGCGACGTGGGCGTCGAATTCCGCGTCGCTCATCCCGCGCTTCTTGGTGACGTATTTGCGCATTTGCCCCATGTCGCTGAATTGCCGCTGGCCCGGTGTGTGGTCCATGAGGCTCAGAATGCCGACGCGGTCGTCCGCGCCAAACTCTCCAAGTTCTTCAAGAAGCGTCTCGGAGCAGATCTCCGCCCGCAGGTGGATGTAATGGCTGATCTTGAAATGGCCCCCCGCGCGCGCCTCGAGAAGCTCAGTGGCCAATGAGCGGGCATAGTTCGAATAGCGCCGCGTCCCGTCATTGATCGACCCGGCCCGCATGGCGTCAAACACCGTGGTGATCCCGACGCTGGCGAGCTCTGCATCATGGGCAATAAGCGCGGGCAGATGCGGCCAATCTACGCCAGGGCGGGGTTCAATGTGACGCTCAAGGTTGTCAGTGTGCAGCTCCACGAGACCGGGGATGACGAAATCCCCGGTGCAATCTATGGCGCCGGCTGGTACGTCATCCCCCTCTGCGACTTCCGTGATCACCCCACCTTCAACCGTCACAGCGCCGGTCAGGATTTCGTTGGTCAGAACGAGCCGTGCATTGGCGAGGCACAGGTCTCCTGCCTTGGTCCTATCGTCGCTTTGGGCGTCGTTGCTCAGAAGGGCTCTGTTCATTCTTTTGGTCTCAGGAGGTCAGGGCCGACCCCTGCCTGTCTGTATAGCGTGTCCGGGGATGGCGTGACCACCGAC
>JBCCPQ010000121.1:0-8439 GCA_039024825.1 Pseudomonadota bacterium
ATCGTGAGTTATGAAGAGCATCGAGAGGCCCTCGGTGCGCTTCAGCTCCGATAGCAGTTCGAGGATCTGCGCCTGGATCGTGACGTCGAGCGCTGTCGTCGGTTCGTCAGCAATAAGCAAATCAGGCCCATTGGCCAAAGCCATCGCGATCATCACGCGTTGCCGCTGTCCACCAGAGAGTTGATGGGGATAGGCTGTCAGCCGGCTTTCGGCGTCGCGGATGCCAACTTTATTCAGAAGATCCAGCACGCGCGCGCGTGCTTCCGCGCCTTCAACCCCCTGGTGGAGGGTGATGCTCTCCGTCAGCTGCTTTTCAAGCGTGTGGAGCGGGTTGAGCGATGTCATCGGCTCCTGGAAGATAAAGCTGATGTCATTGCCACGGATACGCATCAGGTCCTTCTCGGATGCCCGGACGAGTTCCTCGCCCGCATACTTAACGGAGCCCTGCACACGCGCATTGGAGCCGAGAAGCGAGACCGTGGAGAGCGCGGAGACGGATTTGCCCGAGCCGGACTCGCCCACAAGGGCCAGCGTCTCGCCCTTCTCGATATCGAAGGAGATGCCCTTGACCGCCTCGGCGGAGCCAAAGGAGACACGGAGGCCTGAGACCTGGAGAACTTTGGTCACTGGGTAGCCTCATGGGAGCGAGTGCCAGGACCGACCTCGGGTGGGCATGGGATCTTACTTCCGGGCGATTTCTGTGCCTCAAATTCAATCCAGGTTCTAATTGAAACGTCGCGGTATGCCCTCCCACGGGGGAGGTCGGGCATGGCCCTCGCGGGCCAGGAGTGCCGCTGGAACATCACTCTGCCGCCTCCTTCCGCACGGGCTGTTTGGCGGGCTCCTCCTCGCTCACAGCGCCACCCGGCACGAAGACTTTCCGAGGGTCAAAGGCATCCCGAACGCCCTCAAAAATGAAGACCAGAAGGGACAGCATGATCGCGAAAACCGCAAAGGCGGTAAAGCCGAGCCACGGCGCCTGAAGGTTCTGCTTCGCCTGTAGGGTAAGCTCTCCGAGCGACGGGGCTGAGGACGGCAAGCCGAAGCCGAGAAAATCTAGGGACGCCAGTGCGCCGATTGTGCCAGTGACAATGAAAGGCAGCATTGTAAGCGTCGCTACCATCGCATTGGGTAGCATATGGCGGAACATGATTGTCCAGTTTGACACGCCCAGCGCCTGAGCCGCCCGAACGTACTCAAAGTTGCGCGCACGCAGAAACTCCGCCCTCACCAGCCCGGTGAGGGCTGGCCAGCCGAAGAAGATACTGAGCGCCACCAGAAGCCAGAAACTTCGTCCAAGGATCGCGAAGAGGATGATGATGACATAGAGCGACGGCACCGCCGAAAAGATCTCTAGGAACCGCTGAAAGCCAAGATCAATCCATCCGCCAAAGTAGCCCTGAACTGCCCCTGCGATTATCCCGATAATGGAGGCCACCGAGGTCACAATGATTGTAAAGAAGATAGACAGCCGGAAGCCGTAGATTACCCTCGCGAGCACGTCGCGTTTCGTATCGTCTGTGCCAAGGAGGTTCTCTGCAGACGGCGGCAGCGGCGCTGCCCCGGGTCGGTCTACAGAATTGTTGAACGAGTTTCGAATGGGCGGCCAGATCGTCCAGCCGGGATCAAAGCCCTGCGCATAAAAAGCGCTGGCATCAATGAGCTCAATGGTGCCTTCGGGATCATCCAGACAGGGCTCTACCAGCCCGCCAGAAGAGATGAGGCAGGCGATCTCAACGTCCTTGTATCGAGCCTCTGTCGCGAAAAGGTCCCTTTCTTCGTAGGCTCCATAGTCAAAGGCGTAGTCTCTCTCCGAATAGAAGGACAGGATCGGCATACGGTACTCGCCGCGGAAGTTCACAAGGATCGGCTTATCGTTGGCCAGAAATTCCGCAAAGAGCGAAAGCGTGAAGAGCACTGAAAAGATGATCAGCGACCAATAAGCCCGCTTGTTGGCTCGGAAGTTCTGCCAGCGGCGTTGATTGATAGGGGACATCTGCATCTACCCACGCCTCTCGAAATCGATGCGTGGGTCGATAAAGACGTACATAAGATCAGAGATGATGCCGACGATGAGCCCCATGAGAGAAAAGGCGAAGAGCGTACCGAAAATCACCGGATAATCGCGCTGGAGTGTCGCCTCAAACCCAAGCCGCCCCAAGCCATCGAGCGAAAACAGGGTCTCAATAATGAGCGACTGTCCGAAGAAGATACCGATGAAAAGCGCGGGAAAGCCTGAAATTACAATGAGCATCCCGTTGCGGAATACGTGGCCGTAGAGGACGCGCCGCTCGCTCAGGCCCTTGGCCTTGGCGGTAATCACGTACTGCTTTCCGATCTCGTCAAGAAACGAGTTCTTTGTCAGCAGGGTAAGGGTCGCGAAGCCAGCGATGGACGATGCGAGCACCGGCAAGAAGATGTGGTGGAGATAGTCCATCACCTTCCAGAACGCGTTCAGCTCTTCCCAATTGTCCGACGTCAGGCCTCGTAGCGGAAAGATCTGCAGATACGAACCTCCCGCAAAAAGAACGATCAACAAGACCGCGAAAAGGAAGCCCGGGATCGCATAACCAACGATGATCGCACCGGAGGTCCAAGTATCGAACGGCGTGCCGTCATTCACGGCCTTACGAATGCCCAGCGGGATGGACACAAGGTAAATGAGAACCGTTGACCAAAGGCCAAGGGATATCGACACCGGTAGCTTCTCTGCCACGAGGGCAAAGACCGGGATGTCGCGGAAGTAACTCTCTCCGAAGTCGAACCGGATGTAATTCCACATCATGTTGACGAAGCGCTCGAAGGGAGGCTTGTCGAGGCCGAACTCAACCCGCAATTCGTCAATGAACTCCTGCGGAAGCCCTCGCGATCCTGCATACTCGCTTTCTTGCCCTGCATCGATAGGATCACCATTAGAGGTAAACCCGGCAAGGACATCTCCTTCCCCTTCAAGCTGAGCGAGGACCTGTTCCACCGGCCCGCCCGGCAGAAACTGGGTCAGCGCAAACTGGACGATCATCACCCCGAGGAGGGTGGGAATGACCAGTAGCAGCCGTCGGAGGATATAGGCGCTCATCAGAGGTTACAGCGCGCCAGCGTCGCGAAGCGCCTGCGCCTTGTCCGCATCATACCACCAGAAATCGAGCTGTCCGAGTGCCAGCGGCGGGAGAGGCTTCGGGTAATCGTATTGATCCCAGTAGGCCACCCAGCGCTTGGTATTCTGCCACTGCGGGACATTGAACTTGAGCGACCGTAACACGCGGTCCATTGCCTGAACGGCAACCTCCATCTCTGCCTTGGTTTCCGCATTCACGATCACGGGGATGAGTTTGTCCACAGCAGGGCTTTGAACACCCGCAAGGTTGCGTGACGTGTCGTCGGCAAGCTCACTGTCAAACCACTGGCGCAGACCCGTTGACGGCTCGTAGCCCAGCGACCAACCCTGCGTGGTCATGTCGAAGTCGAAGCTGCGCGCGCGTTCCTGTTCCTGCGCCGGGTCGACGCGATCAAGGCGCGCGTCGATCCCAACAGCTTGCAGGTTTTCCACATAGGGGTTGATGATCCGGTCGAAAGCCGGGGACGATTCAAGAAACTCCACGACCAACGGTTCGCCGTCTTTTTCGCGCAAGCCGGTAGCTTCATTCACAAGCCAGCCTGCCTCGTCGAGCAGATCTTGCGCCATCCGGGCGTTGCGGCGGTCGAACTGCCGGGCTCCTGACGTGGGCGGGATAATCGCCTCTTCCGTGAGAATCGAAGCGTCAAGGAGGCCCTCATCAACTAAAGGCTGCAAGATTGCGATCTCTGCTTCGCTGGGTGCGCCCGCGGCAGCATTGTCCGAAAACTCCCAGAAGCTCGACGGGCGATCATAGAGGCCAAAGAAAAGGCTCTCATTGGACCAGTTGAAGTTGAACATGAGCCGGATCGCTTCACGCACCCGGATGTCCTGAAATTTCTCGCGCCGCAAATTGAATACGAAGCTCTGCATCCGACCGAGAGAGCCATTCTCGAGCTCCTCTTTCACAACCCAGCCCCGCTCAAGTGATGGAAAGTTGTAGGATGTCGCCCAGATGCGGGAGGTATTTTCCTGTCGGAATGTGTACGTACCCGCTTTAAAGCCCTCAAAGGCAGCAGTGCTGTCGCCAAAATACTCGACCCGGATCCGGTCAAAGTTGTTGCGGCCCTGATTGATGTTAAGGTCGTTACCCCAGTAATCCGGGTTCCGCGCGTAGATGACCTGACGGCTTGTGTCGAAGCTTTCGAGGACGTAGGGGCCCGTCCCCGGATGCGGCTCATTGCGCGTCGTTTCAATGGTCTGCTCGTTCTCAGCATACCATTCCTGGTGAAGCGGCCCAATGATGCCCGCGAGCCCAATGCGGTCACGCGGCGGACTGTCAGCATTGAAATTGTACTTGATACGGTGAGGACCAAGGACCTCGACCTCATCAATAAATGAGCCAAACGCGTTGCGAAAACTTGGAAGGCCGTCCGCCATGAAGCTGTCGAAGGCGAACTTGATGTCGTCTGCCGTCATCGGGCGGCCTTCGGAGAACGTCACCTCCGGACGCAGGTTGAAGATCACCCAAGACAGATCCTCTGGGTACTCCATCGTCGAGCAAAGAAAGCAATAAACGGAAGTGGGATCGTCAGCGAAGCTTGTGAGCACATCTTCGTCGCCAATATTCGATAGAGCCGCGTTGTTGCCGAGCAGCGTGTAGGGATTAAAGCTGTCAAAGACCCCTTGCGCGGAGATTGAGATCTCCCCCCCCTTTGGCGCGTCCGGATTCACGTAGTTCAGATGTGGGAAATCAGGGTCCGGATAGGCCAACTCCCCGAAGAAATTGTATCCGTGGGTCACAGTGACGTTTTCGTGGATTTCCGCTTTCGCAATCCCAGCGGCAGCAATAATTCCGAGCCCGATAAAGCCTCCCAGCATCCATTTCCAGGCGCTGTCAGAGCGATTTGCGGCCTTTGCGTCTAGCGTTCTTGGGCGGCGCGGGATCGGGCGGTGCATGGACATCCTCTTTCGTGACGACGGGGCTTCGCGACACAAAATAACGTAAATCTCAGGATGTCGATTGTTAATGGCACTGACGTGCCGATGGCGGTCTTGTGACCACCAAGTGAGGGCAGTGCCGGTGTTTAGCCGCCGATACCCTGCAGGTAAGCGATGAGGTTCGCTTTATCCGCGGGTTTTGCCAATCCGTTGAAGGACATGGACGTTCCCGGCGCATAGCCCTTCGGGTTTTCGAGGAACGCATACAGGTTCTCTGGAGTCCAAACGTCAGCCGCAGCGCTGAGAGCTCCGGAATAGCCGAACCCGTCGACGCTGCCCACTTCGCGGTTCACCAGACCAAAGAGATGCGGCCCCGTGCCGTTCGCACCGGCTTCAAGCTGGTGACAAGCACGGCACTTGTTGAAAACACGTTCGCCCTGCCCCGCGTCCCCACTGGCAAGGATAGCGGCAATATCCACCGTCTCTTCCTCACCACCGTGACCTTCGGATTCTGGCACCTCAATCGAGTACGCTTGATGGTGGTCTTTGCCGTGCCCATGCCCGCCCATGTGAAAAATCTCTTCGGCGGCCCAGCTTCCCAGGAGGAAGACAAGGAGGGATCCGCAGAGCGCTGCCGTGACTTTGGTGGCGACCATGGTATCGAGCATTTGGCATTCCAATGTATGCAGATGTCGAAGCTGGTCTATAGCCTTTGCCTTAGACGCGGCAAGGTGTAGGAGGCGCGACAGAACGCCCTGCACATTCTGTCGCAGGCATCCCGAGAACAGATACATGACGCAATTGAGCAAGAAAATCGCTTTCCAGGGGGAGCTGGGAGCATACGGCCATCAAGCCTGTTTAACGGTCCGGCCGGGGCATGAGCCCCTTCCCTGCGCGACGTTTGAGGCGGTGATCGAGGCGGTCTCCTCCGGCGAGGCAGAACTAGCCGTCGTCCCCGTCGAGAACTCCACTTACGGGCGCGTGGCCGATATCCACCGACTCTTGCCTGCAAGCGGGCTGCACATCATTGCCGAGACATTCGTTCGCGTGGAGATCGCCCTTCTGGGCGTGCCCGGAGCGAAGCTTTCGGACGTGAAAGAGGCTTACGGCCACCTCGTCATCCTTCCTCAATGCTCCCGCTTTCTGGAGGCCAACGCCATCGAACCGCGCATCTCGTCCGACAATGCGCGCGCCGCGCGTGATGTTGCCGCGCAGGGAGAGATGTCCAAGGCCGCGCTAGCCTCTACCCTTGCCGCAGACATCTACGACCTTGAACCTCTTGCCGAGCGGATCGAAAACGAGGCCAACAACACCACCCGCTTTCTGCTGATGGCGCCCTATGCGGACATGACCCGTCGTTCGGACCGCATGATCACGACCTTCGTCTTTCAAGTCCGCAACATTCCTGCCGCGCTTTACAAAGCCATGGGCGGCTTCGCGACGAACGGGATCAACATGACAAAACTTGAAAGCTACATGGTGGATGGGCAGTTCACCGCGACGCAGTTTTACGCCGATGTGGAGGGGCATCCACGCGATGAAAACCTAAAACTGGCGTTCGAAGAGCTCGACTTCTTCACACACTATATGAAGATCCTTGGCACCTACCCCGCCGATCCGCGGCGCGACAGCTGAGCCAATAGCTTTAACTCAGGGTCATACCTGGGTTGGTCGGCGTGTATTCAGCCTCTATGCCCTTGGCAAAGTCGGAGACGGTCGCGGCATACCGTTTGGCGAGGGACGCCTTGGCCAACTTGAGCGATTGCACCAGCAAACGCGCCGACAGGTTCTGTGGGCGCAGCTCCAAGCCAACAATCATGCGGGTCCTAGAAGGCGATAACGCCACGAGCTGCACGTCAAACGACCCGTCGAGACCGCTGCTCTTAGAGCCTATCGACAGCTTTTCCGGGCTTTGGAGCTCATCCATCTGCGCCTGAACACGCCGCTCGCGTCCGCGGAACATGAACGTTGCTTCCCATTGAGAGCCTTGCCCTGGTCCAGTTACGGGGTCAGTCCGACTGATTTCAGCGCCCCGCCGCATCGCGCGGCGCTCGAACTCCTCAAAATCCGTCACGCGGGAAAACACTTCCGCAATGGGGACGGCGATGTCTTCGCGCGTCGATAACTTCATGACGTGCCTCTTACACAGGGTCTGCTCGGTCTGAGGTCGTTCTATGCAACCTTGATTAACGAAATACGCCTAATCGAGCCGATCCGCTACCCAGCGCGACAAAAGAAAGTGGGCAATTGCGCCTTTTCGAGCAGCTCCGATCTCTGGATGGCGACCTGCCATGGCCTCCACAACCTCTTCGCGTGTCGCCCAGCGAGCATCCTCGACCTCAACCGGGTCCACTGTGATCTCTTCACTGAGAGCTTCGCCGATGCATCCAAACATCAGTGATGCAGGAAACGGCCAGGGTTGCGAAGCGAGATAGCCCACACGCCCGACACGCACTTGCGTTTCCTCCAGCACTTCCCGGCGGACCGCGGCCTCCAGTGTCTCCCCCGGCTCCACAAAGCCCGCGAGGAGCGAATACATCCGCTCAGGCCACCCCGGAGACCGCCCCAGCAGGACGGAGTTTCCACGCAGTATCAGCATGATCACCACCGGGTCGGTGCGGGGGAAATGGTGACGTCCACAAGAAGGGCAGTTTGTCTGCCAACCGCGCATGGCAACTTCGGATTTCGCGCCACACCGCGCGCAGTAGCCATGCGTGCGGTGCCACTCGAAAAGGGCCCGGGCCGTGGCGGCGAGCTCGGCATCGCGGGGGCTCAACCGCGTCATCATTCCGCGCAGCTCGGCAAAGGCGGCGCCCGGCAGCGACGGATGCCGTTGGAGCGTCGGATCCATGAAGCCAGTGAGAGCTGACGCATCAAGGCCATCAGGCTCCCATGCACTCACGTCCAGCGCCTCAATTATGGCGCCGTCTTCGTCGCGCCCAAGAAGGATCGCCGGTGGGCAATGATCTGTAATCGGATGGCCGCGCGGCACCTTTGCAAGTGCGCCGTCCTCTGTCACGGCCGGCTTGCCGCGCCAAAGCAAGATGCAAAGTCCGTCCGGCAGCTTTTCTTGCCCGCGTAGCTCTGCCGCCCTGTCGAGGGATGACCCCCCAAATGTAACTTCTTCCGCATTCCGCATGGCGTGGGCGTCGCATGACAGAGCGGACGCAGCAAGCACCTTGCGCCCCGAAGCCGCAGGAATTATCTCCCGCCGTGAGAGGTTGGTGCGGGCGTGCGCCTCGCCAACCCGGTCAGGTCCGGAAGGAAGCAGCCGTAACGAGCCCCGTACGGGTCGTGTCCAATCTCTCACCCCTCCAAAACAAGTCCGTGGAAATCTATGGCGCTCGCTAACGACGCGGACGCGGCACACTCCGTTCAGAACAGAACTCAACCACCAACTTAGTACCGGTCCGACTACGCTTCCAGCGGGTCGGAGGGCGGGGGTG
>JBCCPQ010000122.1:0-8438 GCA_039024825.1 Pseudomonadota bacterium
AAGGGCGTGCAGGGGTTTCGCTTCTTTCACGATCACCACGCCGCGATTCTTGAGCACATCGTTGAAGACCCGCGTTGCGCGAAGGTAATTCTGACCCGCAACCCTGTTGAAAGCTATGTGAGCTGGAAGATCGCCCAAGCGACGGGCCAATGGAAGCTCACCAACGCCACTCACCACAAGGCTAGTCAGATCGAGTTCGATCGCGAGGAGTTCGAAGCGCACCTCGGCAATCTGCAGGCGTTCCAGCTTACGCTTCTAAATGCCCTTCAGAAATCAGGGCAGACGGCGTTCTATGTAGCCTACGAGGACATTCAGGACATCGAGGTCATGAACGGTCTCGCGCGGTATCTAGGGTCAGAAACACAGCTTGAGGCACTGTCGAAGACCCTAAAGAAGCAGAACCCGGCGCCGATGTCAGACAAGGTAGCAAACTACGACGCAATGGAGGCATCTCTGGCGGCACTCGACCGATTTGACCTCACGCGCACCCCAAATTTTGAGCCACGTCGGGGAGCTGTGATCCCGACCTACGTTGCCGCGCAAGACGCGCCGCTGCTTTACATGCCGATACGGTCCGGGCCAGACGCGCAGATCAGGGAGTGGCTTCACATGTTTGGCGGCGCGCCAGAGGCCAACTTCACTCAGAAGACACTTCGACAGTGGAAACGAAGCCGAAAGGGCCATCGCAGTTTCACAGTGGTTCGTCACCCGGTGCCCCGTGCCTATGCCGCGTTTGAGCGGCATATTCTCGGTACGGGGAAGGGCGCGTATCTGGAGATCCGCGAGACACTTATGAAGGTCTTTAACGTACCGCTAGCAGAAGACGGCCCGGGAGAAGACTGGACCGCTGAGGCCCAACGCGCAGCATTTCTCGGCTTTCTTGGCTTTCTCAAAGCGAACCTCGGTGGGCAAACTGCCGTTCGCGTTGATGCGGCCTGGGCAAGCCAAAGCTCTATCCTGTCTGGATTTGCCGATTTTGCGCAGCCTGACATGGTTGTGCGGGAGAGCAATCTCGAGGCCGAACTTTCTATTTTGTGTGAGCTTGTAGGGGCACCATGTCCAGCCTTGCCCGATCCAGCGGTCTTTGAAGTGGCATTAGAAGATGTCTACGACGAAGAAATCGAAGCCGCAGTTCGCGACGTCTACCAGCGTGATTACATGAGCTTTGGTTTCGGCCCATGGCAACGCTAGGCGGCAAGGAGCGAGGCTTCATACGTCCGCAAGATCGGGCGGGCGGGAGTGTAGGCAGGGAGCGTGGGTAAAAGAGTGCTGAGCTCGCGACGCGCTGCCTCAGAAACTTGCGACAGGCCGTAGGCAGAGGGGAGGAATGTCTCCGTAGCCATACCCGCGCAGTCCACAATTGCGTGGTTCGGCAGAAGGATGTGGTGGTAGTGGACCTTCACACCTGAAACGATGTTTACCCCCGGGCGCCCGACGAGCGCACGGGCCGGGACAAGGACCTCAGGCTCACCAAAGAGAAGCTCTGCCTCCGGCCCGTTTAGAAGGATCCGATGCTGTTGTGATACGCGAATGGTGCGGTCGTTGGAAAGCGAGCCAGCGCGGATCTCAACCGGGGCGAATGCGCTGACGCCAAAGGCACGGCGCGAGCCCGCCCAGACGATGGGCTGTGCCCCGTGATCTTCGGTTAGTACGTGATCGCCGACATGCAAAGCCTCCACCGGGCGGTAGCCCGTTGGCGTGCGGATTGGGCTGCCAGCATCAAAGCAGATCGGCGTTGCGTAATCCGCCGCCGCGAAGCTGGGAAACTCTGTTCCATTGTCGAGCTGCAGTGTGACGCCCGGCGGAGGAAAGCCGCCTGGGCCGCCGATCACGGCAATACCTTCAATCGTTCCGTAAGCCGGGTTGGAATTGTTCACATTGAACGCGATCAGCGTCCATGTTTGCCCCTCATAAGTGGCTTCAAAAGAGAATTCCGCCTCAAGCCGGGTCCCATCGGAGTAGGTTGTTCCATTGATCTCCTGTGCGCCGTCCAGCCGCTGCGAGCTATCGTTGTCGGAGAAATTGAGGTCGTTGTCACGGATCGTGATGGGGGTCCAGTTGGGAGAATTGATCGTGAGGGTTTCGCCATTCATATGGCTACCATCGCCCTGGGTCACCCCGTCTAGCCCGGTTGGAGACGATGTGGTCAGGTCGTTCTCATCGAGGACGTATATCGTGTAGTCTACCATGGCTCCGTCGCGCTGCGTACAGCGTCACAATTAAGAAGGAATTAAGCCGATTTTGAGGCAAGAACGATCTCTTGGACATGTTGGAGGCTGCGGCGAGGCGGCACAGGTCTTAGATCTTGATCTGCTGCGTCGCAATCTTGGGACGTGTGGGCAAGTTGCTGCTTGTCGCGATCGCGGATCGGCGAGGTTTTGCATGTCTCTAACTCGCTGTTTCCAAGAACTTTATCCCGATTTTAGCGGAGGTGCCTGTTTGTGCTCGTGGTCTTGCAAGCCTGGTAAATCGGATGCGGCAGCTAGTTGCCCAGAGTGGATGAAATCCGCTTATTTCACTGCTGCGGTGAGAGCAGAATGATTGCGCGCCTGCATCAATTGGTGGGAAAAATCGCCGTGGGAATTTCGTCACGACTAAGGCCGCCTGTCTTCCTTGGCGTGAAGCTCTTCCTAATGAATGCGGAGGGCGAAGTGCTCCTTATCAAAACAAGCTACGCACCCGGCTTTGTCTTGCCGGGGGGTGGTGTGGAACCCGGAGAAACATGTATAGAGGCAGCGCTGCGCGAGGGCCGGGAAGAGGGGGGCGTTCAGGAGACAGGCACGCCGAAGCTATTTCACGTTTACCTCAATCGCGAGTTCGAAAACCGCAATCACGTAGTGATGTACGTCTCCAGAGGCACAGCCAAACCGGACGAGCGCAGTGCGAAGTTGGAAGTCGTTGCCGCTGGTTTCTTTGCGCCAAATTCCTTGCCGGAGGATGTGACCGATGCCACGCGCCGGCGCATTCGGGAGGTCACTGAAGGTTTGGCGCCCGCGTCTTACTGGTAAGGCGTGCGACAGCCCATCGGGCCGCGTCGGCGACCACCGGATCCGGGTCAGTCAGGTGTCGCTCAGCAGAGGGTTTTAGACGAGCAGAGCCACTGTTTCCGATGGCATAGAGGACATTGCGAACGAACCTGCCACGTCCAATGCGCTTGATGGGAGAGCCAGCAAAGCGCCTACGAAAGGCGGCGTCATCAAGGGAGGCTAGGTCTGCTAGGTCCGGGAACTGTGTGCCTTCCCGGGCAGCATACCGGATTTCCTGCGCGTCGGCGGCGAATTTATTCCAAGGACAAACGGCCAAGCAGTCATCGCAGCCGTAGATGCGATTGCCAAGCTTTGGGCGAAGGTCCTCGTCCACGGGGCCTTTGTGCTCGATGGTGAGGTAGGAGATGCAGCGCCGCGCGTCGAGCTGATAAGGTGCCGGAAAGGCGTCCGTAGGGCACGCATCGAGGCAGCGCGTACAGCTTCCGCAATGGTCTTTTTCGGCGGGATCGGGCGCGAGGTCTGCCGTTGTGAAAATTGATCCGATGAAGAACCAATTTCCGAGCTCTCGGCCCACGAGGTTCGTGTGCTTTCCTTGCCAACCAAGGCCAGCAGCCTCCGCCAGAGGCTTTTCAGCGACGGGGGCCGTATCCACGAAGACCTTCACTTCACAGCCCATCTCGGCCACCATCCAGCGGGCGAGCCGCTTTAGACGCTTTTTGACGACATCGTGGTAGTCCTTGCCGCGTGAGTAAACGCTGATGTTCCCTGTCTCTGGCTCTTCGAGCCCGGCCAAGGCGTCATCAGCAGGATAGGCTTCAGCGAGCATCACAATCGACCGGCACTCTGGCCAAAGGGCGCGCGGATCGGCTCGCCAGTGGGCTCGGTCCTTCATCCACGCCATATCGCCCTGGCGACCCTCTTTCAGAAATGTGTCGAGACGCTCCGGCACTTGCGGGATCGCATCCGGGTGGGTGATGCGGCATGCGGTAAAGCCCACCTCCTCCGCCTCGGTAATGAGGCGGTTGCGGATATCTGGCAGGTCAAAAGTCAAGGTCAGCGTAATGGCGCGGCGGTGGGAAGCCGGGCACCACATCGGCAAGGATGGAGCGGAAGGCCGGGCGAGACTTGATCTTGGCGTACCAGTCTTTGACGGTCTCAGAGCGGTTCCAGTCAACGTCAGAGATATAGTCGAGCGACGACAGATGGGCCGCAGCCGCGAAATCAGCAAGCGACATGACGTCGCCCGCGAGCCATCGACGGTGATCAAGAAGCCAAGTCATATAGTCGAGATGGTATTTTATTGATTTCGCGCCAGCCTTAATATGTGAGCTGTCTGGGTATCCTTGTCCCATAAGCTTCTTGTTGACCCGCTCATAGAGCAGGCGCGCGGTGACCTCGTGGTGGAACTTGTCGTCGAACCAGGCCACGAGGCGACGCACTTCGAAACGGGCGTCACGGGACTGCGGCAAAAGGGCCGGAGCTGGATAGGCTTCCTCCAGATACTCGCAAATGGCGGCGCTTTCGGACATCACTTTGCCGTCGATTTTGAGGACGGGGACCTTTCCCGCTGGATTGCGGCGCATGAATTCGGGTGATTGCTCCCAATAGCGTTCTTCCACCAACTCCACTTCTACCCGCTTTTCAGCGAGCGACAGCCGCACCTTGCGGCAGAATGGAGAAAGCGGCGCGTGGTAAAGCGTGTTCATTGATGGGGCGGCCTGCTGCGGAGTTGCGCTTGTCCATGCCTGACGGCCTGATGCAATTCAAGTTTCCTCGAAGCAAGCGGCGCGTCCGTCGGCGGCAATCGTGTCCGCCCCGGCCAGAATTTGCCGGGCGCGATTTCGTACGAAATCGGACGGCTGGGCGGCAGACCGACCCTTTGGGTCCGGCAGGATTGCAGCGAGGCGCGCGGCTTGCGTGCGGGACAACTCTGCGGGTGTCACGTTAAAGTAGTGCCGTGATGCGGCCTCGATTCCGAAAACACCTTCATCGAACTCGGCGATGTTCAGATACACCTCAAGGATGCGCCGTTTCGACCAAGTGAGCTCCATATACGGTGTAATGAGCGCTTCGAGCGCTTTTCGCGTGTATGATCGTCCATGCCAAAGATACACGTTCTTCACGGTCTGTTGTGAAATCGTAGAGCCCCCACGCAAAGCGCCTTCTTCCAGCGCGTCGCGAATGGCAGTTGTGTCGAGGCCCCAGTGCAAGCAGAAGTTAGCATCTTCCGCAGCTACGGCGGCGCGCGCCATAATCGGGGCGATTTCTTCCATTGAGGCCCAAGAGTAGTCGACGCCACCCAAGCGGCGCGCTTCTTCTACGCGGTATGGCCAGGTGGGCGGGTTAATGAACGAGCCCGCTGCGATCACGAGTAGAATGAACGCGACCGCTAGAAGGAGATAGCGGCTGATACGGCGCCTGAGCTGTCGCCAGAACGGGAGCCGCTCTTTTACTTTGGTACGTTTTGCCTTGCGCGCCATCTGCCTTGAGCACGTCGCACCGTTCTCGGCGCGATCCTTTTTTGTTGGTCTGTTTGTGTCCCTACAGTGCCTACGCCCTTAGAGAAGTAGCGCATTGCAGTTGAATTTCGGTTCGGGGTCCAAAAAGCCCTCTTCGCCTGGAAAATGGAACTCTACAGGGGCATCATCGGTCTGAAAGCTAGTCTCTGGCGTGCGCGTCACTGACTGTCCCGCGAGAAAGAGCCTCCAATCAAGGTGAATGTACTCGTTGCCACGACTTTCCCAGGCCATGGATCCATCAGCACGCGTGGCGCGTGCAAACGTGTCCGTTCGCAGCAGCGGCACGTCGTCGATTACAACTGTCTCGCCGGTCAGAAGGTCCCGACCTTGGTAACGGATTGTTTCCCCAAACTCCGAGGTGGTCGTGAAATCGAAATCGTCCCGGTTTGTCCGGGTCAGTTCCGTAAAACTGGCTGGGTCCAATGGGTCCGGGTCGAGACGGTCGATTACACCCTGACGTAAATCATTGCTCGCCACCCATTGAGTTTCACTGTCTACGGTGCTGACAAAAAAAGGGCCTTCGTCGTCTATGTCGACGCGATGCTGGATTCCATCTGCGTCACCCTCACAGGTGTAGTAGTGAGTGACCGTGCAAAGCTTGTACTGCACAGTCACGAAGGCCTCGCAGCCTTGGGGAAGTTCAAACTGGGCCCGCGGGCTGTCTTGCGCGAACGCCGTTCCCGCCAACGCGACCGCTAGAATGCTTGCCCATAGTCTCATGCCCTGCCTCCTATTGATCGGAGCATACTGCACCGCGTTTTAGGCTATACTGCGGCAGGTGGCCTCGGCTATCAACGCGCGGAATTAACGGGGTCAGGAATGCCGCTCTTTCACCTTATCCTCGTTGCCTTAATCCAGGGCATTACAGAGTTTCTGCCGGTCTCCTCATCGGGGCACCTTGTCCTTCTTCCGCTTTTGACTGGGCTCGAAGATCAGGGCCTCGTCATTGACGTTGCAGCTCATGTAGGCACGCTCGCGGCTGTTATTCTGTACTTCTGGAGAGATGTGCGTGCTGCTCTTTTCGGGCTAGGACGACTTTTGCGAGGCAAAGTGGATACACAGGGCGCATGGCTCGCGCTTTGCCTGATCATCGCAACGGTTCCGGTGATGGCGTTGGGCTTGGTGTTCAAAGTGTTTGGGATCGCCGACGCGCTGCGCAGTGTTGAGGTTATTGCTTGGTCTACCCTCATCTTTGCGGGCGTTCTCTTTTATGCAGACCGCACCGCGAAGCAAACAAAGGCGCAGGCGCAGCTAAGCCTTGCTGATTCAGTGAAGCTGGGTCTCTGGCAAGCTTTGGCATTAATTCCAGGCACGTCCCGTTCAGGGATTACGATCACCGGCGCGCTGGCGCTTGGCTATAAACGTGAGGACGGCACCCGCATCGCCATGCTCATGTCGATTCCAACGATCATTGCCTCGGCAGTGCTGCTTCTCGCGGATGCCGTGGATGGAACCATTCCGTGGCGAGATGTAAGTATCGTTGTGGGGTTGAGCTTTCTTGCCGCGCTAGCTGCGCTTGCGCTCATGATGCGGCTTTTGCGGACGGTGAGCTTCACGCCCTATGTGATCTACCGCGTTGCACTCGGGATCGTGCTCCTGGCGCTCGTCTATTCCGGCGCTCTCACTTGAGGTAGCTGGGCAGGATCTCCGCCATGGGCGTGGGCATGACGCCTAGCTCGGCAAGGCCAGGATATTCTGTGGACACCACGTTATCGGCCCCGAGGTTCTTGACCTGATCACGTGTGATCTGAGGCTCGATCCCCGTGACCTTGGCGAGGATTTCGAAAGAGGTGCCCATGAGCATTCCCACGGAGCTTGGAAGGGGGAGGACGAGCCGTTTGCGGCCAAGCACCCCCAACATCCTTTCCATAAGCGCGCTAAACGTCTCCACCTCGGGGCCACCGAGTTCGTGAATACCAGACTTACCCTGATCCAGACCCGCAATCACGGCTGCAGCTACATCACCTACATAGACCGGCTGGAACCGCGTGCTGGCACCGACGACAGGGACGAAAGGGGACAGCTTCGACATGTCTGCGAAGCGGTTGAAAAAACTGTCTTCCGGGCCAAAGACGATAGAAGGTCTTAGGATAAGCGCGTTTCGCATGTGGCGTAGCACACCCGCTTCGCCGGCCGCTTTGGTGCGTTGGTAGACGCTGGGTGAGGACGGATCCGCACCGATAGCGGAGATATGCACCATGTTTGCTAGGCTGAGCTCGGCCGCGATGCGCGCTATCCTCTCGGCCCCTTGGGCCTGCAGATTCTCAAAGGTGTTTTGCCCGCGGGGCGCCAGGATGCCGACGCAGTTTACTGCCGCATGGCAGTCGGCCATGGCCTTTGCGACATCGGCGTCGCTTGTGATGTTGCAAGCGATACCCTCGGCCCCCTCGATGGGTGACCCAGAGCGGGAGGCCACGCGCGCGTCCCAACCCGCACCAAGTGCGGCCCGGGCAACGTAGCGGCCCACAAAACCAGTGCCGCCGAAAATCACCATGCGCTGCGCCATTGCTGTCTCCTTTGCCTGCTGGGCGAGCTAGGCCAGCCACGGCACGCCGCAACCCCTCCCCGATGGTTCAGAAATGAGTTCAGCGTGAGCCGCAGGCTATTCAAGGCGCGTTGACAGTGGAAGGCCGCGCGCGTACATCCCGCGCTCACCAACCGTGCCCAGATGGCGGAATTGGTAGACGCGCCAGCTTCAGGTGCTGGTGTCCGTATGGACGTGGAGGTTCGAGTCCTCTTCTGGGCACCATTATCCCTTTCCAATGTATCGCGCTTTTCGACTTAGCTGTTGATTTTCTTGAAGTAAGTTCATCATCACTTGAACATGCCTCCTCATGCAAACCACCCTTTCTCAGCCTTTACGGTGGGTCAAAAGGTGGGTTAGATTCGGTGCATCCAGGAGGGCACCATGACAATCTCCCATGCTTTGACC
>JBCCPQ010000123.1:0-8294 GCA_039024825.1 Pseudomonadota bacterium
GGTGGCCGTCAAACCGCAGATGATGGCGGAGGCGCTTCCTGCCCTGCGTGACTACGGCGGGGGCGACACCCTTTTCATCACCGTGGCGGCAGGCACGTCGCTTGCGACTTATGCGGACATGCTTGGCAGTGAGACCCCTGTGATCCGCGCCATGCCGAACACCCCGGCGGCCATCGGGCAGGGGATCACGGCGATTGTCGGGTCAACCGCGGCCACTGCGGAGCATCTCGACACCGCAGAGGGCCTTCTCAGCGCCATCGGTCGAACGGTGCGTCTGGCCCATGAAGGGCAGATGGATGCGGTGACGGGGCTCTCGGGCTCCGGCCCGGCGTACGTCTTTCACCTCATTGAATGCATGTCTGCCGCAGGACAGGCGCAGGGCCTGCCGCCGGAGATGGCGATGGAGCTTGCCCGGGCCACGGTGGCGGGGGCCGGGCAGCTCGCCCTGGGAGACGAGACGCCCGAACAGCTGCGCATCAACGTGACTTCGCCCAACGGTACGACGCAGGCGGGGCTGGAAGTGCTGATGGACGGACTTCCGACGCTCATCCGCCGTACTGTGCGCGCCGCCACGGAACGCTCAAAGGAGCTGTCCCGTGAGTGACGAGATCAGTTTTGACGACTTTTTAAAGGTCGACATTCGGGTCGGACAGGTCGTCGATGCCCAACCGTACCCAGAGGCGCGCAAGCCCGCGATCAAGCTGTGGGTCGACTTCGGGGAGGAGTTGGGTGTCAGAAAAAGCTCCGCTCAGATCACAAAGCACTACACTCCCGAAAGCGTGGTGGGGAGGCGTGTGATCGCCGTGGTGAATTTCCCGCCCCGCCAGATTGGCAAATTCATGTCCGAGATCCTCGTCCTCGGCGTTCCGGACGACACCGGGGAGGTTGTGCTTCTGAAGCCCGACCTCGACGTGCCCCTGGGCGGTCGCATGTACTAGGCTTCCTTAGCCGTCCCCGTAGACGGCGGCGCGCACGCTGGCTTTGTCCGTGCTGTCCATGGCCGCACTGAAATGGCGTCGGCACAGCGAGACATATGTCTCATTCCCGCCCACCTGCACCTGCGGTCCGTCATGGAGAACCTCGCCGTCTTCCCCCAGACGCACGACCATCGTGGCCTTCTTTCCGCAGTGACAGATCGTCCGGACTTCGCGCATCTCGTCAGCGAGGGCGAGGAGGGCGGCGGAGCCCGGGAAAAGCTCGCCCCGAAAATCGACGCGCAGGCCATAGCACATGATCGGGACGCCGAGGTCGTCTACAGCGCGCGCAAGCTGCCACACTTGTTCGCGCGACAGCCACTGCGCCTCGTCCACGAAAATGCAGTGACACGGGCCAGCTGAAAGGCGGTGGGCGACTTTCTCAAACAGGTCATCCCCGGCGACGTAGGTATCGGCGTCAGCCCTGATGCCTATCCGGCTGCCGATCTGGCCCTTTCCGGCGCGCTCATCAAAGCTCGCCGTGAGAAGGTAGGTGGCCATGCCACGTTCCAGGTAGTTGTGCGACGCCTGCAGCAGCAGCGTCGATTTCCCGGCATTCATGGTGGAGTAATGAAAGTAGAGCTTGGCCATTGCCCCTCGTGCCAAGAGCCGACGGAGGGTTCAAGCGAGGGTTTTGACCAAGCCACGGGTGAAAGGAAAAACCGCCCCGCCGGTCCCGTCTTCCGCGGGCGCCAACGGGGCGGCGCGACCTTGCTGTCACTGCTGGCTCCGTACCGCCGGTGCCTGCGCGACTGCCACACCACAAAAACTCGCATACTGGTCTTGGTCGCTTCACTCTTCCGACCCGTCTGAACACACACGGCAGGTCGGGCTTGCGGTGAGGCACGGGACTTCCGTGGGCGCAAAGGCCCGGGGGATGGTCGAAGCCGCATACCGATGGCCCTGACAGGGACCCACCGCAAGCCCGTTGCACCTCTCCCCAGGGTAACCTGAGGTCCGATCCCACCTCGGAGACGAGATGCAACGAGCCTACCAAACCCGGCATGGGGATACCGGTACATACACACACCCCTCACGGGGCTGGGCTAATGATGACGAGTCAACATCGGCAGAGGCATGGGAAAAGCCTTGGCGCTTTCCCCGCCATTGTGATTAAGGGGGCGCGGGGTGTAGCGTAGTCGTAGATCGGGAGCAGCCATGGCTGGCAAAGGAAGTTATCTGAAGAAGCATACCGAGGCGCTCGTCAAAGCGGTGGGCATCGAAAGAGCCTGTGAAGTCACGGGTAAATCGAAGGCAACGCTGGGCCGGTACTACGCCGACACCGAGGAGCATTCCGACCGCTTCATGCCTGTCGACACCGTGGCTCAGCTTGAGGACGCCGCCGACTTCCCCCATGTCACGAGCGCACTGGCAGAGCTCTACGGGATCACCGTGAGCTACGACCGGGAGCGTCGGAATTCCGACAGTTCGGGCGGTGTGAACGCCGACGTGGTCGCGCTGTCGCAGCGCTTCGCGATGCTGATGAGCGAATACCACCAATCCATCGAGGACGGCGTGATCACCATTAACGAGGCGAAGCGGCTGTTGCGCGAGACCTCGGCACTTCAACAGGTGCTGCTGGAGATGAAGCTCCACCTCGAGGAGGAGTCCGGCTAGGGCCATGGACCTCTCCGATCTGCCGAACATCGCGCCGGGCGCGCTGCATCCGCTGGATTGGGACGCATTGGCGGCCCCAGACGATGACCGCCACCCGCCCCGCATCTTACTTCTCTACGGCTCGCTCAGGCCGCAGAGCTATTCCCGCAAAGTGGCGGAAGAAGGCGCGCGTGTGCTCCGCGCCCTCGGCTGTGAGACGAGGATGTTTGACCCATCCGGTCTGCCGCTGCCTGACGACGGTGTGGACGCCACGCACCCAAAGGTGGCGGAGCTTCGCGACCTCGCGCTTTGGAGCGAGGGGATGGTCTGGTCCTCGCCTGAACGGCACGGGGCGATGACGGGGATCATGAAAGCGCAGATCGACTGGATCCCGCTCTCGGCCATCGGAGGGATCCGACCAACCCAGGGAAAGACGCTGGCGCTTTGCCAGGTGTCCGGCGGCTCGCAGAGCTTCAATACGGTCAACCAGTTGCGCATTCTTGGGCGCTGGATGCGCATGGTGACGATCCCGAACCAAAGCTCAGTTGCCATGGCGTGGAAGGAGTTCACCCTCGAGGGAGGCGACCGCATGCGACCGTCGAGCTATTACAACCGGATCGTGGACGTGATGGAAGAGCTTGCGCGCTTTACGGTGCTAACGCGTGGACGCGCCGCCATGCTCAATGACCGATACTCCGAGCGCGTGGAAACGCTCGAAGACGTCCATAAGCGCGTGAGCAGTTAGCGCCGCTGGCCCGGCGCGGGCCCGCCGCCTCCCCCTTGCTTCGCCCCGCTGCTACAGGCGAGGCGGGGGCAAGACCGGATGCCTCCGGCGGAAGTACAGAGCACAAAGAAGGCCACGGGGAGTGCTCTTTAGTTTTCTTTGTGCGCCGTACTTCGGGGAGCTCGAGGGGCTGGCCCCTCGTGTCCCTCGTAGGCCTGGATGCAGGCCTTAATCAGGCGCGCTCAAGAATGGCCGAGCCCACGGAATATCCCGCACCGAACGAGCAGATGAGCCCTTTGTCGCCCGGACGTAAGTCGTCGGAATGCTGGGCAAAGGCGATGACGGACCCCGCAGATGAGGTGTTGGCGTAATCCTGCAGAATGTTCGGTTGCTCGCCCGGTGCCGGGTCGCGCCCGAGGACTTTTTTGCCGATGTAGTCGTTCATGCTCTTGTTTGCCTGGTGGAGCCAGAGCCGCTTGAGGTCGGCATTGGCGACGCCTTCTTCGGCCAGATGGTCAGCGATGTGGCGCGACACGAGGGGCAGGACCTCTTTGAACACTTTCCGACCGTTCTGCATGAACTGCATATCGCGGCGGTCCTCCATTTGCCCGTGGGCGCGTCGGAGATACCCGTTGTTGTTGCGGATATTGTTGGAAAACTGCGTGGCGCACCGCGTGGAGTTCACAAGGAATTTTGGCGTGCTGCTATCCTCGGCCCGTGCAAGCACCAGCGCCGTCGCCACGTCCCCGAAGATGAAATGGCAGTCGCGGTCACGCCATTCCAGGTGGGCCGAACAGATCTCCGGACAGATCACGAGCGCCTTGCGGACGCTGCCCGTCCGGATCATGTCAGCGGCTGTCTGGAGGCCGAACGTGGCGGACGAGCAAGCAACATTCATGTCATAGGCAAAGCCGCCCGCGCCCAGCAGGTCCTGTATCTCCACGGCGATGGCCGGGTATGCGCGTTCATGGTTCGACGCGGCGCAAAGCGTGCAATCGATCGCTCCCGCGTCGACGCCTGCAGCGGAGAGGGCCTTGCGAGCCGCATCCACCCCGATCTCCGCCATTTGGGAGGGAGCATCGTCGTCACGCGGTTCAAGGCGCGGGTGCATCACCTCGGGGTCAAGGATGCCCTCTTTATCAAGCACGTAGCGGTTCTTGATCCCGCTCGCGGCCAGGATGAACTCTGCCGACGAGTGAGGCACCGGAGCCGTTTCACCTGCAGCGATTGCATCCGCATTGCGCGCGTTCTGGAGGTCGGCGTAAGCATTGAACGCGGCCACGAGCTCATCGTTTGTAATGACGTTTTCAGGTGTGAAAACACCCGATCCAGTGATTGCTGGCTGGTACATGCTGGGCCCCTCGTTTCACGCGTTAGACGCCTTTGCGGGGGCAGCGTCAATCCTTGGCAACAGGGCCGAGCAGGCCGTCCACATGGCTCATGAGCCGTGCAATCCCCGCGTCAGAAATCCGCACGGGATAGAGCCCATTGCCCCGTAGTGGCGGGATGACCTCCGGGCCGGTATGGTCGAAATCTGCTGCCGCATGGGTGTAGTCGCAGCCGGAGACGTGGGCGAAGGCGCTGAAGTCCCCGACCCGCTGGATCCCTGTCTGAAGCGTGCCGAGTTCGATGACTTTCGCCGCCCGCGCTGCATACATCATGTTGGTGAAGCCCGCCCCGTGGTAGGACGCCATGGCCTGAGCCCGCGCCATGGCGGCGATCTGTTCGAGCGGGGAAAGTTCCTCAAAAGCAAGGGTTTGAAATCCGCGCTCCGCAAAGGCGGCGATAATCGCAGCTTCCATCCTCGGAGCCCGGTCGTGACCGCCTATCCGCGTCACCCAGAACCTGCGCGGCAGGTGGCTGAAGTCCTGACCCTCGATAGCGCGGAAGGCCCGTTCCCGCAGGAGCCGCAGCGCGCGCGCGTAGCCGCAATGGCGCAGGATCATGGAGATACCAGCCCCCGTCGGCGTTGTCTCAAAGGCATGTCGCGCGCCCCAGTGTCCGCTCCTCGGCCCCTGTAACTCCGCGTAATCGCCGTACCAGCAGAGGATCGCCTTCGGGAAGCTCTGCGGCGCCTCCACGTATTCCACCCGCGCAGCGAGCTCTGGAAAGAGCGCCTCTATGAACCGCGGAACAAACGGAGCGGGCGGGTGCTTCTGGTAGACGATCTTAATGGAGGCCCGGTGGCCCGGCACCGCATCAAGCGCGGTCAGCGCTGCCAGCACCTCTTTCGTGAAATGGTAGTAATTCTTGAGGTTTTTGGCTTCAATCACGAAGGGCACGTCGCGCACATCCTCGCCCGTGACCTGCGGCATCCCGGAGGGTGCGTCTTCGAGATGCGCCCGGAGCCGCTTGCCCCAGAACGGCCGCTTGTCCGCCTTGCGCCACGCATGCTGGCAATGGGCGATCATGCGGTCACCGGCAGGGCCAGCGAGCAGCCATTTTCCGTTCACCGCCAAGGTGTTCTGCCGGATGGAGACATCCGTTGCGAGGGCCGGAGCGGTGGCAAATTCCACGACAGACGAGGCCATGAACCGCTCCGCCACGCGGAGCCTTTCATCAAACCAGCGCTGGTTGATTTCGGCGTGATCAGACAGCCCCACGGCCCGGATCGTCCCGCCTTTGACAGAGGTCCAGGCCGCGCCCGGATCGCTCAGGAGAGAAAGCCCCACGTCGCGCCCGGGCGCCCAAAACGCCTCCACCGGATCCGCCTCAAACGCGGGCGCCTGCACTGTCACCGGGGCCATTTCTGGAGCCTTCTCGGGGGTGTTGCCTGTGCCTGAGGGGATGCAGGGAGAATGTGGCGAGAATGGGGCAGGACGGCCCGTTAACGCGGCTCAGACCGCCTGAGGCGGCCACCCAGAAGGCGGCCAGAACGGGGCCAGAAACCAGCCATACGCACGCGCGTCTTAGCCCCCGTTAACACTTTGCGCCCAGAGTGACGATGAACCGCACAGACCCCACCCGGAGACCAGCCCGAATAAAGCCCCGAAACCAGGCCGGAGACACCCATGCTCGAAGATCGCCCGATCAGCCGGAAATACGCCAAGCATCCCCGCGACATGACCGTCAAGGAACGCGTCGCGTGGATGCGCAGCGTCGAGGGGCTCCAATCGGTGGAGGCCGACCTCATCGACAGCTTCAACCTGAACGAAACGATCCCGCGCGAATGGAACGACATCTGGCAGGGCCGCGACGGGGACACGAAACGGACGAAGGTGACGCTGACCCTCGACGCCGACGTCGTCCGCTTCTTCAAATCCATGGGCCCCGGCTACCAACCGCGCATGAACACGGTGCTCCGAAGCTTCATGCATGCAAGACTCGCCAAGATCATCAACGGCCCGGAAGTGGCGTGGTACGTGGACGACCCGGAGAACGAACGCGTGCGCCTGAGGCACCAGTGGCATGGGCGGGAGTGAGGGGGGAGCACTAGCGAACAGCCGGAAGCACGCCAAACATCCCCGCGAATGGAACGACATCTGGCAGGACCGCCACGGGGACACGGAACGAACCAAGGTGACGCCGACCTAGTCCAGCTCTACCGGTTCATAGGGCCGGGGTATCAGCCGAGGATGAACCGGATGCTGCGGAGCTTCATACAATCGCGCATCGCCCGCATCGTGGGCGGTCCGGAGTCGTAGGCTTAGCGGTGAGGAAGTGGGGTGGGGTGAGTTGGCGCGGGCGCTAGGCGGTACATCGGCAGGGTCGGTCTTGATGCGTTGCTTGCCTAAGATGCTTATCGGACGAATTTCAAGCGATGCCGTTATTTAAAGGCGGGAACTGGTTTCATTTGGTTAGCGAACATCTCAAATGCCTTCGTATGCTTTTCAATCAATTCAACGAACGCAACTGGAGCTGTCTTCTTCCGCAAGACGTACTCGTCAGTTAAGCTGTCAAGCCGCGTTACCGCTAGCTTAAGCAAAGCGATGACATCCGCCTCGCTTGGGGAGAAATCCTCTGGAGCATGGAAAGCAGGCAACGAAACAACTGTGCTTGACGCATCTTCCTGCCTAGGTGATCTAAGGCCAACTTCCACTTCATAGGCGGTTAAACCCGCGAGAAGTTTGATCTGGGTTTTTGACCGGATCGGCTCCTTCGCTTCGATAGCTCTCGTGATGGTCGAGGGGGACAAATCCGAAAGCTCTGCCAAGTGGTTGATGCCTGGCTTGCGCGGCAGGGCGTTGAAGCGACCCACAAAGTCCAGTTGATCGGGCTTGTTGGCTTTTGAGATCATATGCTGCTCCTGCACTTGCTGTGCGATTTGAGGCTATATCGCACAAAAAATTCTATTTGAACAAGTGCTCGTTTTGGTATCTTCGTCAAATTTAGACCCAAAATGTTGATATTAAGTGTAAAAGTCGCCAAATTTGTCCAAATTGGATAGACTTTAATAGTGATTTCGACGATATTGCAGATAGGAGGATTCCGAATGCCAGAAGCTGCCTATGCATACTTTGTTATTTTCGCCGTCGCTGGTTATGTCGCCCTAGTCGTACCGATGGTGCGCGCAATCTGGAGATGGCTTGCGACAGGCCGTGCTCTTGACGCGCACATCATTGAACAAATGGTTATTTGGATGTCCGCTGTCATGCTCGCTATCGGATACCAAGTGTTCATTTCGGTATCATCCGGCGGTTGGTGAGCTGGTCTCAGGCTTAGCTATCTCTGCAACCGCTCCACACCCAAATCTCCCCCTGCACCGGCTTCCATCGCCTTCGCGGCGGCGTGGGAGGCGGCTAGGGTGGTGTAGTAGGGGATGCGGTCCATGAGGGCGACGTTGCGCATGCTCCGGCTGTCTTCGACGGCTTGCGCGCCTTCGGTCGTATTCATCACCAGCGCGATCTGGCTGTCTTTCATGGCGTCCACGATGTTGGGGCGGCCCTCGTAGGCTTTCTTGACGACCTCACTCTCGATGCCCGCTTCGGCGAGGTAGGCGGCGGTGCCCGAGGTGGCGACAAGCGTGAAGCCCAGACCCGTGAGGGTGCGGGCGGTGTCGA
>JBCCPQ010000124.1:0-8261 GCA_039024825.1 Pseudomonadota bacterium
GCAGATCAAGGCACTGTATCATGCGCTGCCGAATGCCGGGGCCCCCTGTTTCACTTTTCTGGCTGAGCATCCGGAACATCGCGCTGCGGCCCGCCGCGTTCAGTTTGCGGCGCACCATCCCTATGCGGAAATCCGCGCGAACCTGATCGGGGAGGACGCGGCGCCGATCCATCTGTTGCGGGCCAAGCTCTCGCATTTCGGGGCCACCCGGTTTGACCCGAAGTCGCGCCTCTGGACTCGGGTCACGCTGGCGCAGGGACTGCCGCTGCGCGACGAGATCGGGGCGCGCGTGCCATGGCTGCCGAGCCTCTGAGTTGGTCGCGGGCGGAGCTGTCAGCTCTTCTTCTCAAGGCCGGACGCGGGGCCGGAATGCCCCTTGCCCATGCCGAGGACATGGCCCGCGCGGTGGGTCGTCACGGACACGGCGACGCCATGGACGCAGTGTTGCGGGGACTTGAGACACCCTGGGCCGCAGTCCGGATGGAGATGGAGAGCGGATGTCTTACCATCCGGGACGCGAGGGCCGTTCAGGCTTTACCCCACGTGGTCGAAGCGCTCAGGGGCGGGTGCACAGCCGCGGTATTGGTGGACCTCGATGAGCCCTGCCTCTTGCCCGTTTACCTCCATGGCACGGGTCTTGGGGCGTTATCCGAACGCGGGCTCTGGCGGGTTGCCCATGGCGCCCCCAGCGCCGCACAAACGGACGTACACCCGGTGACGGCAGACCAGATCGCCAGGCTCGAGGTCTATGCGGCGCGGACCTACGTGCCTGCGTCGGCGACATCGCGGGATGGCGCGGGTCAAGGGGCCGATCAGGATTGAAACGGATCCTCGGGATAGGTCACACGGGCCAGCGCCAGCCCTTGCGGCGGGCAGACCGGGCCACACTGGCTGCGCTCGCGCGCCTCAAGCGCAGCGCGGACGCGGGCCGGCGGCCATGACCCGGCCCCGACCCGTTCGAGCGTGCCGACAAAGCTGCGAACCTGATTGTGGAGAAAGCTGCGCGCGCGGACGGTGAAGCGGAATTCGCGCCCGCCCGGGTAGGGACGTTCCTCGATCCTGATTTCGTCCACGGTTTTGACGGGTGAAGCTGCCTGACAGATGGAGCTGCGGAAGGTGGTGAAGTCGTGATGGCCGGTGAGGTGCGCAGCGGCCTCCTGCATCGGAGCAAGCGCCAGATCGCCCGCGATGTGCCAGACGAGGCCCGCCTCCATCACCGGGGGCGCGCGGCGGCAGACGAGGCGGAAGACATATTCCCGCTCCCGCGCCGAGAACCGCGCATGCCAGTCGGGAGCCGCGACGGCACAGGCCGTCACGGCAACGGGCGCAGGCTTCAGGTGGTAGTTCAAAGCTTCTGACAGGCGGAACGGGTCCCAGTCGCGGGCCATGTCGGCCTGCGCCACCTGACCCCAAGCGTGGACCCCGGCATCCGTGCGCCCGGCAGCGGCGACGGAGGGCACGCTGTCCTCGAGCTTTGCGAGCGCAGCCTCGAGCGCGCCCTGCACCGAGGGCTGGTCAGCCTGGCGCTGCCACCCGGCAAAGGGGGCACCGTTGTACTCGATCCGGAGGGCGTAGCGGGGCATGGCCGCCTGCTAGCGTGGCAGCGCGCGGCGTGCAATCTCGCGCCGGGCCGCACGCTGCCTATGGGCATCGGCGCTGGCCGTGCCTATCTTGTCGCGGAAGGATGAGGGGGCCCGGGGTGGTCATCGACACGATTACAGATGGGCTCTCGCGGTCGGTGGGCGCGGTCGCGGACGGGGTCACGGGCCTTTTCACTGATCCCACGATCCGGCTCGGCGTCACCGGACTGAGCCGTGCGGGCAAGACGGTGTTCATCACCTCGCTCATTGCGAACCTTCTTGATCGCGGGCGGATGCCGCAGCTTTTGGCGGCGTCTTCGGGGTCGATCACCCACGCTTACCTGCAGCCGCAGCCAGACGATACGATACCGCGATTTGATTACGAGGCGCATCTGGGCGCGATGACGGGGACGGAGCCGCGCTGGCCGCAGTCCACCCGCGCGGTGAGCGAGCTGCGCCTGTCTCTGCGCGTGCAGCCACAGGGCTTTATCGGAAGCTTTTCGGGGCCGCGAACGGTGCACCTCGACATTGTAGATTACCCGGGCGAGTGGCTGCTGGACCTCGGGCTTTTGGATAAAAGCTATGCGGAATGGTCGGCGGACGTTCTCGCCAAGGGGGCGAGCCGGGCAGAGCACGCGCCCTATCATGCTGCGCTGGCGGACGTGCCAGACGGCGCGACCTATGATGAGCCCACGGCTCAGCGCCTCGCCGCGGCCTTCACAACCGTGCTGAAAGCAGCGCGGGAGGCGGGCTATGCGGATTGTACGCCGGGGCGCTTTTTGTTGCCGGGGGAGCTTGAGGGCTCCCCCGTTCTCACCTTTGCGCCGCTGCCGGGCACGAATGGTGCGCGGAAATCCCTTCTCCGGGAGATGGAGCGGCGGTTCGAGGCCTACAAATCGAAGGTCGTGAAGCCGTTCTTTCGGGAGCATTTTGCGCGGCTCGACCGGCAGGTGGTTTTGGTCGACGTGCTTGGCGCGATCCATGACGGGCCGCGCGCGGTCGAAGCGCTGCGGCAGACCATGGCCGACATTCTGGGCGCATTCAGGCCGGGCCGGAACGCGTTCCTGACCGCGCTTTTCGCGGGGCGCCGGGTGGATCGCATCCTTTTTGCCGCCACGAAGGCGGACCACTTGCACCACGCGCAACACAAGCGCCTCACGGCGATCATGGAGGCGGTGACCCGCGAGGCCCGCGACCGCGCACGCTTTGCCGGGGCCGAGACCGGAGCGATGGCCATTGCGTCACTGCGCACGACGACGGAAACCGATGTTGAGCATGATGGCGCAACCCTCAAGGCCGTCGCCGGCGTGACAGAAGCGGGCAAACGTGCAGCCTTCTACCCCGGCGAGTTGCCCGAGGATCCCACGCGGATCCTGGCGCCAGCGCGAGAGGGCGCGGACGACTGGCCCTTTGGAGAGGTGGAGGTCATGCGATTTACGCCCCCGGTTCAGAGCATCGTGCCAGGGGACGGACCGCCGCATATCCGCCTCGACAAAGCCGCCGAGTTCCTCATGGGAGACCGCTTGCGATGACTGCTGACAAGCAACGCGGACCCGTTTTGATAGAGCTTGATACGGATGCGCCGCCAGAGACGCCGGCGGAGGCACCGCCCGTTCCCGACATGGCAACGGATCTTCCCAAAGGCGCGGCCATGCAGACCGTGGCGACACTGGCCGCGCGGCCTCGCTCGCGCCTTGCCCGGTGGTTCTGGTCGCTCCTGTTCGCGGTGCTCGGGTTCTTTGTGTCATTGACGGCCTGGAACGCGGTCACGGCCCTGGTCGCAGCAAATCCACTGTTGGGATATGCCGCCACGGCCCTGATCGCGACCTTCGTGATCGTCGCCTTGGCTATCGCCCTTCGCGAGTTTGCCGCCTTCGCGCGGCTTGGCCGAATGGACCGCCTGCACGCCGCCGCGGTGGCGGCGCTTGAACATCAGAACCTTGGAGAAGCGCGCAAAGTCACTGCGGACCTCAACCGGCTTTATGCCGCGCGGGCAGAGACGCAGTGGGGCCGAGATCGGTTTGCAGAACGCGCGGGAGAGGTCCTTGATGCTGATGGGCTGCTGGGACTGGCGGAGCGCGAAATCCTGCGCCCGCTCGACGCCGCCGCAACGCGGGAGGTGGAGACCGCCGCGCGGCAGGTGGCAACGGTCACCGCGCTCGTGCCGTTGGCGCTGATCGACGTGCTGACCGCGCTCGCGACAAACCTGCGCATGATCCGCCGGATTGCGGAAATTTACGGCGGGCGCTCGGGCACGCTGGGCGCCTGGCGTCTGACGCGCGCGGTTCTGTCCCATCTCGTGGCGACGGGGGCTGTGGCGGTGGGTGATGATATGCTGGGCTCGCTCGCGGGCGGTGGCCTTCTCGGCAAACTTTCCCGACGCTTTGGCGAAGGTCTCGTGAACGGGGCCTTGACCGCCCGCGTGGGGATTGCTGCAATCGAAGTCTGCCGACCTTTGCCGTTCCAGGCAGAGGCACGCCCCAGAGTCACCGGCCTTGTCCGCCGCGCACTCACCGGGCTTTTCGATAAGGAAGACTGATGGAATCCCTTGCGATCGACCTCAACACCTACCAGCGGCGTCCTATCGACGCCGCCCATGTCGAACGGATGCGGGCTATTGGCGAGATACGTGATCACGCGCCCGGGGACATGCTAGTCACCATGGGCACGCCCATCGACGCTTTCTACTACGTCGAGGAGGGCGAGGTGGAAGCCGTCCACCCGATCACCGGCGGGCGCTACGGCGAGGCGACGCTGGGACCAACCCAGTTTTTCGGCGAAGTGAGCTTTCTGAATGGCGGAACGAGCACCATCGGCGCGCGGGTCGTGCAGCCTTCGCGGATTCTCGCTGTGCCGCGAGATGAGATGCTGGCGCTCATGGCGCAGATACCGGAGCTCTCCGACCTCATCATCACGGTCTTTTCCGGGCGCCGACGCCGACAGATAGAAAGCGATGACGCACCGCTGATGCTCATCGGGGCGGACGTGGATCGCAACATCCGCCAGATCGCCGCCTTCGCGGGGCGCAACAAGATCCCTTACCGGTCGATCGAGATCGGGTCTGGCGAGGCGGTGGAACTGTCGGAGATGTGCTCCTTCTCACCCCGGGCGCCAGCGGTGCTTTACGGCAAGAAAGAAGAGATAAAGGACCCTACGCCTCAGAAGATCGCGCAGCTTTTCGGCCTGGACCTGACGCTGGTGGACCACGAGGAGTGCGACGTCCTGATCGTGGGTGCAGGGCCTGCGGGCACGGCGGCTGGGGTCTACGCGGGTTCAGAAGGCATGTCGGCATTGGTTTTGGAGGACAGCACCATTGGCGGCCAGGCGGGCACGTCGAGCCGGATCGAGAACTACATGGGCTTTCCCACGGGCATCTCCGGCGGCGACCTTGTCTGGCGCGGCGAAGTGCAGGCGATGAAGTTCGGCACGCGTTTTGCCGTTCCGCGCCGCGCCACAGCGGTGGAGAAACACGGCGACATGTTCGATGTCACACTGGGTGACGGCATGGTGGTCTGTGCCCGTGCCCTGGTCGTGGCCACGGGTGTCCAGTACCGGCGGCTGCCGATTGAGGGGCTGGAGGCCCTGGAAGGTGCAGGCATCTACTACGCCGCGACCGAGGTGGAGGCGCGGTACTGTCGGCAAAGCGACGCTGTCGTCATCGGTGGCGGCAACTCGGCGGGTCAGGCGGCGATGTACCTGTCGCGGTCCTCCTCGCACGTGCATGTGCTGGTGCGCGGCACCTCGCTTGCGGCGTCGATGTCAGACTACTTGTCCTCGCGGCTCGAGGCGGACCCGAACATCACGATCCACTATCAGACGGAACTGCGCGCGCTTCACGGGGAGGAGCATCTGGAGGCGATCACGGTCAAGGACAAAGCCGCCGGAGCGGAGCGCCGGATTGATACTTGCGGGCTCTTTATAATGGTCGGCGCGGCGCCGAACACGGCGTGGCTGTCAGGGCTCGTGGAGCTTGATGACAAAGGATTTGTGCAAACCGGGGAGGCTGTCGGTGCGTCGTCGGCCTATGCCACGTCCCATCCAGGAATCTTTGCCGTGGGAGATGTACGCGCCGGATCCGTTAAACGGGTGGCTAGTGCGGTGGGCGAGGGATCGGTCGTGATCTCTCGGGTGTGGGACTACATCAACGGCTAGACCGCGTGCGGCCTTAGCCACCGCGCGACGGGTAAAAGCGCAAGCCCGCCGAGGAGAAGCGACGCAGAGAGCGGCAGGGGCACGGGCGACGGATACTGGCCGGAATGCACGACGGTCTCCCACGTGCCGCCGATATTCGTGCAAAGGTCATAGCCACCTGGCGCACAGGCATCGACGGAAGAGAACCCGGCCCCGGACACGCCCCAGTAAGGATCAGAGCCGCCGTCTGTGTTGTGGCCAACCCAGTATGCGATGTCGCCGTTCTCATCGAAATCAAGCCGCACCGAGTTCGGCCCAACCGCTCCGGGCGCGAAAAACTGACTGATCTGGCCTGTGACGCCCATCATGAAGGGAATGTTGATCAGGGACGTGAACCCGTCGCCGACGTCGATGAGACCGCTCTCGCCAGTGATTTCATAGCCGAAGTTTACATCGCCGTCGGGGTCGATGTTTCCGAATTCATTGGTGGCTATGGACGTGATCCAGAGGGTCGTTCCGGCGGTCTTGCCGGAACCGTAGTGATCGCTTTCTATCAGCACAGTGCCGGACATGCCGGGCTGGGCGCCTTCGGCAATCGGATCCGCCTCACCATCTAGCACACCGCCCAATGAAACCGGGTGCCCGCTATGGATGAACTCCACCGTGGCAGCGTGAGCCGCCGACGCAAGACAAAACACAAGACCGCTGACCTGAGCGAGTAACCTGACCCTCATTTACATATTCCCAACCTTTACCAGTGTTAACGAAACGTTAACGAATGGCCGAAAGTTCCGTCGGGGTCTGAAAAAGGTCTTTGGCCCGAGACACCCCCGCGCCGCGGTTCAGGAGAGGCGGCCCAGCGGAGGCGTAAGGTCTCCGCAGACGAGGCGGTTGAGGATCAGAGGAACGGGAGGGAGCTGCGACAAGGGAAAGATGACGTGGTCGCGGAGCCATGGCAGTACCCGACTGTTGGACTGGTATTGCGGTGTGAAGGCCCAGGACATGGCTTGATAGATCGCGACGTGGCGTCTGCGCGCCTCGCTGTAGAGGCGCAAGGCCGTCTGTCCTGACCGCTGCTCCAGGGCACGGGCAAGCGCAAGGGCGTCAAGAAGCGCCATATTCGCCCCCTGCCCCAGTTGCGGAGAGGCGCGGTGCGCGCTGTCTCCGATGAAGGCGATGCCATCGCCGTAAGGCTTCGTCAGCGTCCCGTGTCCATAGCGCGCCATGGTCATCTGACTAAGGTCGGTGATCTGGTCGAGAAGGGGCGCGAAGGCCGGCCAAAGCGCGCAGGCTTCCTCCCGCCACGCTGACAGGCCGCGGGCCCTGAACGCCCCCTCAGCAGTCGTTGGCAAGCTCCAGAAGATCGCGGCCTTGCGGGTATTTTCCCCTGGAAGCGAGCCACATGGCATGGCGCCGATCATATTCGCCGCGCGGCGGTATCTCTGGGAGAGCCACGTGTAGGGAAGCTGCGTCTCCTCAGGCCAGTCGACTGTGCCCCAGACAGCCCCGTAGGGAAGCGGCACGGAAACGAGAGGCGACAGGGGCGAATTGGCTCCCAAGGCGTCGACGATGAGGTCAAACCCGCCTACCTCGCGACTGTCGTCGGCGGTGAGCACCCCTGCCCCTGCGCGGCTGACGCGAAAGGTTGTCTCTATCTCGATCTGCCGCGCTTCGACCTGCTCCAGGAGACCGGTGAAAAGCGTCGCGCGATGGATGGAGAGGCCGAACGTGTCTTTGCCTTTGCGACCGTAGCGCACGTCGAGAACGCGTCGGCCCGTGGTCGCCTCGCGACCCTGCATCCGTTCGAGATGAGCGCCTTTGTCCGCGCAATAGGCCCCGGCACCGATTTCATGCAGAACCGCTTGCCCCACTGGCTGGATCACAAGGCCCGAGCCCACGGGCTGCGGCGCGGCCATCTGATCGAAGATCGTTACCTCATGGCCCCGGTCATGGAGCAACGAAGCCGCTGCAAGACCTCCGATCCCGGCTCCTGCTACGGCTATCTTCATCGCACACACCCTCGCTTGTGCCGCCCGCCGCCCGCGCCTATAAGCCCCGCGACATGGCCTGCATAAAGATAGATAAGCGAATTACAGGCCCGGTCGTCTGAGACATTCGGACGCCGGGTTACCTTCGTTCATCCAGAGCCAATCCCCACATCACGAGCCGTCCAATGTCTGACTACAAAGACACTCTCAATCTGCCTGAAACCGACTTTCCCATGCGCGCCGGGCTGCCCAAGCGCGAGCCCGACTGGCTCAAGCGTTGGGAGGACCTCGCCGTCTATGACACGCTGCGCAAGCGGCCCGGTCGCAAGAAGTTCACGCTCCATGACGGGCCGCCCTATGCCAACGGGCACCTGCACATCGGACACGCACTGAACAAGACGATTAAGGACATCATCGTCCGCTCGCATCAGATGATGGGCTACGACAGCGGCTATATCCCGGGCTGGGACTGCCACGGCCTGCCCATCGAATGGAAGATCGAGGAGCAGTACCGCAAGAAGGGCCGTAACAAGGACGACGTGCCGATCAACGAGTTCCGGGC
>JBCCPQ010000125.1:0-8205 GCA_039024825.1 Pseudomonadota bacterium
AATGAATGCGATGCGCTAAAGGCGGACCGCTTCGTCACGGAGGGCGATTACCTCCGCAGAGCTTGGGACCGTTGCGCGCCCGGCTCCGCGTTGGAGCTTGCGATCTTTCCCGGAGGGCATGTCATCCCCCGCGGCTGGACGACGCTCATCACCGATTGGTTCGAAGCGCTATGACTATTCTGCCGCCAGTGGTGGCGCATCTTGCTCCGCCAAATGTGCCTCCATGGACGCGCGCCTGGCACGCGCCCTAGTGACGATACGAGGCTCACGAAGATCCTGTGGCGCATCCAGCCGCGCAAAACCCAGTTTGCGGTTGGCGACTTCCACCTCGCTCAACTTCGAAAGGATCGGCGCAAAGGACAGGCTAAGCGCAATTGGAGCGAGCCAGAATGACATCGCGCCGCCGGCGATCCCAGAGACAAGGGCGACCCCAAGCGAAAGCTCAATCCAGTGGAACCGGAAGACCTGCGACCACCGGTACCCCCGCGACCCTCGGTTTTGGGGAGCCCAACCGCGGCTGAGGCCGAAGAGAGCCCTGAAAACTGCTTGCGTCTGTTGCACCATCATAATGGGTGCGTAGAGGATGGAGCAGGCAATCTCGAAGCCCATGGTCGAGAGGTAGCGACCCCACCCCCCGTAATCGGCACGCATCGGTCGGCGAAAACCGAGGAACACTGTGCCCATGAGCTTCGTGAAAAGGAGCATGCCGTAAATGAAAGCGAGAAACACTGCCCCGCCTCCGGGCGCTTCAGGCCAGATTGGGTAAAGCGGAGCTGACGGGTTGAAGTAGGCAATACTGCTTTCAGGCATGGTGCCAGCCAGCGACCAGATGACGAGGAGGACGAACCAGGCAGGTGACAGCAGAAACGCGAATGCGCCCTGCAGCAGATGAAACCGCGACACTGGATGGAAGCCGCGCGCGGTCAACAGCCGAAGGTGCTGAAGATTGCCCTGACACCAACGCCGATCCCGAAGAGCGTAGTCAATGAGGGTCTGGGGCGTCTCCTCAAAGCTGCCGGTTACACGTGGCTCAAACCGCACAGACCAACCCGCACGGCGCAGAAGCCCGGCCTCTACGAAGTCATGGCTGAGGATTAGATCAGATCGCCCTCGTCGACCCCGAAGATGGGGAAGATGCGCGCTTTCCGCGAAGGCCCGCACCCGGATAATCGCATTGTGCCCCCAGTAATTACCTTCGCTCTGGGCCCAGACGGCAAGACCCTCGGCAAGCAGCCATCCGTAAACCGCATTGGAGAATTGCTGCATTCGCCCGAAAAGCGTTCGCGCCCCGATGAGAGACGGAAAACTCTGAATCAGACCCGCACGAGGGTCAGCGGCCATGGCGCGGGCAAGGTGGCGGATGGCGGCACCACTCATTAGGCTATCGGCATCGAGGACGACCATTGCGTCAAAGGCTGCGCCCCAGTTCTCGATCCAGTCCGAAACGTTGCCGACCTTGCGGTCCCGGTTCTTAGAGCGGCGACGGTAATAAACGTCAAACTCACCCTTGATCGCCCAATAGGCGCGCTCCTCCAGCTGAGCCATCTCAGGGTCTGTGGTGTCCGAGAGGATGAAAAGCGCGAACGCATCGTGTTGCGGTCCATCGCGAAGATCCTGGAGCATCGCCCAGGCATTTCCGAATACGTCAGCCGGGGTCTCATTATGGATGGGCATAAGGAGAGCGACGCGCTGCGGCGCTCCCCTTGCAAGACGTAGAGGCGTGGGCCGCCTTAAGACACCAAGCAGCACAGCCGTCGCAGTGAGAGACACCCAAATGAAAGTAAGGGCCACCAGAACGACGATGACCGCCTCGGTCACGGTCACACCTCCGTGGGCAAGCCAACGCGCAATCGCGATCGTGAAGGTGAGCGTGATCAGCCCAGCGGGCGCAAATGCAGCAAGGCGCCATGCTCGGTCGCTAACGCTCGATTTCGGCTGGGGGTGGGCGGAAGGCTTCGCCCGGAAATCCTGCCGCGCCATGGGCAGCGGAGCGCTTTTCGGCATATCTGCAAATGCATAGCTCATGCCGTCCACCGATAGAGCCATACTTCGCTAAGCGGCGCCCCATCGAGACGTAGCTGGGCGCGAAATTCAATGAGCTTCGCATCCCCGGGCATAAAGCGGAAGGCAAGGCGTGGCCCGCCCGTCTCAGGGTTGCGCTGGAGAACACCTTCGCTCACCTCACCCGCTGAGGCGCGGATGAGGCGCCGGACCTTGCTCAAATCATCTGGCACCTGTGCGCCAGGGGCAAAGTCAATCGCGACGATTTTCCCGTCGCCGAACGCGTTGTCGCCCATGGCGGTATTCAGGACCGGTAGGCCAGAGCCATGGACATTTTCTGACCCCCAGCTCAGCCGGTAAGTAAAGCGCTGGCCTTGGCCTGGCTTTAGGGCACTATCCGGCCGCCAGTAGCAAACGATGTTGTCGTAGATCTCGCGTTCTGTAGGGATCTCCACGAGCGTCACCGCGCCGGGTCCCCAACCTTCTCCGGGTTCGATCCACGCGGAAGGTCGACGGTGGTAGAGTGCTTCGAGATCATTGAAATCGGAAAACGCGCGCGCCCGTTGCATCAGGCCGAAGCCGCGTGGGTTGTTATCGCGAAAAGCGCTCACCTGCAGATTCTTCGGATTTGCAAGCGGACGCCAGATCGTCTCACCCGCGCCGTTTAAGATGAGAAGACCATTATTGTCGTGCACCGCAGGCCGGAAATCAGAAAACCGCTCGCGGTTGGTTTGGTCGTATTGGAACATCGATGTGAGAGGCGCGATACCCACATGGCGCAGGGGGCGGCGCGGAAAGACTTCCGCCTCCACGTCCATCACGAGGGTATCGCCAAAGGCGATCTCAAACCTATACGCGCCGGTGCACGACGGAGCATCTAAGAGGGCATGGATTACGAAACTGGCCGCTTCAGGTTCCGGGCGCTCTATCCAGAAATGCGTGAAGTCCGGGAATTCTTCTCCCGACGGTTCAGCGGTGTCGATTGCAAGCCCACGGGCAGAAAGCCCGTAAATGTCACCCTTCCCGATAGCACGGAAATAGCTTGCACCCTGAAAGACGGCGAACTCCTGGTGGATGCCAGGCTTCTCGACCTCGGCGCGCAAGCGAAAGCCGGAGAAGCCCACGGTTTCGTCCATGGGGAGATCAGGAAACTGATCGGTTCGGTCGAAGGCACTTAGGTCAAACATGACGTCCCGCGCTGCGCCATTTTCCACGACAGACAGGCCGACGGCGTGGCGGTAGTAAAGGGCGGTCAGAAAGAGATCGACACGAAGGGGGCTGTCGGAATTCTGCCAGATGGCATGGCGTTCATCGAACCAGATCGAGACGTAGTCATCGTAGCTTATACTTGTCCATGCCGGATTGACCTCCGGACGCGGAGTGTAGGCTTGCTTAGCCAAAGCCTCTGCAAGATCACGCACATTGGCAGCATGGAATGGAGTAGCGGCCCCTAGGGGCAACTCCTCCCCTTGCGCCGGCAGGGCTGCAAATGCTGCGAGCCCGGCAAGAACCTCGCGCCTCAACATCAGCGCCGCTTCCAGGGAGAGGATTTGAACCAGCCAGCGCCATAGGCCACCGCCACAAGAACGGCGCAGCCAAACAGGTTCACGATTGCCATAGTGGTGTAGCTCCGGCCTATGACATCGATCAGGAAGCCGAGAAATCGGGCAAGGAACATCGACGTTACAAAGACCGCAAGCGATTGCTGCCCAACCTTCATGATGACGGCGAGAGCAGGCGCCCATATGCGAGCAAGAAGGCCCTCCCCTTCCGGTGGCAAGAGACGCCGACCAGCCTCCCCCGCGAAGGCCCAAGCGAGGTAGGCGAGCGATAGGAAGTGAACAAATCGTAGGATGCCGAAATCGCTCTTGTCGAACCAAAGTCCATTCGCGGCGCGCCAGTCGCGCGCGAAATCCAGGCCAAGCTCACGGATGCCGATGTTGGAAAATGGGACATTCAGCACCACTACTAGCGCCGCTAATCCAAGAAGGAGCGGCGTGACGGGAGGTGCCGGGATCCAGCCGCGCATCAGCCCGAAACCAGTAAAAAAGATGAGTGCCCAGCCGAAGGGGTTGAAGAACCATTCGCGCTCTGTCCAGGGCTCCGCTGAGAAGGCGAGATGCGGAAGACCAAGCGCGTCCGTGAGCCCATTCTGCGCCATCACCCAGAACAGGACGACAGGTGCAGCGGCTGCAAACACGCCCCAGCGAGACAAGAAGACTACGAGCGGCATCATGGCGAGGACGACCATGTACATGGGCAGTATGTCGAAATAATTGGGCACGTATCGCAGCGTCATGAAGGCCAATAGGTTTTCGGTGTTCGACCAGTTGTCGCTATCGACAAACAGCGGCCAAAAGTTGAGCTGGCCCCAGTAATTCCGCCCGGTGATATCGAGATTGGTGAGCAAAATCACCAACGCCGTCGTCGCCATGAAAAGCCCGATATGGGCCCAATAAACCTGCCAGATGCGAAAACCTACCCGCGCCGTGCCGAGCCGCCACCCGGCCCTGTCATAGGTGCCGCCAAAGGCAATGGCCGACGCCATCCCGGAGCAGAAAACAAAAACTTCCGTCGCGTCCGAGAACCCGAAGCGGGCTGGGATCCACAGTGTCACCCAATTTCCGGGCGTATGCGCGAAAAGGATAATGAACATCGCGAGGCCGCGGAAGAAATCTAGGCGCGGGTCCCGGATTGCTGCGCGCGGGGTGGCAGTGGGCACAGAGAGGGTCGTGTCGGCGGTCGTCATTGTCGTTGTTCACTCTGCCGCGAAGCGGGCTTGAGCACGGCGGGCGTCATCTATGACTTGAAGCCGGGCCTCCGCAAAACTGTCCATCGCGCCTCCCCGCTGGGCCTGACGCTGCCGAATGAGCGCCGCGGCGGATGTAAGTTCGCCCGCACGGATACCCGCCTCAATGGTCAGGCGCTCGAAGACGTCGCGCTGGGCGTGGGAACCCCCAACTGATTGGAACCCAGGCTGAGCAACAGAAAGATGCCTGAAAGCCTCTGACCACTGTGCTTCGCCAAAGGCAGCAAGCCCTTCTACCGCCGAGAGGCCCGGATCGCCCTGAATGCGTGCGTTCTGCGTCGATCCACGCGCGGTCTCGGCCACGCGCGCGATCATCTGTGCGCTCGCTTCGCGGCGACCGTCGCTCACAAGGGCCAACATGTAGTGAAAATCCGCAAAGACGAGGCAACCGTCCTGCGTGCGCGCCTCAGCAAGTTCAGCGAGCTCTTCCCAGCGTTGCCCCACGCTTACGCCTTCAAGCTCCAGACGCATCAAAAGGGAAGAAGCATTGGAAAAGTCCCGGTAATCGTCGGTTTTCTCGCTCCTGATCTTGTCGTCGTAGAGCGCGAGGACCGCTTCGATGTCGCCCTCATCGAGGTGAAGGAGCGCCTTGTGCCACCACACGTGGAAGCGGAAATTGTTGCAGTGATCCCAGGCCGGTTGGTTGCGATCGATGAGGTGGATGCCCGCCTGCGTCTGGTGCGTCATGTCGTAAACATGGGCCACCGCATGCAGGCCCCAAGCATCATCTCCTGCAAATGCCAAAGCGCGTAGCCCGGCCCTTTCTGACGCCGCGTACTGACCCGTCTCCTCAAGGGCGAAGGCATGGCATCCCTGCGCGTAGCCATAAAGCGCATGGGACGGATCATGGGCCGCCAGCACGTTCTCGACCGATCTGAGCATGCCGTAGGTGTCGCCCAACATGAACCGGATGCCGTGGCTCAGCTTCATGGAGATCGTGTCTGCCGGATTTAGTTTGAGCGCGTCTTCCATGCAGGCAACGGACCGTTCTGGATGGCCTGCAAGCCAGTGATCGAGTGCCGCGCACCAAAGCCGCTCTCGCTCAAGCGCGCCGCCTTGCTCGAGTGCCGCCTTCGCAGCCTCATTAGCCATATGCGCTGGCACCGTGAGCTCGCGCCGGGCAAGCATGAGCGCGGAAAGCCCTTTAATGGCGTGACCCATCGCAAAGTCAGGCTCAGTCTCTAGAAGGCGCCCAAGATGGGTGCCAGCCGTTTGACCGTGGGATAAGATCGCGTGAACAACACCGTTCCATGCCTCCACCGCATTCGGGTCTGTCAGGGAGACGTCGCAGGTACAGATATCTTGCAGCATGGAAGCCCTCAGGTGCAGGCAGATTTCGTCGAGCCCGGGGTAACGGGTGCGGCGCAGACGCACACATCACGTGACCGACAGCGCGCGGGATCGTGATGCGCTGTCATATTCCTGTGACGATGAGGCGTGTCAGTTCGCCTGCCGGTGGCGGGCCAAAATGTCGACTAAACTCTCGGTATCTTGACCAAAGCGCGGCGGCGGACGGCGATATGTGACCGGCGTCTTTGAAAATTTGAGCGGATTGCCCAGGAGTTCGACACGTCCTGCCTGAGTCTGCGGGTGGTCCATCTCAATCACGCTATTGCGCGCCTGCGCCTGATCAGACCGAAGGGCCTGCCCTACGGTATGGATCGGGCCCGCCGGAACACCGGCAGCCGCGCAACGCTGCAACAACTCCCGGCTACTGAGCCCGCGGATTGTTTCAGCGATCTCTTCAATTAGCGTCACACGCCCTTCGATTCGCATTGGATTTGTTGCGTAGAGCGGATCCTGGCCAAGATCTTCGCGCTCAATGGCTGCACAGAACCGGCCAAACTGAGCATCATTTCCTACGGCAAGGAGGACATGGCCATCTGACGTCTCAAAGGCTTCGTAGGGCACGATATTCGGATGAGCGTTTCCGCGCCGCACAGGTTCTGCGCCGGAAGTCAGGAAATTGACCCCTTCATTGATCAGCCACGCCATCTGTGTGTCGACGAGGCCCAGCTCGATATGTTGCCCCTCTCCCTTTGCGTCCCGGTGCCGGAGCGCCGCTAGAATGCCGATGGTCGCGTACATGCCGCACATGACGTCAGCGATGCCGAGGCCGACTTTCATAGGCGGGCCGTCGGGCGCCCCAGTTATTGACATGATCCCACCAAAGCCCTGCGCCATGAGATCATAGCCCGGCCTTTCAGCATTAGGCCCGGTTTGTCCGAACCCAGAGATCGAGCAGTAAACAAGCCCAGGATACGTTGCGCACAGCGTGCCGTAGTCGAGGCCGTATTTCCGCAAGCCGCCCACCTTGTAGTTCTCAATCACGACATCAGCCTCGGCTGCGATCGTGCGGACAAGTGCCTGACCTGCTTCTGTGCTCAGGTCGGCCTCTATTGAGTACTTGTTGCGGTTCGACGACATGAAGTAGGCGCTGAGATCGGAGTTGCCGTCAGCGGTCGGAGCGAAAGGCGGCCCCCAACTCCGCGTGTCGTCACCGCCAGATTTGGGGTTCTCAATCTTCAGTACGGTCGCGCCCAGATCACCGAGCATCTGCGTGGCTGTAGGCCCAGCAAGGATGCGCGATAGATCAAGAACAAGAAGGCCGTCGAGCGGACCCTTAGAAGGTGCCATCGTAAGCCTTTCTGTCAAATTCCGCGGCAATAACGGTGAAGGTATCCGCCTGACATGCCGCCTCCAGCGCGCCTTCAAGCTCAGCGACCGACCTCACAGTCGCCCCGGCGCCGCCGAAAGCTCGACCAATGGCCGCGAAGTCGTGCTGACCAAAATCGACGCCCCGATTAGACATCTGTCGTTGCCTCTGCTTGAGCTCGATAAGCGCGAGCGAGGCGTCCACAAACACGACGAAAATCGTCTTGAGACCAAGCTCTGCCGCAGTGGACAGCTCTCCCGCTACCATCAGAAACCCACCATCGCCGGAGAATGACACAATCGTGCGGTCCCGCTCTACCACCTGCGCTCCCATTGCGAGAGGCACGGCGCACCCCATGGTACACAAGCCCGTGGACTGGGTGAGCGCCCTGGGGAAGCGGGCCGTCCACATCTGGCTAAGGAGAATCCGATGAGCGCCACTGTCAGCGGTGGCAAGAGTGTCATTGGGCAGGACGCGCTGGCAGGTAGCGATGATCTGGCCGGGCCCCCAATCATCTGGCGCGGCGAAGGCTGCCCGTAGCTTTGCTCTCGTATCGCGGGCCATAGGCCACTCCGCAGGTGACCTTTCAGGAAGCATCGCCTCAAGGCTCGCACTACAAGCCCCCGTGATGGGAATAGTGGCGTGGTGCATATAGTGATGGTTCGGCTCGGCCGTGATGTCGATCACAGTCTGGCGCGTCGGGTCCCATGGGTCCTGCCAACCTGTGCGCATCTCGATA
>JBCCPQ010000126.1:0-8158 GCA_039024825.1 Pseudomonadota bacterium
AAGTCAGGTCAAGGTGTGGTCGAGATTGTCGAGTTTATCACGCGTGAAGGCGGGCTTTGAGGTAGCTTACTCGGCGGCCTGCGCCTTCTCTAGCCGCTCCAATGCACGCCGCATGCGCGGCATGTTCTTGCGGGGCAGGACATTGCCCACAAGCCATCCGGTGAGCTTTGGTCGGTCCTGGTCTTCCGTCTCCGTAAGGAGCGTCCGCAAGTAAGGCCCATAGTCGCGCCGACGGCGATAGAGCCGCGCGAAACTCACAGTATTGAGCTCTTTTTTCAAAGCCAGATCAAGAACATCGTCGAGGATGTGCATGTCTTCGAGGGCGGCCGGTAGGTCATGGCCCATATGCCGACAGCGGAACCGAGTGATGCCTGGCCGCGCGAAGAGTGCCGAGTGCATCGCCTCAAGGTCTTCTTCGGGGTTATAAAGTACCATGGCGTGCCGTGCAGCATCTGCCATCTCCGGTGCAAAGCCATAACGGTCCGTCCAGGAGCGGCGGCGGGCAGAGGGAAAGCGTGGATCCCATTCGGCAACGCGCGGGTCCAGCGTCGCTTGAGGACTGATCGCCACGAGATCGGCACCCGGTGCAGCGACCGAGAAGGCCGACGCTGCATAGCCGCCAAGTCCTGCACCGTAAAAACAGACGTGTTCGAAGCCTTCGAACACGTCTTCATCGGTAAGCATATCGAAGAAGGTGTAGACCGGGTCAGCCCGGAACCACGTGGGTTTCAGGCACATAACGACGATCACCGATACCTTGAGCTTCGCTGCCATTTTGAGGCCGTAGGGAAGCGCATCATCCTGCCCGTTGCGAATGTCATGGGCGGATTCAAAGGTGACGAGCAGCCGGTCGCCCTCTCCAACTTGTAGGACGTGATGCGTTTCGTCGAGCTCTATATAATCTCCACGAGCCTCCACCAATTCACGCAGGGCGGGGCCCCAGTCAGCGCGGGTGAGTTCGGAAAGGTCTGGCAGGGCCTGATCCTGGCTCGGTTTGGGCATATCGTCACCGTGTACTAAGTTACTGGAGCGTCAAGTGCTCCCGTATCTGGGCATAAGTTTGAAGCGTCGGCGCATTTTCCAAGGAGAATACCCGATCAGAAGAAGGCTTGCAGCCCGGTTTGCGCGCGCCCGAGAATGAGCGCGTGGATATCATGGGTTCCCTCGTAGGTGTTCACCGTCTCAAGGTTCTGGGCGTGGCGCATAACACCGTAGTCTTCTTGAATGCCATTACCGCCATGCATGTCCCGGGCAGTGCGGGCAATATCGAGGGCTTTTCCGCAGTTATTGCGTTTCATCAGGCTGATAAGCTCGGGTGATGCTTGGCCTTTGTCCATCAGCACACCCAATCGCAGCGCACCTTGAAGGCCGAGACTGATTTCAGTCTGCATGTCAGCCAGCTTCTTTTGGAAGAGCTGCGTTTGTGCGAGCGGCTTGCCAAATTGCACGCGGTCCAAGCCATATTGGCGCGCAGCGTGCCAGCAGAACTCCGCCGCTCCCATGGCCCCCCAAGAGATGCCATAGCGCGCGCGGTTCAAGCATCCGAAAGGCCCCTTGAGTCCTTCGACACCTGGCAGAAGCGCGTCCTCGCCAACCTCCACGCCGTCCATTACGATCTCACCGGTCACGGATGCCCGGAGTGAGAGCTTGCCGCCGATTTTAGGCGCGCTGAGGCCTGCCATGCCTTTTTCAAGCACAAAGCCCCGGATTTTGCCGCCGTGTGCCTCGGATTTTGCCCAAACCACGAAGACGTCAGCGATTGGACTGTTGGAAATCCACATCTTGGACCCGGTCAGGCGGTAGCCGCGGTCCGTCTTGACGGCTTTGGTCTTCATCCCCGCAGGATCGGAGCCTGCGTCCGGCTCCGTCAGCCCAAAGCAGCCGATGAGACTACCTGCCGTGAGACCCGGAAGGTATTTTTGACGCTGCGCTTCGGTGCCGTAGGCATAGATTGGGTAGATGACGAGGGAGGACTGCACGCTCATCATCGACCGATAGCCGCTGTCCACACGCTCGATTTCACGCGCGATGAGCCCGTAGGCTGTATAGGAGGCGCCAAGACCGCCATAGGTCTCGGGCACTGTCACGCCAAGAAGACCGGCCTCACCCATCTTCGCAAAAAGGTCCGGCGCGACCGTCTCTTCACTGTAGGCCTGTGTGATCCGAGGCATTAACTCCGCATCGGCAAACTGACGTGCGGCATCGCGCAGCATCCTCTCGTCCTCGCCGAGCTGTTCTTCAAGCAGGAATGGGTCCTCCCAAGAAAAACGGCTTAGTTCCGGGGCGTCCTTGGCGGTGATCTTTGCAGGTGCGTTCATAGTCATGCCTCCTGCCCCCGGGATATGGGGCGGTGAGTAGCGGGTCAATAAGCACGCATTGCCGCGGAGACCTGTGCAAGAAGGCTTTGCGTTTTGCCTGCCAGCGTCTTTACCTCATCCGCAATGACCTTGAAGCCACGTCCACTATCCCCAGCGCGTGCTGCTTCAATGGAAGCGTTGACGGCAATCATTTGAATCGCGCGGCCCACACTATCGGCGGCTTTCACGGCTTCCATGGCCGTATCGCGCTTGTCCTGGCGTGAAGCGTCATGGCGGGCGTCGAGCGTGGCGATCATCAAATTGAGAAATCCGGTAATCGCGGGCTCCACGCTATGAAGCGCAAGAGGACCGAGGGTTCCGTCGACGTCTTCCGCTTCGTCCCGAAAAGCGCGCAACGCGGCGATGGCCGCCTTACGTGCGGTCGTTAAAACTTCCGGCTCTTGTTCGTCGGCGCCACGCAGGGCGTCTGGAAAGGTCTTCTCCAACGTTGTCAAAGCCGTGGCCACGCGTTCGCGAGACAGTTTGTGAAGGATATCGACATCCTGTTCCCCCGCGAGGCCCCCTTGCAGAAGTGCCAGTGAACAGCAGGCGATACGAGACGGACCGACAGCCATGAAGGTGCGGTTCTTAAGCGTCATGAGATCGGGCGCGTCCTTCACGGGCCTATGGCTCTCCGTTTCCTTTGCTCTTCGCGCGGTGAGGTAAATATTTCCCTAACCCGATGGCAGTCGCAGCTCACCACGGCTACGCTTCGTCCCATGATTAGCGGGATCGATCACATTGTACTCACGGTCAGGGATGTAGAGGCGTCGCAAGATTTCTTCGTTGCAGCGCTCAAGGGCGAGGCGGTGACATTTGCTCAGGGTCGACGTGCAGTGAAGGTGGGCTCACAGAAGATCAATCTTCAAACCTTGGGGGAGGAGCGGAGGAACTACGCGGGGATAGGCTCTGGCGATGTCTGCTTTCTCAGCACCGAGACGCCGCAGACCGTGGTGCAGCACCTGAGCAGCCTTGGGATAGGGATCGTCGAGGGTCCGGTCGCGAAGTCTGGGGCCATTGGCCCCATCACGAGCATCTACTTCAACGACCTCGACGGCAATCTCATTGAAATCGGCTGCCCGGATTATGGGTGAAGCGAAACGGGGCCATCGCGGCGCGGTGGCGGAGGGATCGTGGAGTCAGATTCTATTTCTGGCAAGAGAATGGCGACCCGCGCGCCTATGGACGTGCTGCGAATCCTCAGGCCTCCACCCAGCTGTTCGGCTGTGCCTCGTGCCATTGACAGCCCCAGCCCTGTACCCTTGCCAACTGGCTTTGTGGTGTAGAAGGGCTCTGTGACGCGGGAAATCTCGCTCTGCGGGATGCCGGGCCCATCATCTGAAACTGTTAGAACTGCATAGGCACCGTGAAGGAGGAGCCCGTCCTCTGCCACACGGGTCGGCGCTGCAAAAGTCTCACGCGTAAGTGTGAGTGAGACTTCTTCAGCCCCAACATCTCTGGAATTCAGGACGAGATTGGCCAACGCGCTTTCAAGCGCCGTCGGGTCGACCCGCGCGTAGATGGATGTCGGCGGCGCGTCTATTATGAGCTGCCTACCGGAACCTAAGAGGCCCGCGAAGAGAGGCTCACAACCCCGTAACATCCCGCCGAGATTGGTATCGCGTGGCTCGACGGGGGCCTTTCTCGCAAAGCTCAGAAGTTGTCGAACATGTCGGGCCGCACGAGCCGTGCCATCCCGTGCTGAGCGCAGGCTCTCGCGGCGCGCGGCCGGGTCGGGATCGATCTCTGCCAGTTCGAGGTGACCCTGAATTCCGGCGAGTATGTTATTGAATTCATGGGCCATACCGGCAGCAAGCTGGCCCACAGCCTCGCTTCGTTGCGCAGCGACTGCGCGTCGGTCAATTTCCCTCTGCAGAAGCGCACGCCGCAGCCCATCCCAGGCCGAATAGCTCGCATAGATCGCAACGAGCATGGTCACGCCCACGACAACAGCGGCCATGTTCTTATCAGATGAGCCCTCAATAAAGATCCAACCGGTGAGCAACGTAGCCAGAACGGTCAACGACGCTTCCCATGCCAGAATGACAGGCTCTGAGACCTGCCGCGAGCGATTGAAGAACGCGTACCCGGCAATGATCGCGAAAGAGCCTGCCACCGCTTCAGGCGGCACCACTAAGGCCGAATAGGGCGCAATCGCGATAAAGACCACGCTTTGCACCATAATCAGAGCTACGGTGATCCTGTAATCGCGAAGCTGCCCGGGAGCGACCACGCGGCGGACATGAAAGAACCCTGCCCAAAGGAGAAGGGCATAGGTTGCGATCCATAGGAAGCCGACAACGTCACCCTCGAGATAGAACAAAAGCGCTGCGCCGATGGCCATGAGGCTCACGCGCAAAATCACTTCGCCGGGCGTGCCGTAATGTAGGTCTACGATATGGCTGATCTTACGCCAGAGAGCATTCTCCGGTGTGGCGGGCGGCACGATTCCAACAGAAGCATTGGGGCCGGGGAGGGGGCGTCTTCCGTCAGGCATCGCCGTCCTCACTCGGTTCATGGGCCTATTTTGGCAGCGGCCCGATCATCATGATCATCTGACGGCCTTCCATCTTCGGCATGTTTTCAACCTTGCCGTGCTCCTTGGTGTCTTCAGCCACCCTGAGCAAAAGATCTCTTCCGAGTTCCTGATGCGCCATCTCACGGCCCCGGAAGCGAAGTGTGACTTTCACTTTGTCGCCATTGTCCAAGAACTTGAACACGTTGCGCATTTTCACGTCGTAGTCATGCGTGTCGGTGTTGGGTCTGAACTTGACCTCTTTGACTTCAATCGTCTTTTGCTTTTTGCGAGCCTCGCTTTCCCGCTTCTGCTGTTCATACTTGAACTTGCCGAAGTCCATGATTTTGGCGACTGGCGGCGAGGCATTAGGCGAGATTTCCACTAGGTCGAGACCGGCGTCTTCGGCCATCTGGAGTGCGCGGCTGGGCGTGACCACCCCCACATTGTCACCATTTTCGTCAATCAGACGGAGTTCCGGGGCGCGTATGCGATCGTTGACGCGAGGGCCGGTTTCGCGCTGCGGAGGCGCGTTGTGGGGTCTGCGGGCTATGGTCTTTGTCCTTGTGTCGTTCAAACGAGATCGAGGTCAGAAGGTAACGCTGAGGGCAACTGCGTTCAAGGCATAGATGGCCCCAGTCAGACATTTGTCGCTACCTTGAATTACGGTTTTGGGCGGTGCGGGGCCGAACACAGCATCTTTCCCCCTCAAAGCTTTCGATACGCTGTGTCATCTGCCACGCAACGCATTGACGGTTCGCGCGTTACAGCGGCGAGCCATGCAGAAAGGAAGGCTGATGCGCACTTTAATATTGATTGTTCTGGCGGTTATCGTGGCTGGCGGCATCTACGTTGCTTCCATCGGTGGATTTGGCGGCGGTGAAGACGCTGTTGTCTCCACTGACACGGTAGACGAAGCGATCGAAGAGGCGGCGAGCGACGCTACTGAGGGGGCCGAAGGTGTCGTGGAAAGCGCAACCGAGGCTGCTGAGGACGCCGTCGACACGGCGACCGAAGCGGCGTCAAACGCTGCTGAAGCGGTTGCCGAGGCTGCCGAAGATACGGTCGAGAGCGTAACTGAGGCTGCTGAGGGTCTCGCAGACACGGCGACCGAAGCATTGGATGAAACGGTAGAGGCCGCGGAAAGCGTGGTAGACGACGCCACCGAGACTGCCACAGAGGCCGTGGAAGCAGTTCAAGATGCGGTTGAGGACGCCGTAGAGAGCGCCACTGGGACTGCCGAGGACGTAGCAGAAGGCGCCGCCGAAGCCGTGGAAACGGCCACGGAAACCGCGACAGAGGCAGCAGAAACGGCCGTCGAAAGCGCGACAGAAGCGGCAGAGACGACCAGCGAAACGGCCGCAGAAGTTGCCGACAATGCCGCTGAGACCGCTTCTGAAGCGCTTGAAACGAGCACCGAAGCAGCTGAAAGCGTAGCCGAGACCGCGACAGATGAGGTCGCCACAGGAACGACTGAAGAGACCGCGAGCGCCGCCGATGGCGAAGCGATCTCTGACGGCACTGAAGCAGGTACTGAAGAGACCGCAGATGCGGCTGGTGAAGGCGGGATCGAGAGCCTTCTCAATGCCGAGACTTTTGATTTCGACGCAGTGCAGGCGTACGTGGACGAAAGTGACCTTGGCTCGCTTGTGAAAACCACGCTCAACGCCGCGATAGATCAAGCCCGGAATAATCCGGAGCTGCTCAACGGTCTGATCGACCAACTCCGCGAGCAGTTTGTGAACTAAGAGGTGTGGCCCCGGCAAAGATCGCCGGGGCCGCAGCCTGAGTACCAGCGTCAGCCGACAAAAGCCTTTTCCACGACGAAATGCTTGGGGTCTGAGTTGGCACCTTCCTCCAGGCCGAACTCTTCCAGCAAGGCCTTGAGGTCAGTGTTGAGGCCCATTGATCCGCAGATCATAGCGCGATCGCTCTCTGGCGACAGCGCATTCACCCCGATATCGCGCAGGAGCGTGCCATCGCTCAGGAGCGTTGTTATCCGGCCCATTCTGGGGCTCTCTTCGCGTGTTGTAGTTGGATAATACGTGAGCTTTGTAAGGTTATCGCCGCCAATAAGCTCAACCAGCATGTCGTCTTTACCGATGCTCTCCACGATCTCGCGCGAATACGTCAACTCTGCCACATCACGGCATGTATGCGTGACGATAATCTGGTCATACTTCTCAAAAGTCTCGGGGTCGCGCAGCAAAGAGGAGAATGGAGCAAAGCCCGTACCCGTCGAAAAGAGCCATAGGCGCTTACCTGGTAAGAGAGCGTCATGCACAAGCGTGCCTACGGGCTTTGGGCGCAGAATGACGGTGTCGCCTTTGCGCAGATGCTGAAGCTTTGAAGTTAGCGGGCCGTCCGGGACTTTAATTGAATAGAACTCAAGCTCTTCGTCCCAGGACGGCGAAGCGATGGAATAGGCCCGCAGGATTGGTTTTGTTCGCCCATTCGCATCCGGCTCCCCCATCAGACCAATCATCACAAACTCTCCCGAGCGGAAACGGAGCGTTGCTGGACGGGTGGTTCGGAAGCGGAAAAGACGATCGGTGTAATGTTCAAGCTCTGTGACGGTCTGGGCGTCTGGCAGGGTCTTTGCGGCGATGTTCACGGTGACGGTGTCCAAGGCAGTGTCGGGGTTCGCTATCAGGCTGGCTCCCCCGATGTGCGCCCGTGACAGTTCTGTGTCAAGCTCGGGAAATCGTTCCTTGGAAGCAGCACTTTACTTGCATTCGGGTGCGTTTGTTCTCAGTAGCGAGCCAGAATAAAAGGATCTTTCCATGTCTGCCCGCACAGAACCGCGCATTGACACCCTCGACCGCAAGATACTCACAGAGCTGCAGAGCGATGCTTCGCGATCACTCGATGAAATCGCTCGCGTTGTGGGCTCGTCAAAGACCCCGGTCTGGAACCGGATCAAGAAGATGCGTGAGGCCGGGATCATCCGAAACCAGACGGTGGAACTCGATGCCGAGGCACTTGGGTTTGACGCTTGCTTTTTTGTCCTGATCCGGACGTCCGAGCATGAAGCATCCTGGCAAAAGGACTTCCTTCGGGCCTTGCGCGCACGTCCCGAGGTTCAGGAGGCGCACCGGCTCGCCGGCGACATCGATTACATCCTCAAAGTGCGGGTCCGAAATGCCCGGGCCTATGACGCGTTCTATCAAGCGCTCATCTCGGAAGTGCGGGTCTACAACGTCACAGCGCTTCTGAGCATGGAAGAGTTGAAATCTACAGCGGCGTTACCGCTTCTCGACGATTAACTCTTCGAGCCCGTGGAAAT
>JBCCPQ010000127.1:0-8051 GCA_039024825.1 Pseudomonadota bacterium
CCCGGTTCAACGGGCATCCGCAGCGTGGCGGGTGAACCGGCTGCGGTGTATGCGAAGCTCTCCCACTGGCCCGAAGACGTGGCGCCGACCTTGCCGATGCCGATGTAGTCGTCCTCGTAGTCCGGGCCCGTCCAAACCACTTCGATCTCGGACCCGATGACGGCTGTCTCCGGTGCGGTGATCGAGGTTGAAAGTTCTGTCACTGTGAGGGCGACAGACGTCACCGGGGTGCGATCCTGCCTCATGAAATACGTGATCTCATAGACACCGGGTTCTGCCGGAACGAGGAGCGTCGTGGGCGAGCCGTCCTCCGTATAGACGAAGTTCTCCCAGCGCTCGGTACCCTCTGCGCCGACCTCGCCGATACCAAGGTAGTCGCCCTCATAATCGGGCCCGGTCCACGCCAGCTCTATGACAGAGCCCGCCGCGGCCTGCGCCGGGGCGGATAGCGTTGCAGAGACGGGTGTGACGGTGAGCGGGGCGGAGCCGATGGCCTGACGCCCATCCCGGAGGTAATAGGTGATCAGGTAGTCCCCCGGAGTTGCCGGGATCAGCAGAGAGGCGGGGCTTCCGTCCTCGACGTAAACAAAGTTCTCCCACTGCGCGGTTCCCTCTGCACCGACTTCGCCGACGCCGATGTAGTCGCCGTCTTCGTTGGGCCCGTCCCAGGCCACTTCGATGGTGGAGCCGGCCACGGCGCTGTCCGGGGCCGTAACCGTGGCGGTGAGCGGCGGTTCTTCGAAGACGACAACGATTTCGCGCCCGCCCGGTAGGGCGATGAACTGGCGGGGCTCTGACGTGGCCTCTGCTGCCACCCAATAGGCCGTCACCGTGTGAGAGCCTTCCACGAGATCCGTTTCAAAGGGGTTTCCGATCCCTGCGAGGTCTGCCTCCGGCAGGATCCATTCCACGGGGCCGGTGACGAGCGGTCCGTCCTCGGTGCCGAGAACGGCGCGGAAGGTGACGGGCACGATCTCCGGCAGCGGTTCGAAGACGACCTCGACGACGCCCCCGTCGGCGGTCACTTCGAAACCATCGTCGATGCGCTCCTCGGTCTCGGGCCAGACAGCGATCAGGGTGTAATCCCCTTCCTCCAGCGTCAGGGTCTCTGACCCGGCAAAGGTCACCGCACCCTCTGCCTGCGTGGGCGTGACGGCCCATTCGACCTCATCGAGGACTGGCCCCCCCTCACCGGCGCGGGCCACAAATGCCATGCGGCCCATGACGGGCTCCGGGGCGACGGCGACCTGCGTCAGCGCTGTCGATAGCTCTGCCGCGTTCGCGGCTTCGAGGAACTGGCCCCCGGTGTTGCCCGCGATGCACTGCATCTGGGCGAGCGCTTCCGGGTCTGTCACGTCAAAGCCCACGACGTGGGCGGTAAAGTCGATGCCCGCTTCTTCCAGCGCCAGGGCGGCGGCGCAGGGGTCGGGGTTGCAGGTCTCGATCCCGTCGGAGACGAGCACCACCGTCGCAGCTTCTTCGGTGTAGCGCAGCGCCTCGGCGGCGGCGACGATGGCGTCTGTCATGGGCGTCTTGCCGCGCGGGTTGATGCCATTCACGGCCTCGCGGATGGCGGGCAGGGTGCCTGCGCCCGGCGCAACAACCGTTTCGATATCGGTGCAATCGCCGCGCGTCCGGTGGCCGTAGACCGTCAGGCCGAGATTCTGATCCTGCGGGAAATCGTCGAGGAGCGTGCCCACCACATCCCGCGCGATGACGATCTTGTTGATCCCATCAATCTGCCCCCACATGGAGCCTGACCCATCAAGGACGAGGATCGTATTGGGGGCCTCCTGGGCGGAAAGGGACAGCGGAAACACACAACACAGCGCGGCAAGCAAATGGCGCATCAGAAATCTCCTGACTGAAATCGTCTTAACTGGAAGCTAACACCCTCCCCACGCAATCGGTCAAGGAATGCGAGGTTTTCAGGTGATGAGGATCACGCCAGCGGTGATGAGACCCCAAATGGCCGCGATAAAAGCAAGCTGATTAATCGTACGCATGGGTGGCAGCCCTTCCTTAAATCAATGCCACAGGCTAACCGGAGGCATGCACGCATGGGTAGTGAGGAATTCCTGCCTTCTGCGTTTCTAAACCGGCATCAAACATCGGAGCGTTCGTGACAGTAACTTCCGCGCCCGCGGCCACTCGCTTCGGCTTCGTTTTCGCGCTTTGGGCCGCAGGGCTCGGGGCGGCGGCACAATATGCGAAGATCTCCGTGATCTTCGATCCGCTCGGGGCGCACTATGGGCAGGAAGGGGCAGCGCTTGGGCTGCTTGTGTCGGCCGTGGGGGTCGTGGGGATCATTCTGGGCGTCGTGGCGGGCATCATCGTCACGCGGCTCACTCTGCGGCGGGCGATGCTCATCGGGTTGGTGCTTGGCGGGGTCCTGTCGCTTTATCAGGCGACGCTTCCTGCCTTGCCTCTCTTCATCGCAAGCCGGGTGGTGGAGGGGGCCTCCCACCTCCTGATCGTGGTGGCGGCGCCCACGCTCATTGCCCAGGCGTCGAGCCTTCGGGGCCGAGGGTTCACACTGACCCTTTGGGGGAGCTTCTTTGGCGTTTCCTTCACGCTGCTGATCCTGCTTGGCTTGCCGCTAGTTGCTGCCTTCGGGCTGCCCGCACTCTTTGTCGCCCATGGCCTTTACATGCTCGCTTTCGCAGCCGGGCTCTGGAGGGCAATCCCGCAAGACGCACCCGCGAAGACAGAGCTGAGCCTACAGGGTGTCCTTGCGCAGCACGCCGCGATTTATCGTTCGCCCCGCAAGAACGCCGCCGGGCTTGGGTGGCTTTTCTACACCTTCTGCTTCGTGACCACGGTCACCTTCGTGCCGGGGTTCATAGACGACGACATCCGTCGCACCGTCGCCGCGGCCATGCCTCTTGTTTCCATCGTTGCGTCGCTCACGCTTGGTGTCGCGCTTTTGTCCGTCATGAGCGCGGTGTCTGTGACCATGCTCGCCTTTGCGACGGGGGCCGCGCTAGCGATCAGCCTCCTTCTGGCTCCGGGCAACGCGCTTCTTGTGCTGTGCTTCATGGCCGCGCTGGGCATTATTCAGGGATCAAGCTTCGCCGTCGTGCCGGAGCTCAACGAGACCCTGGAGGATCGGGCGCAGGGCAACGGGGCCATGGCGCAGACCGGCAATATCGGCAACTCGCTCGGAACGCCGGTCATTGCCGCGCTTCTTGCCGGCGCAGGATATGAGGCCATGATGGCGGCACTCGCGCTCTCGCTTGCCTTGGGTTTTGGCATCCACCTGTGGATGGCGAAGCTGCGCAGGTAAGTTCGCTCTTCGTTCACATTTTCGGGTTGGCGTAATCGACGCTGCGGCCTATCTGTGGCGTTGACGAATTGGGGATCGCCATGCCTGAGCAGAAGTTCATCGAAGTCCGCGGCGCGCGGGAGCACAATCTCAAGGGCGTGGACGTCGATATTCCCCGGGATGAGCTGGTGGTGATCACCGGGCTCTCCGGCTCCGGCAAGTCGTCTCTAGCCTTCGATACGATCTACGCGGAAGGGCAGCGGCGCTACGTGGAATCGCTCTCGGCCTATGCACGGCAGTTCCTCGACATGATGGAAAAGCCGGACGTCGATCACATCTCCGGCCTGAGCCCTGCGATTTCAATCGAGCAGAAGACGACGTCGAAAAACCCGCGCTCCACGGTGGGCACGGTCACCGAAATCTACGATTACATGCGCCTTCTCTATGCGCGCGCGGGCACGCCCTACAGCCCTGCCACCGGCCAGCCCATCGAGGCCCAGCAGGTGCAGGACATGGTGGATGCCATCATGCGCATGGAAGAGGGGACGCGCGGCTACCTTCTCGCGCCGATCATCCGGGACCGGAAAGGCGAATACCGCAAGGAGTTCCTCGAGCTTCGCAAGCAGGGCTTCCAGCGCGTGAAGGTGGACGGCGACTTCTACGAACTGGATGAGCCGCCGACGCTGGATAAGAAGTACCGCCACGACATCGACGTGGTGGTGGACCGCATCGTGGTGCGTGAAGGCCTTGAGACGCGGCTGGCGGATTCTCTGCGCACGGCGCTCGACCTCGCTGACGGGATCGCGATCCTCGAGACTGCGCCGAAGGAAGGCGACCCGGAGCGCATCACATTCTCCGAGAATTTCGCGTGCCCGGTCAGCGGGTTCACGATCCCGGAGATTGAGCCGCGCCTCTTTTCCTTCAATGCGCCTTTTGGGGCCTGCCCAGATTGCGACGGTCTGGGGCACGAGCTGTTCTTTGATGAACGTCTCGTCGTTCCCGATCAGGGGATCACGCTGGCCGACGGCGCGCTGGCACCGTGGCGGAAGGGCAAGAGCCCGTATTTCCTGCAGACGATCGAGGCCATCGCCCGCCACTATGAATTCGATAAAGCGAGCAAGTGGAAAGACTTGCCCGCCCATGTTCAACAGGTCTTCCTCTATGGGTCCGGCGATGAGGAGATCGCCTTCCGTTACGATGAAGGCGGGCGTGTCTATCAGGTTTCGCGTCCCTTTGAGGGCGTCATCCCGAACATGGAGCGCCGCTATCGCGAGACGGATTCAAACTGGATCCGGGAGGAATTTGAGCGCTACCAGAACAACCGGCCCTGCGGCACCTGCGACGGCTACCGCCTGCGCCAGGAGGCCCTCGCCGTGCGTATCGGTCCGCGCGACGGCGACCCGGAGGAGAGGCTCCATGTCGGCCACGTCGTGCAAATGTCGATCCGCGAGGCGCTGGAGTGGTGCGAGCGCGTGCCCGGTCAACTGAGCCAGCAGAAAAACGAGATCGCGCGGGCGATTCTGAAGGAAATCAGGGAGCGCCTTGGATTCCTGAATAACGTTGGTCTTGAGTATCTTACCCTCTCACGCTCAAGCGGCACATTAAGTGGTGGTGAGAGCCAGCGCATCCGACTTGCATCGCAAATCGGCTCCGGTCTGACGGGGGTGCTGTATGTCCTCGATGAGCCTTCTATCGGGCTGCATCAGCGAGACAACGACCGGCTGCTGACCACGCTGAAGAACCTTCGCGATCAGGGCAACACGGTGATCGTCGTCGAGCACGACGAAGAAGCCATCCGTGAAGCCGACTATGTCTATGACATTGGACCGGGCGCCGGTGTCCACGGCGGCACCGTGGTGGCCCACGGGACGCCCGCGCAGATCATGGGGAATGAGGCGTCCGTCACGGGCGACTACCTCGCCGGGCGTCGGGCGATCAGCGTCCCGATGGAGCGTCGCAAGGGCAAGAAGGGCGCCAAGAAGATCACTGTCGTGAAAGCGTCCGGCAACAACCTCAAGGATGTGACGGTCGATTTCCCGCTGGGTAAATTCGTCTGCGTCACTGGCGTATCCGGCGGCGGCAAGTCCACGCTGACCATCGAGACGCTCTTTAAGACGGCCTCGATGCGGCTGAACGGAGCGCGGCAGACACCGGCGCCCTGCGAGACGATCAAGGGGCTGGAGCACCTCGACAAGGTGATCGACATCGACCAACGCCCCATCGGGCGGACGCCGCGGTCGAACCCCGCCACCTACACCGGGGCCTTCACACCGATCCGCGACTGGTTTGCCGGACTGCCCGAAGCCAAGGCGCGCGGCTACAAGCCCGGGCGGTTCAGTTTCAACGTGAAGGGTGGGCGCTGCGAGGCGTGTCAGGGCGATGGCGTCATCAAGATCGAGATGCATTTCCTTCCGGACGTCTATGTGACCTGTGAGACCTGCGGCGGGCAGCGCTACAACCGCGAAACGCTGGAGATCAAGTTCAAGGGCAAGAGCATCGCCGACGTCCTCGACATGACGGTCGAAGATGCCCAGGAGTTCTTCAAGGCCGTGCCGTCGATCCGCGAGAAGATGGACGCGCTGATGCGCGTCGGGCTGGGCTACATCAAGGTGGGACAACAGGCAACGACCCTGTCAGGCGGTGAAGCACAGCGCGTGAAGCTCTCCAAAGAGCTGTCAAAGCGCTCCACGGGCCGGACGCTCTATATCCTCGATGAGCCGACCACGGGCCTCCATTTCGAGGACGTGCGCAAGCTCCTCGAAGTGCTTCATGAATTGGTCGATCAGGGCAACACGGTGGTGGTGATTGAACACAACCTCGATGTCGTGAAGACGGCAGACTGGATCATCGACGTTGGGCCCGAAGGCGGCGACGGCGGCGGGACGATTGTGGCGACGGGCACGCCGGAAGATGTGGCCGAGAACCCCGCAAGCCACACGGGCCGCTATCTGCGGCCCATGCTCGACGCTTCAAAACTGGCGGCGGAGTAGCTTTAGCTTCCTGACCGGATAAGCCAGAGCAAGCCGAGTGCTGCGAACGTCACGATGAACGCGCCAACGATGGTGGTGGTGGCCATGGAAGCCTCCCTTTAGCTGTGTGCGCGGACGGATCGAGAATAACACGCGCACCTACCTGCGTCCACGGCTCTCAAATCGCGGCAGCATGGCGCTGAAATCCTTCCCGCCTTTGCCTTCCTCTTCGACGAAAGCGCGGTAGAGCTCTGTCGCGGCGGCACCCAGGGGGGTATCGGCGTTGGCGTCTTCGGCGGCGTCTTGGCTCAGGCGCAGGTCTTTGAGCATCAACGCCGCCGCAAAGCCCGGGGTATAGTCATTGTCGGCGGGCGACGTAGGGCCGATGCCCGGCGCGGGGCAGTAGGCGTTCATCGTCCAGGAATAGCCCGACGAGGTGCTGACCACGTCAAACATCGCCTGCCGGTCGAGGCCCAGCTTGTCAGCGAGAGCGAAGGCCTCGCAGGTGCCGATCATCGTGATCCCGAGGATCATGTTGTTGCAGATTTTCGCCGCCTGACCGTTCCCCGCCGCGCCGCAGTGGACGGCTTTCTGGCCCATGATCTCAAAGAGCGGCTGGGCGGTGGCAAAGGCTGCTTCGGGTCCGCCCACCATGAACGTAAGTGTCCCGGCCTGCGCGCCGCCGATCCCGCCGGAGACCGGCGCATCCAGCGTGCCGATCCCCATCCCGCTGGCGAGTTCTGCCACTGCGCGGGCGGAAGCCACGTCCACCGTTGAGCAATCGAGCAGGACCGTTCCCGTCCGCATCGCTGGCAGAACCTCGGCTGCGACATCGGTCAGGATCGCACCGTTTGGGAGCATGGTGATAACGACATCTGCGCCCTCCGCCGCCTTCACGGCGGTCTTGGCGAGCGTCAGTCCCTCTGGCTGCGCGACTGTGTCATAGCCCATGACCTCGTGCCCTGCGGCGGCGAGGTTCGCGGCCATGGGCGCGCCCATATTGCCCAGTCCGATGAAACCAATCTTCATTGAGGGTCCTCCAGGTTCAGCGTGTCGGGGCCCAGCGGGCGCAGCATCTTGCTGACCTCTGCGGCGGGCAGGGCGCGGACATCGTGACGCCATTTCGGCTGTCGGTCCTTGTCGATGATCTGCGCGCGGATGCCTTCAAGGAAATCCCCGTGCTCCATGGCGCGAAACGTAAAGCGGTACTCCAACTCGAGCGCCCGGGTGATGTCTTGCGTGGAGCGGAGCCGCCGGAGCGTTTCCAACCCCGCCGCCATGGCGAGCGGCGAATGGCGCGAGATCTTCTTGGCGGCGTCCTGGGCAAAGGCGGTCTCGGACCCTTCAAGCGACCGCAGGATGTCGGCGGGCGTAAACCCGTAGAAGTGGTGGTCAAGCTCGCCTTGCACCGCGCTCAAGGGGGCCTCGGGCGCGTCATGGCTGGGGATCTCAAGCGTCCTTCTCAGAGCGTCTTTCAGCGCGGGCCATTCTGCCTCCGGCACAAAGTGATCGGCAAAGCCCGCAAATATAGCGTCGCCGGGGCCCATACGGGCTGCCGTGATCGCGAGGTAATCGCCCGTATTGCCCGGCGCACGGGCAAGAAGGAGAGAGCCGCCCACGTCCGGCACCAGTCCAATGGTGACCTCTGGCATGGCGATCTGAGAGGTTTCGCAGACGATCCGGTGCGTCGCGTGGCAGCCAAGACCGACACCGCCGCCCATGGTGAAGCCGTGGAGGAAAGTCACGATGGGTTTGGGAAACATGGCGAGTTTGGCGTTCAGACGATATTCGTCCTGCCAAAAGCGGCGGCCATAGGC
>JBCCPQ010000128.1:0-8050 GCA_039024825.1 Pseudomonadota bacterium
ATCACTCTTGATATTGTCCGAGCCCCAAAGGACAAGCGCCACGGACCGCGGGAGCGTCTTCTGTGTGTCAAGGAGGACCTGCGCCTGCGCCCAGCCGTCCTGCAGCGCGTAGGCCGTCGGCATCCGGAACGGATCAAAGGCGTGAATGTTGCGGCCCGCGGGCAGCACTTCCGGCGACCGGATCAGATCGCCACCGGGCACCGGGGCGATGTAGCGGCCCGAGAGCGCCCGCACGAGGCCCGTCATCTCCGCATCGCCGCGCAAATGCATCCGCACGCGGGTCATCTCATCGGGGTCTTGATTGGCCATGTGGCGCAGGTGTTCCTGCACCTCGGTCTCTTCCGGGACCCGCCCCACGACATGAAGGCCGTCCGGGATCAGCGCGTCCTCGGTCTCCAGCAGCTTGAGCCAGAGCGCCTCCGGGGCACCCGCCATGTCCACGGCGGCGGCCTGATCAGCGATCAGCGCCTCCATATCATCCCGCGCCGTGCCGTCGACCATGGCGCGCCAGCGGGAGAGGGAGTCCTTGAGATCAGAAAGGCCCTTGTAGAGGCCCGACGTGGCCAGCGGCGGCGTGATATGGGTCACGGTCACCGCATTGGCCCGTCGCTTGGCAAGCGTCGCCTCGGACGGATTGTTCGAGGCATAGAGATAGACATTGGGCAATTCGCCGATCAGCCGGTCAGGCCAGTCGTGACGCCCCAGCCCCGCCTGTTTGCCGGGCATGAATTCCAGCGCGCCATGCATCCCAAAGTGCAACAGGACGTCCGCCTGAAACGCGTTCCGCAGCCATAGATAGAACTGCGCGAAAGCGTGGGTCGGCGCGAAGCCCTTCTCGAAAAGAAGGCGCATGGGATCGCCCTCGTAGCCGAACGTCGGCTGCACCCCCACGAAGACATTCCCGAACTGGGCCCCGAGAACAAAGACGCCGCGCCCATCGGACTGAACTTTGCCCGGCGCAGGCCCCCACACCTCTTCGATGGCGTCCAGATGCGGCGTGTCGCGAACGATGGTATCGGCATCGACCTTGGCGGCAACGTTGGCGTCCTGCCCGTACTGGGCCGCGTTGCCCTTGAGGACCGCCGCGCGCAGATCGTCCACATTTGCCGGCGGATCCAGGTCGTAGCCCTCGGCCTTCAGGCGCTGAAGCGTGTTCTGGAGGCTCTCAAAGACGCTCAGATAAGCCGCCGTTCCCACGGCTCCCGCGTTGGGCGGGAACCCGAAGAGGACGATCCCCACCTTCTTCGTAGCGTTGGACTTCCGGCGTAGCGTCGCCAGCCGCGCGACCTTCTCGGTGAGCACCGTCACCCGTTCGCCGCAGGGCGCCATGGCGCGGTCATGTGGCCGTCCCGGGTCCGGCGTGTGCCGTCCCGCGAACACCGTCGGGTTCGTCGCGCCATCGATCTCCGGCAGGGCGATGAGCATCGTCGTCTCCACCGGGCCAAGACCCTGCGAAGACGCGTCCCACTGCTCCAGCGTCTGAAATTCCAGCGGATGCGCCGCGATGTAGGGGACATCGAGGCGCTTGAGAGAGGCCACCGCCGCATCGCTGTCGTTGTAGGCCGGTCCACCCACGAGGCTGAAGCCCGTCAACGACACCAGCGCGTCGATCTGATCGAAATAGGCCTCCATCGCGGGGCGCCCGTCGAGGCCCCCGGCAAAGGCTGGGATCACCCGCAGGCCCTTCGCCTCAAAGCTCCGGATGACGGCGGCATAGTGCGCCGTGTCAGAGGCCAGCACGTAGGAGCGCAGCATGAGCAATCCGACCGTGGCGACAGGGTTCGCAACCCGCGGAAGCTCCGCCAGATCAGTGGTGATCCCGAGACCCGGGAGGTCCGAATGAAATAGAGCCACGTCAGGGTAATCCACCGGTGCGGCAGCCTTGATCGGCGCAAAACGTGCGCCGGAATACCGGTCTACGAGAAAGCGGATCATCTCCCGCACGTTGTCGTCAGACCCGCCCAGCCAGTACTGCATGGACAGGAAGTAGGCGCGCAGGTCCTGGGCCTTGCCGGGGATAAACTTGAGGATCTTGGGCAAGCGGCGCAGCATCTTCATCTGGCTCTCGCCCGATGCCTTTGTCCCTTTCTTCGGCCGCAGCTTCTTGAGCATCTCCATGGCCGTCGATGAGGGCGCGGACATGTCGAGGTCACCCATGCGGGTCATGTTCACGATCTTCTCGTCCGCCACCACGCCCACGAGCGCATCAAGAGCAGGACGGCGCGCCGCGATGTCAGCGGCGATGGCTTCCACATGCTCTTCCAGAAAGAGAAGGTTTGCGACGATGATATTGGCCGACGCCACGGCGAGCTTTGCCTCTTCCAAAGCGGAAGGATCCTCCGCCCAGGTCGCAGCCGCATGAATGGAAATCTCAAGCCCCGGAAAATCCCGCTGCAGCGCCGGAAGCGCGCGCTCCGCCGGCCCCGCCGCGTGGTGGTCCAAGGTCACGATCACGACCCGGTAGGCGATATGATCGACACTATCGCGCATAATGGGCCTTCGCTTCGTAGAGCGTCTCCACGCTGATCTCGCTCACGCCCCGTTCGGCCGCGAAAGCCTCCGTGTTGCGCTTGGCCTTTCCGCGCACGAAGAAGGGGATCTTCTTCAGCTCCTTCTCGGCCGCCGCCTGCCAGACGATCGTCCCGTCCGATTGCACCTCCGGAAGCGCGATCCCGTCTTCTTTGTGCTCCGTACTTCCCCCGGAGGGTCCGAGGCCCTCAGCGTTCACCTCCCGCAAATCGATGTGCCCGCCGTGGTGGCTCGCACCGTTTTCGTCGTGGAACTCAAAGTCCTCGCGGAACATGTGAAGCAGGTGCTCTTCGAGCCCCATGACCAGCGGATGCACCCAGGTGTCAAAGATCACGTTCGCGCCTTCGAACCCCATCATGGGGGAGTAGCGGGCCGGGAAGTCCTGGACGTGAACCGGGGCCGAGATGACAGCGCAGGGGATCCCCAGACGCTTGCCGATGTGACGTTCCATCTGCGTGCCGAGGATCATCTCAGGCGCGAGATCCATGCAGGCCTGCTCCACGACGAGGTAGTCCTCGGTGACGAAACAGGGGACATCCATGTCCTTGGCGAGCGCGCGGATGTCGCGCGCCATTTCGCGGTTGTAGCACCCGATGCCCACGACCTCGAAGCCCATCTCCTCGCGCGCGATCCGGGCCGACGCGCGCACATGGGTGCCGTCGCCGAAAACGAAGACGCGCTTGCCGGTGAGGTAGTTTGAATCCACGGACCGCGACCACCAGGGCAGCCGCAGGCGGCTGTCGTCCGGGACGGTGTCGAGGCCGCTCAGCTGCTGAACCTCGGCGATGAAATCGCGGGTGGCACCGACCCCGATCGGGACGGTCTTGGTAAATGGAAGCCCCAGCTCCTTTTCCATCCAGCGGCAGGCAGCCTCGCCGGTCTCCGGGTACATGAGCACGTTGAAATGCGCCTGTCCGAGCCAGGTGAGGTCGGTGGGGGTGGCGTTCATCGGGGCAACCACGTTGACCTCAATCCCCATCTCCCAAAGGAGGCGCGTCAGCTCTTCCACGTCGTCGCGGTGACGGAAGCCAAGCCCGGTGGGTCCGATGAGGTTGCAGGTGACCTGCTCCGTCCGGTCCAGCGGGCCGCACAGGTGGCGTACGATCTGAAAGAACGTCTCATCCGCGCCGAAGTTCTCCTTGCGGGAGTAGCTCGGCAATTCGAGGGGGATCACGGGGATGCCGAGGTCCATCGTCTCCGCGAGACCGCCGGGATCGTCCTGAATCAGCTCAGCCGTGCAGGACGCGCCGACGATGATGGCCTCCGGGCTGAACCGTTCGACGGCTTCCTTGCAGGCATCCTTGAAAAGATAGGCCGTGTCAGCGCCGAGGTCGCGGGCCTGGAACGTGGTGTAGGTGACCGGCGGGCGGTGATCGCGCCGCTCAATCATGGTGAAGAGGAGATCCGCGTAGGTGTCGCCCTGCGGCGCGTGCAGCACGTAGTGCAGGCCCTGCATGCCGGTGGCGACACGCATGGCCCCCACGTGGGGCGGGCCCTCATATGTCCAGACAGAGAGCTTCATGGCGTCTTCCTGGGGGGCCAGCCCCCCAGCCCCCCCGAAGTACGCAGCACAAAGAAAACGGGCAGCGAGCGGTAGGTCATTCAGCGGCCTCCATCCGGTTGGGATGCATGGCGCGGATGATCTGCTTGCGGCGGATCGGCCGGGCGAAAAGGGCGGCGAGGTCGCCGGCCTGCTCGTAGAAATGGACCGGCGTGAAGACGAGCTCGATGGCCCATTTCGTGGTCAGGCCCTCGGCTTCCAGCGGGTTGGCGAGGCCAAGGCCGCACACAGTGATGTCCGGGCGCAGCGCGCGGGCGCGATCAAGTTGAAGATCAACGTCCTGACCTTCTGAGATCACAGGCCCTTCCGGTATGAGGTCGAGGTCGGGGCCCACGATCTCCTTGGTGATGTAGGGCTGACCGATCTCGAGCGGCCGCATCCCGCACTCATTGGTCAAAAAGCGCGCGAGCGGGATTTCAAGCTGGCTGTCCGGGAAGAAGAAGATCGAACGGCCCGTGAGGTCCTTGGCCGCCGCTGCAATGGCCTTGCGGGCCCGGGCACGGGGGGCGGCAGTGACCGTCTCAAACCGGTCCTCATCGACCCCAAAGGCATCGGCCACGACCTGGAGCCACGCAGTCGTGCCAGCCTCGCCGAAGGGGAACGGCGCGCTCAGGTGCTGCGCCCCACGTCCCACCAAGGCCGCATGGGTCTCTCCCAGGAACGGCTGCGCGAGGATAAAGCGGGTGTTCGGCCCGATGGCGGGATGTTCGCCCGCGCGCTGGGCGGGAAGCACGGAGACATCAGAGATACCCATCCCGTCCAGAAGCGAGCGCATCTGGTCTTCGACCACGTCAGGGAGCGCGCCGACGACGATGAGGTTCTCGGCCTCCGTTTCCGGCAATTCGCGCGCAAGCGCGGCGAGGCAGGCATCTTCGCCTTGCGTGAATGTCGTCTCGATGCCGGAGCCGGTGAAGTTCACCACCTGCACGTCAGGCGCATAGATACCGCTGAGCCTTTCGGCGGCGCGGGCCAGGTCGAGCTTTATCACCTCAGACGGGCAGGAGCCCACGAGGAAGAGCTGCCGAATGTCAGGCCGCCTTGACAGTAGCCGCGCAACTTCGCGGTCCAGTTCATCCTGCGCATCGGCCATCCCGGCGAGGTCCTGTTCCTCGAGAATGGCGGTTCCGAAGCGCGGCTCCGCGAAGATCATCACGCCAGCCGCAGATTGCAGCAAATGCGCGCAAGTCCGTGACCCCACGACAAGAAAGAAGGCGTCCTGCATCTTGCGGTGAAGCCAGATGATCCCTGTGAGGCCGCAAAAGACCTCGCGCTGACCGCGCTCCTTCAGGACAGGGACATCCCGGCAACCCGTGGTCACATGATCTTTCATGCGCGCCCCCCGACCTGGAGGAGAACGGTCCCTTCAGGGGCCTGCTGCAGGCGGGCCTGACGCAGCTTCCAGAGGAACTGCCCGGCATTGATGACGTAAGCGCCGTAGGCCGCGAGGGCGATCAGCATCTGCGCCTGGGGCGCGACCCCGCTCAGCAAGGCCCAGACATACGCCGTGTGCAGTGCGATCACCGCAAAGGAGAAAACGTCTTCCCAGAAGAAAGCAGGCGCGAAGAGATACTGGCCAAAAACCACTTTTTCCCAGATCGCACCGGTCACCATGATCAGGTAGAGAAAGCCCGTCTTCACGAGGATCGACAGCGTCGCCGCCTCGTATCCCGCACCTGTCAGGAGGTAGCGGATCACCAGCGCCAAAGAGACAAGAAAGACAAGGAATTGCAGCGGAGCAAGGACGCCCTGCACCAGCGTCCAGATGCTGGCGTCACGCCGTGCTCTCTGGTCGGCGGTGTATAGCGGTCGCTTCTGGTGAGCGCCGTTCAACAGCGGCTCACCCGGGCGATGACCCATGGATTGCATGCTCCGACTCCCTGACAGGCCGTGCATGCCAACGCTATGGGCGCACCGACTGAGTGTCAAGCAAAGCTTACACTTGAAAAGTTGACACTCACCCTAAGTCTGCAATCAAGGACGCCTTCCATGCGCGCCCACTTGTTCTAACAAAACTAGGCCCCGCGGCGCCGATCCAAGCGGCATTGGGGCTCTGAAAGGTCCGCGTCATGTCAAAGAACTTTGACAATTCAGAGGCTGTGAATGACAATGAGCATGAGGACACGCAAGACCCGGTCAAGCCATATCCTTGGCGCGCTGCGGTGAGAGCGGTCCAGAGGTACATAGAGATGTCGGAAGGCCCACGAAAGGGTCGCGGTCCGGACCAGGCGGCGGAAACGTCCACTGGACACGGACGGCCCAGAGGCCCCGCAGTGACGGGATCCGTTGAAACATTTGCATCGCAAGTGCTGTCTCTTGTTGCAGCTAACTCTCAGGCGGCCCGCGGTGTGCTCCGGCAAGACCTCCTGGATGACCTGATCGCCGCCGTTCAAGATTATGACAGCGCCTCGCGCATCTCCGTGCTCGAGCGATTCCGCGCGGCGGGCATTCGGCCCGCAACGATCATCGACCGCTATCTGCCGGAAGCGGCCCGTGAACTCGGCGCGGCCTGGTGCGAAGACAACATGTCCTTTGCAGACGTGACTATCGGATCGGCCCGGCTTCAATCCATGCTGCGCGACCTGCGCGCACCACAGGTGACAGACCCGGCCGCGCTCAGCGTGCTCATTGTCGTGCCCCAGGATGCTTATCACACGCTCGGCGCAACCGTGGTTGCCGATCAGCTGCGCCGTCTTGGCGTCGCCCCGCGCACGGCCATGGGCATCGCGCCTCTCGACCTTGCCGAACTCGTGGAATCCCATGATTTCAACGCCGTGATGATCTCCGCGGCGACGTCAGAGAGACTTGAAACACTCCGTGAATTGGTGAACTGTGTCAGAGCGGCCTCTCGCGCCCCTGTCCCAATCATCGTGGGCGGAACGGTCACGGAAAAAGACACGGATATCAGAACACTCACCGGTGCAGATTACGTATCGAATAATCCAGAAGAGGCATTGCAGGCATGCGGGCTGATGACCCCAACGCACGCCGTCGAGCCGCCAGGTCCGCAGGGATAGCGGGGCTCGACGATGATGAAACAGATCACCCCTTTGGATTTGGACCCGTTGAGGCCAACGCAATGACGTCGCGGGGGATGAAATACTGGTCGACGGGATCCATCCCGCTGATCGCGCCCGAGATGCTGGGCGGTATCATCTCCTCCGCCTCTGATCTGTCCCTGGTGATTGCGGAAGATGCGACGATCCTGTCCGTCCTCGTGAACGCCGAAGCGCGATCCCTGGGGTCGCTCCAGCACTGGGAGGGGCGCAACGTACGCGACGTGCTGACGCCCGAAAGTGTGCCAAAGCTCGATGCAAAACTGGAGGGTCTGAACGGCCCGCAAGCGGCAAAGCCCGTGGAGCTCAACCACCAGGACAGAGGCGCTTGGGAATTCCCGATCCGCTACACATTCCACCGAATCACGCCCGACGGCGCGCTGCTCATGCTCGGTCGCGACCTGCGTCCGATCGCAGAAATGCAACAACAGCTCGTAAAAGCGCAGATTGCCCTCGAGCGGGATTATGAAGCGCAGCGGGAATACGACACGCGCTACCGTGTGCTCATGGACACGTCGAAAGATGCGCTCGTTTTCGTGCAGATTTCCAACGGTCGGGTCGCGGACCTGAACATTTCTGCTGCAAAAATGCTTGGCGGGAAGCAGGCTGACATCATCGGCCACGCGTTCGCGCAGGAATTTGAAGGACGTCGCCGCGGGGAATTCCTTGAGACGCTCACCAATGCGGCAATCTCGGACGGCACCAAGAGCGTGGCGCTCCAGGCACGACGGTCCGGCAAGGAAGTGCGGATCGTTCCCACTGTCTTCCGCGCCTCCGGGGAGAGGCTCCTTCTGTGCCGGCTCGAGCTCGAAGCCTCAAGCGACCCGGTGAGCGATGAGCTCGGCGAGGATCTGTCCGGGCTCTATCAGGAAGGTGTTGACGCCATCGTCTTCACCGACCGCGACGG
>JBCCPQ010000129.1:0-8033 GCA_039024825.1 Pseudomonadota bacterium
TCTCCCTTCCCTGCCCCGCGGGCTCGACAGCCCCGCAGGCCCACGCGGTTCCAACATCTCGGGCGGCCAGCGTCAGCGAGTGGCCATCGCGCGGGCCCTCCTCCGCGACGCGCCGGTTCTCCTCCTCGATGAAGCGACCTCAGCGCTCGATGCCGAAAGCGAAGTGAAGGTTCAGGCTGCGCTCGACCGATTGAGCGCAGGCCGCACCACGCTCGTGATCGCGCACCGGCTCTCCACGATCCGGGGCGCTGACCGGATCGTTGTCATGGACCGGGGGCGCGCGATCGAAATTGGCTCCCATAGGGAGCTTTTGGCCAAAGGCGGGGCCTATGCCCGCCTCCATGCGCTGCAATTCAAGGACTGACCAGATGGCGAATACAGGGGCCCGCAAGCTCATCCGCATCACCGGCACTGACCGGGTGGAGTTTCTGCAGAACCTTGTCACCAACGACATCACGCAGCCCGGGCTCGTCTACACCGCGCTTCTGACGCCCCAGGGCAAGCTCATCGCGGACTTCTTCGTGGCCCCCGACGGCGACGCGCTCCTGATTGATGTGGCCGCGGATGCCGCCCCTGCGCTCGCACAGCGCCTGTCCATGTACAAGCTGCGCGCGGACGTTGCATTGGAATGGGATGAGCGACAGGTGGCCCAGGGCAGCGGTGATGCACCAGAGGGAGCCTTCGCCGACCCGCGCGACCCAAGCCTCGGCTGGCGCGCCTACGGGGACACCTCCGCCGCCCTCGCCGACTGGGACGCGCGCCGCGTTGCCGCCGCCGTGCCGGAACTCGGTGCGGAGCTCGGCCCGGACACCTACATTCTGGAGGCCGGGTTCGAGCGCCTGAACGGCGTCGACTTCAAGAAAGGCTGTTATGTCGGGCAAGAAGTCACCGCCCGTATGAAACACAAGACGGAGCTTCAAAAAGGCATCGCCCGCGTTCGCGTGGATGGACCCGCCGGACCCGGGACGGAGATTACGTCAGGCGGCAAAGCCGTGGGCATGCTCCACACCCGTGCGGGCGACACAGCCCTGGCCTACTTGCGCTTCAACCGGATCAAAGACGATCTCACCGCGGGTGCGAGCACCCTCACCCGCCTTTAGGGCGCTGGATCCGTTTTCTTTGTGCTGTGTACTTCCGCCAGAGGCATCCGCTCCGGCGGCATAAGCCCACGCCTGATCAGGCGCGCTCGGAGTATTCCATCGTCTCCGTATTGACGATGATGTCCTCGTCCTGACCCACGAAGGGCGGCACCATGACCTTGACCCCGTTGTCGAGGATCGCGGGCTTGAAGGAGTTGGCTGCGGTCTGACCCTTCACCACAGGCTCCGTCTCCACCACCTTGCAGGTCACCTTCTGCGGCACCGTCGCGTTCAGGGCCTCACTCTCATAGTACTCGATCTGAACGGTCATGCCGTCCTGCAAGAAGGGCCGCCGGTCTCCCAGGATCTCTGCGGGAAGCTCGATCTGTTCGTAGCTTTCCATATCCATGAAGACGAGCATTCCGTCGGTCTCGTAAAGGAACTGCTGATCTTTTTGCTCAAGACGCACGCGCTCGACTTTGTCGGCGCTCCGAAACCTCTCGTTAAGCTTTGAGCCGTTACGAAGGTTGCGGAGTTCCACCTGAGCGAAGGCGCCGCCCTTGCCGGGTTTCACGTGGTCCACTTTCACGGCGCTCCACAGGCCATCGTTGTGCTCCAGCACGTTGCCGGGCCGGATCTCATTTCCGTTGATTTTTGGCATATGTCAAAACTGTGTCGAAAGGTTGAAGATGTGTTGATCGAGCCTATATCTGGCCTCTGAAACGGTGACAAGCGCCGCCAATAGTGCTGGAAGAAACACGGGCCATGCACGGAGAACATGGCAGCCATGCAAAAAACGAAGCCCCGAATCGTCACTTTTCGGTCATAACCTCTGAACGCTGCCGAACTGCAAGAGCAATAACAAAGGACCCACGATGATAGATTTCGTCGACGGAACTGCTTTCAATAACGAACAAGGTAACCGCGCGCGCAAACTGTTCGCCGCCGTGGTACTTGCCGCCTTGGATGACGCGATTGCGGATGACAAGAAGTATGGGAACGGGCCGGATCAGATCGCCCGCTGGGCACGGTCCCGAGACGGGCGTGAGGTGTTGTCTTGCGCAGGCATCGACCCGAATGAGCGTGTGGTCGAGGGCCTCATGGAGTTCGTCTCCAAGGGTGTCCGGACCTCCGTGGCGCTGTCCCGCGAGGAAAGCGAGCGTCGGGCTGCTGCCCAGGCCGAAGCTGCCTAAGCTCTGCCCGCAAAGTCAAAAAAAGCGCGTCCATTCGGGCGCGCTTTTTTGTTTCAGAAGAAGAAGTACCAGGCAAAGAACGGCACGATTTGCAGGGCCGCCAGCGCGGCAAATACTCCGCGCCACCACCACGACCGGAACCGCCACAAGAGATAGGCGGTCATGGCAATGACGAGGATGAGTTCGATCACGCCCACAACCTGTCCGCCGCTCGAACTGTCCCAATAAGATATGGGCGAGAAGAACTTCCAGTCGCTGATCGGCCAGAAGTGCATGCGTGCGTCCTCATTATGCAGAGGAAAATCAAGCGCGATGTGGAGCAGCGCGGCACTACACAAAGCAACGGCCCAGGTGGCGCGGGACCAGATCGCAATCCCCAGCGCGATGCCCCAGAGCACGAAAGAATTGTCGATCGCAAAGATCTGCTGCCACGCGACTGAGAAGTACATCTGCCCGAAGACCACATCGCCAGGCGTCCCCTTCACCATAAGCTCCCACCCGGCCAGCGCGTAAAGCGAGGCATCCGGGATCATCGCTCCAATGATGGCAGCCAGCGTGACGGCGTTTCGTTCGGGCTTGCCAAAGGCTGCGGCCCCCATGATGAGGTGAGCGGGCGTGTTCATTGGAGCACGGTAGACCGAGGGCGAGCGATGGCCAAGGCGCTGATGATCCAGGGGGCGGGCTCCAACGTGGGCAAGTCCATCCTAGTGGCAGGGATCTGCCGTCTTCTCGCTCGGCGCGGGCTGCGTGTGGCGCCTTTCAAGCCTCAGAACATGTCGAATAACGCCGCTGTCACTGAGGACGGAGGAGAGATCGGGCGCGCGCAGGCGTTGCAGGCGCGCGCCGCTGGGTGCGCACCGCGGGTGGACATGAACCCCGTCCTGCTGAAACCGGAGTCCGAGATCGGCGCACAGGTCATCGTGCAAGGCCAGCGCCTCACGACCGCAAAGGCCCGGGATTACTTCAAGCTCAAGCCGACCCTCCTGCCCCGCGTCCTGGAGAGCTTCCGGCGGCTCGCGTCAGGGGCAGATTGGGTGATCGTTGAAGGCGCGGGCTCTCCTGCGGAGGTGAACCTGAGGCCAGGAGACATCGCCAACATGGGCTTTGCGGAGGCTGCGGGCGTCCCTGTTGCGCTGATAGGCGACATTGATCGGGGTGGGGTCATCGCCCAGCTGGTGGGCACGCAAGCGGTGCTCCCCGCGCCTGACGCCCAGCGGATAAAGGCGTTTGCGGTCAATAAGTTCCGGGGCGATACGACACTATTCCACGACGGGATGGACATGATCGCAGAGGCGACCGGGTGGGCACCGCTGGGGATCATACCGTGGTTTGCCGACGCTTGGAAACTGCCGGCAGAGGACATCATGGATCTTGCCGGCAGCCCGGGTGACGGGGTCAAAATCGTGGTGCCCCGCCTGCCCCGCATTGCGAATTTCGATGATCTGGACCCGCTTGCCGCGGAACCGGGCGTGACCGTTGATATCGTTGAGCCGGGCCGCGCCCTTCCGGGCGACGCTGATCTGGTGATACTGCCAGGGTCGAAGTCCACCATCGCGGATCTTGCAGCGCTCCGTTCTGAGGGGTGGGACATCGACCTTGCCGCCCATGTGCGACGCGGCGGCCACGTGATGGGCATCTGCGGAGGCTACCAGATGCTGGGCCGTGCCATCGATGACCCCGAGGGCATAGAGGGCGCGCCGGGAAAGGTCGATGGCCTTGGCCTCCTGGACGTGGAGACGGTCATGGAGCCCATGAAGCGGCTTGCCTTGTCCGAGGCGAGAACCTCAGGCGGTTTGCCCGTGTCGGGATATGAGATCCATATCGGTCGCACGCGTGGCCCTGATACAGCGCGGGCGTGGCTGACGCTGGAGGGCCGTCCTGAGGGCGCTGCCTCCCGTAACGGGCGGGTACGCGGTTGCTATATCCACGGCCTTTTTGGCAATGACGCATTCCGCGCTGACGTCCTTGCAGACCTCGGCGGCGACAGCCGCGTGCACGACTACGATGCAGACGTGGATGCAACGCTCGACGCGTTGGCTGACCACCTTGCGGCCAACCTCAATATCGAGACGCTTTTGACGCTGGGTGCTGAAGTTTAGATCAGGTCCTGCCCGGCTAGGGCGCGGTTCACCTCCCGCCGGACAAGTTTGCGGACGTTGCGTGTGATGCGTTCGCCGAGTTCGCCCTGAAGCTCCTCCCGGACGATTTCTGCCACCATGTCGCGGAGCTGCTCTTCATCGAGGGCGACTTCCGGCTCTGGCTCAGGCTCAAAAACATCCACTGGGAATGCTTCGAGACCGTCTTCCGCGGGGGCTGTCGCCGTGAACGGGTCATCCTTCATGCGATCAAAGGGAGGCTCCGGAGCGTCGAAGTTCTCTGCCCGCTCGGCAAGCGTCTCTTCCAGTTGTGGTGAGATTGATGGAGACACCGGGGCCTCGTCATAGAACTCATCGTAGGGGCCACTGGCAGCCCGGTCACTGTCACCCTGGGACGAGACGAGGTGAAGACGCTCCGCAGCGCTGCGGGCAGGAGATGGCTCAGAGACTGGGGCGTCGACCCAAGGATCGGCTTCAGCCGCTTCGGTTTGCGGCTCCGGATCCATGTCGAGGTCGGAGCGAGGCTCCTCGTCGACGTCAACCTTGGCGTCCAGGTCCAAAACGGCGGGTTCCTGCGGGCTTTCGATGTCGGCGTCGTCCGGCGTGATCGTGTCCACGTCAGCTTCCACGCCTTGGTCAAATGCCGCTTCCGGCTCCGCCCCTTTGGTGTTCGCGTCAGGCGGGGGTCCGTCCATGACACGGCCCACTGGTGCATCCCAGTCGATCTCTTCGATGTCGGGCGTCTCCACCTTTGGGGGTTCGGTCGCCTCTGCGATGCCCATGGCAGCCTCAAGCTCCTCAATGGCGCGTTCAAGCTCCGACCGTACGGCCGTCGCTGCTTCGCGCTGGAGCCCTTCCATGGTATCGGCGGCGACATGATCGGCACTGTCTTTTCCATCCACCCGGGCGTCGGGCGTCAGGACAAGCGCATCCATCGTTTCCGGCGTCGGGTCAGGATTGGACCGCGCGCCTTCTTGCGACACGAGCCGCCGGATCGAAGACAAGACGTCTTCGATCTCATAGTTCTCAACGGGGTCCGACATTGGGAAACACCACTCTTATCCTCACGCAAAGAGTACGCGAAAGCCGGTGTTCATTCAACAGATAGGAAAAATCCTAGTTGTTTCCGATGCGCTGCAAGACGCGGTCAAGCGCTTTGCCTTGCGGAGATTCCGTCGTCGGGGCGTTCTTGACGAGGTTGTAGTACTCTGCCGGGTCATAGAGCTGGACTGGGAGGCCAAGGTCTTTGGCTGTCAGACGACCAATGGCGCTGAGCACGAAGTAGATCGCCTTAAATTCAGACGTGACCGCTGACAAACGGTTCTGACGCGCGTCGAGAAGCTCCTGTTCTGCGTCCAGCACATCGAGCGTCGTGCGGGCGCCCAACGTCGCTTCTTCGCGGATGCCGCGGAAGGCCACTGTTGCGGCGCGGATCTGCTCCTCACTGGCGACACGGCTGGCGCGGGCGACGGCGAGGTTGGCGTAGGCCACGGCCACGGCCTCATCGACAGCGTGCCGCGCAATGTGAAGGTCTGCACGCGCCTGATCGAGATCGGCGCGTTCAATGCGGATGGCGGAGTCGAGCCGCCCGCCCTGATAGATGGGGCCGCCAAACTCCAGCGACAGCGTGCTGTCACGCTCAAAGGAGTCGTCTACATCAAAGTTGTGCGTCACGGAGCCCGAGAGCGTCGGGTAGGTGTTCAGCCGGGCGCGATCAACGGCAATCTCGGCCACTTTGATCGCGTGCTGTGCGGCAAGGATGTCTGGATGCGTGCTCCGCGCGATGGACCGCGCGGCAGCCGGAGAGTCTGGGATCCGCGGGAAGCTCGTGGGCTGTGAAAGCGTATGAGCGGGGCTTCCGACTGCCTCTTCATACGCGGCATTTGCACGGGCAAGGTCCCCCTGCGCAGCAGCCAGGTTTGCGCGCGCCGATGCGAGGCGGGATTCCGCCAGCGCCACGTCAGTACGCGTGACCTCCCCCACTTCAAAGCGATCCTCGGCGGCGCGCTTTTCCTGGGTGATCAGCCGCACGTTGCTCTGGCGCAGCGCGACATTGGCCGATGCCTCCAGCACGTCAAAGAAGGCGTTCGACGCGTCACCGAGCACTTGCTGCTCTGCCCCGATGAGCGCTTGGCGCGTGGCGAGGACGAATTCCTTCTGAGCCTCCACGCCGAGCCTGCGGTTCCCGAAGTCAAAAAGCGTGAACGACGACCGGATCCGGTAAGCCGTCCGCGATCCGGGGAAGAGCGCGCCCGGCCCATCGGTGTAAGTAAACGACACGGCGTATTCGATCACCGGCCGCAGTGTTGACACCGCCTGAGCCACGGTTTCGTCGGCGGCACGCAGGATAGCGCGGTTCTTGTCGAGTAGCCCTGCATGGCGATAGGCTTCTGCCAGGGTCTCATTGATCGTATGGGCAGACGTAGCCAACGGGGCCAAGGTCAGTGCACCGGCGGTCATAAGCGCCGCCATTGCCGGGCGCAGGCGCGCCGTCCGAGTGAATATCGTCATGGGTCTGTCTCCGCGGTCTCACCCTGCCAGGGAGCCCCCACCCCAGCGCATTTTCCTGTGCTTTCGCACCCTTACCGCAAGACTAAGACACATAGCCCCGGCTCCGGCAACTGCGACGCGCCCAAATCGCGCGACAACGTCGCAATGTGTTGCCATAAAGATCGATCTTGCAGCCCGGTGCGATTCAAGGGTAGCACTCTCCGGCACCACGTGGGGCGAGTTGGCGGAGTGGTGACGCAGCGGATTGCAAATCCGTGTACACCGGTTCGATTCCGGTACTCGCCTCCAATCTCTTCAACGGGTTGACGCGGCCACGCCAGGCTGGATGAGCCGCTTTGAGGTGCTGTCCTGCTGGCATCCCCACCGGTCCTGCGCGACGGATATGCGCTTGGCACCACATCAGGGCATCATATGGGAAAGGCAGCCCGACTATGTTTGGGTGAAGAGGCGTTTTCTTGACGCTGGTCTTGGGCGACTGGACCCAGACCAGCGCGCGCAAGCGGGCCCGGGTCGCGCGGTCTCTCTGACCGACCTACTGTTTGTGCCCGGCCTCAGATGCCTCGGAGTATCGTGTTGGCAATCGGCTTCTGTTTCCTGCGAAAGAGATCGCGGGGCTTACACAGCGAGTTTCTCCAAAAGACGGGCGACGGCCTCAGCGCCGGGATCAACGTGACCGGCTAACTGTTCGGAGTTAATGTAGGACGCGCGACCGGCTTTGGCCTGCAACATATCGGCCGTCCTGTTGGCTCCTGCCCGGGCGGCTGAAGCGGCAGCGGAAAGTCCGTGCTGCAGTTGTTCCGGGGCTGGTTCAAGCGCGTCGATCATTGTTCTGTCCCCGATGCGGACACCACCGATCTCCTGCATGCGATTAAGGCCCGCCGCCAGTGCGTCGCGCATGGTGAGCCCGCTTGAGGCGGCATCGCCTGCAGCGGCGAAGAAAATTGCCACGAGGACATCTGAGGAGCCGCCCATGGCCTCACTCAGCTCCTGGCCGATGGCGCGGAAGAGCTCAAGCGGCAGCCTGTCCATGGCCCCTATGAGGGCGCGGGACGCGCCCGCCAAAGTCGAGCCCGTGTCACCATCGCCCGACTTGGCATCCAGGGCGTTGAGGTCAGACTCCGACGCGATGAGGATCTCACAGCATTTCGTGATAA
>JBCCPQ010000130.1:0-7858 GCA_039024825.1 Pseudomonadota bacterium
GACATGTCGATCGACCTAACTGACCCGACGCCTTCATAGAGCGTGTAGACCGCTTCATTGATCATGGGCATCAGGATCCGGTTGACGATGAAAGCCGGGAAATCCTCAGCCGGAGCGGAGGTCTTGCCCAGCTTTTCAACGACGCCCTCGCAGGTCCGAAAGGTGGCGTCATCCGTGGCGATCCCGCGGATGAGCTCCACGAGTTGCATCACGGGCACGGGGTTCATGAAGTGAAAGCCCATGAACCGCTCCGGCCTGTCCGTCCGGGAGGCAAGCCGCGTGATCGAGATGGATGATGTGTTGGATGTCAGGATCGTGTCTGGCTTCAGGTGGGGCAGGATATCCTCGAAAATGGCCTGCTTGATTGTCTCGCGTTCGGTTGCGGCCTCGATGACGAGATCCGTGCTGCCGAGATCGGCCAGCCCCTGCACAGCGGTGATCCTCGAAAGCGCCTCGTTGCGGTCGGTCTCGGTGATTTTGTCCCGCGCAACCTGGCGGTTCATGTTCGCCTCGATCTTGCCGCGCGCGGCTTCGAGCGCGCTGGCGTCTACATCCGTCAGCCGTACGTCGAATCCAGCCAATGACATCACGTGGGCGATCCCGTTGCCCATTTGGCCTGCGCCGATCACGCCAATGCTCGCTACGCCCATTGTGGTCTCCTTCGCACGGGACCAGCCTATACCCCGCCTGTCCAAGGCAAAAGCCCGCGCTGCATATTTGCGATGAATTGCACGCATTGAAGACCCTGCCGTTAGCACATCGCTCACCTTCCGCCCGTAGGTCTGTGCCTGGGTGTACTTAGGAGATGGGCCATGGCCGATATGGGGCTGGGGCGCTCACTGCTCGAGATTGAGCCGTGTCGTTACGGATATTCGCAACTAGATTTTCGCGGGCCGGAGGCTGATCTCGATCAGCCCTACATCGCGTTTCTTGGCACGACGGAAACGGTGGGTCCGTTCCTGACACGCCCGTTTCCTTACCTTGTCGCGGATGCGTTGGGCATGGGTTGCGCCAATCTGGGCGTGAAGAATTCAGGTCCCGACGTGTTTCTGGGAGATCCTGAGCTCTTGCGGGTAGCCCAAGGGGCAGAAGCTGTCGTGATCGAGGTGATGACAGCCGCGAACCTTTCAAACGCATTCTACAAGGTGCATCCCCGCCGAAATGATCGCGTGATCCGCTCGCACTCCGCGCTCTATGAGTTGGCGCCCGGGCTCGATACGACGGATATTCACTTCACCGGTCACCTCCTGGAGGAGGTGACGCGTCTTACGCCGGACGGTGCGCGGACGATGGTTAAAGCTGTTCAGGCCGCGTGGATCGAACGTATGCAGGCGTTAGTGACCATGATCGGGCGGCCGGTCCACCTTTTGCGCTTTGTTGCTGACGGGGCAGGCCAGGCCAGGCTGATAGAGCCGCTAATGCTCGCGGCGCTCGCCTCCATGACTGCAAGCGTCACTCGGGTCTCGCCGAGCGAGGCAGCATTATCTGAGGGGACAGAAGACATGTTCTTTCAGCCGGGAGAGCAGCGCGTCGCCACCGAGATGCTCAGCGCTGCAGCCCATTACGAGGCGGCTGAGATCCTGGTTGAAGTCCTGTCGGCAGACATGGAAACGGCCCGCGCTGGCTAGCACGGGCCGCAACTACAAATACCGTCTTTAGTCGAGCGCAGAGGTGAGCTCTGGCACGGCGTCAAAGAGGTCCGCCACGAGGCCGTAATCCGCGACTTGGAAGATCGGCGCCTCTTCGTCCTTGTTGATGGCCACGATGATCTTCGAGTCCTTCATTCCGGCAAGATGCTGGATGGCCCCGGAGATACCCACCGCGACGTATAGGTTCGGTGCCACAACCTTGCCGGTCTGGCCCACTTGCCAATCGTTGGGAGCGTAGCCTGAGTCCACCGCGGCGCGGGATGCACCCACGGCTGCACCAAGCTTGTCAGCGAGGCCTTCGATGATCTTGAAATCATCCTCGGAGCCCACACCACGGCCACCGGAGACGACAACGCCTGCGGAGGTAAGCTCGGGTCTGTCGCTTTCAGCGACCTTGTCCTCGATCCACTCGGAGAGGCCGCCAGAGGCTGGCATCGCCACGGTTTCCACCGGGGAAGACCGATCGAGCGCAGCAGCGTCGAAGGTCGCCGTCCGGAACGTAATGACCTTCTTATCGTCTGAGGACTTCACCGTCTGGATCGCGTTCCCTGCGTAGATCGGGCGCTCAAACGTGTCGGCGTCAATGACGGCAGTTGCGTCAGAGATCACCATCGCGTCGAGAAGCGCGGCCACGCGGGGCATCACGTTCTTGGCGTCCGTCGTCGCGGGCGCCACGATGTGCGAGTAATCCCCTGCGAGCGACACGATGAGGTCGGCCGTTGCTTCGGCCAGCTGGCGCGTCAGGGCCACGTCCTCACAGACGAGCACCTTTGATGCGCCGAGCTTTGCGGCCTCTTCGCCCGCTTCTGCGGCAGATTTGCCCGCGCACAGGATCGTCACATCGCCAAGCTGCTTGGCGGCGGTCATCGCCTTTGCGGTCGCATCGACGCTTAGCTGGCCATCGGATACATCGGCAAAAAGTAGGACGGACATTAGACAGCTCCTGCTTCTTTGAGTTTTTCGACGAGCTCACCAACGGAGCCCACCATGATCCCTGCGGAACGCTCCGCCGGTTCTGTTGTCTTCACCACCGTCAGGCGCGGGGTGACATCGACGCCGTAATCAGCAGCCGTCTTTTCGTCGAGCGGCTTTTTCTTCGCCTTCATGATATTTGGAAGCGACGCATAGCGCGGCTCGTTCAAGCGGAGGTCCACGGAGATGATCGCAGGCATTTTGACCTTGATCGTCTGAAGACCGCCGTCAACCTCGCGGGTCACGGTGGCGGTGTCACCATCAACCGCAACTTCGGAGGCAAAGGTTGCCTGCGACCAGCCGGTGAGTGCGCCGAGCATCTGGCCCGTGGCGTTCATGTCGTTGTCGATGGCCTGCTTGCCGCAGAGGACAAGGCCCGGCTCCTCGGCGTCGATGACGCCTTTGAGGATCTTAGCGACGGCGAGAGGTTCGATATCCTGGTGGACGTCGTCTGCTGCTACAACGAGAATCGCCCTGTCCGCGCCCATGGCGAGGGCGGTACGCAGCGTCTCCTGGCTTTGCTTTACGCCGATGGAAACGGCGATCACCTCAGAGGCGGTGCCTTTCTCCTTCATGCGGATTGCTTCTTCGACGGCAATCTCGTCGAACGGGTTCATGGACATCTTGACGTTGGCGAGATCGACACCGCTTCCGTCCGCCTTTACGCGGACCTTCACGTTGTAGTCGATGACGCGTTTTACAGGCACGAGGACCTTCATGGGGCATCTCCTAGTTGGCGTCCGCCGGGGCTGGCCTCAGGGCTAGCAGCGGCACAGGAATTCTGACGGGCGGTGTAACGAAGCAAGACCGCATCCGGTAGGGCATAATCGACGCGGGGTGTCGTTCTGACGCCGCGTATATGAAAAATGGTTAGATTTTTTCACGCGCTTTGCAACGGGGTGCGCCGGAGTTTTTTGAAAACTCCGGTCCGAATTCTTTGAAGAATTCAGTGCACGGTCAGCTGAGTGCAGCGATGGCTGTGTCAAACATTTGCCTGGCGCGTGACCATTCTTCGCTGCGTTGAGGCAATTTCAGAAGGGAGGGCAGTAGCTGCGCGGCGAAATCCTCGCTCGATTCTGCCGGCAGCATTGCCGGAAGGTTATCGATGGCGGTGACGTCAAGAACCGGTGTCTCTGCCACACGAAGCGCAGGTCGCGCCCAGTCCGTCACGCGGTCATAGATTGGGATCGGGTTGAAGTCGCTGCCTGGATCGCAAGCCACGTCCGCAATGACGCTGAGCCTGCGCGGCTGGGTCAGCGCAGACGCTGGCACAAAAACCGGTGTCCCTGGCCGAGCAAGGATCGCATTGATGAAGATGTCGTGGATCAGCACTTCCGGGAAGGGACCGCCATGGCGCGTTTCCTCCATATCCCAGAGCGTGGCAGGCACGCCCATGTGGGTGCAGAGGTCGCTTGCGCCGCTGCCCACACGTCCCTTTGCCCCGATGATAAGCGCGGTTGGGCGGGTAAAGATCCCGCTCAGGTCGGCTTGCAAGTCGGCAAGCAGCGCTGGCGCGCTCGAGTAGGCATGGACTGCTGACGCTTCGGAGTCGCGTTGCTGCGCCGCCCAACACTTGAGAGCCACGGCCGCACCCGCATAGCCCGCCCAATAGCCAAAAGCGGCCACCCGCCTGTTCTGGTCGTCGGTGAGATATTCAAGATCAAGAAGCGTCCCGCCGCCCTCGCGAAACCGTGCCAGCAGGCGCTGCCCATCGGGCTGACCCTTATAGGCATGTCCGAACATGATGTGCGTGTGGGGGAGCGGTGAGCGGTCGTCCGGAAGTTCTTTGAGCCCGAATATCACGGCATCTCTGGGAGCTTGGGGCCAGCTACCCGTGGTGGCGATCTCGGCACCTGCCTTCCGGAAGCCATCGGTGGGGAGAGCACGGGTCGCGCTATCTTCCACCGTCACTCTCAGCCCGGCGTTAAGGAGCGCTGCCACGCCGTCAGGCGTGATGCCAACGCGGGCCTCATTTGCGCGTTGTTCTGCCCGGACCCACAGATGCGTCACGTGAAGACACCCATGCGACTTGCTGCCGTGAAGCTGGGCCGTGCCTCCATTTCCTTGCGGAGCGCGGCGATCTTTGGGAAGTCAGCCATGGGTACACCGTCTCCCTCAAGCCAGGATGTCACCGCGTAGATGTAGGGATCGGCTAGAGAAAGGACATCACCGAGCGCGAAAGGACCAGTGATTTTGCTGCTCAGATAGGCGGCGCTTTCCGCCATGTTTTCTGCCACCTTGCCGCGCATGTCGGCCCATGAGCTGTTCGACACGGCCCAGCGATGCCCGCGCATCTTGTGAGCATGGGCCACGTGCATGGTGGTGGCTAGATAGGTCATGATCTCGCGCATCCGGGCTGCCTCCCACGTGTCGTCGGGAACAAGCCCGGGAGCTGCATATTCGAGGATCGCACTTGTTTCCGTCAAAATACCGTTCGGCGTTTGCAGCGCGGGCACGCGTCCTTTCGGGTTCACAGCTAGAAACTCTCGGCTTCTTTGTGCTGCTTGGGCGAAGTCCACTGTCTCTAGTCTGAAATCAGCGCCCGCTTCTAGGAGTGCCAGCGCGCTGGCAACGGCAATTGTTTTCGGGGCAAAATAGAGCGTCATCGTCATGGGCGGCTCAAGTCCTCAGTAATTGGTGCGCGCGTAGAGACGGTCGGGAGCATCGAGGTGAGGGGTGGCGTTGAAACCCGCGAGCATCGCGCCTTCCGGCCGCACCGCCACGCGGTGGATGGAGGTATTGAAGATCGGCAAGAGAATGTGGGCCATGCGGCGCGGGTCCAGGCCCAGAAGGTGGCGCAAGGCCATGCCGATAACACCCCCGGATGTGACGCAAAGCACGCGCTTGCCCGGCTGCTCTGCTTCTTTCAGGACGGCTTGGATCCGGCTTTCAAAAGCGGCAAAGCTCTCCTGACCCTGAATCTCGGCGGCGTGCCAGGCTTCCATGACTTGCGGGATGTGCGCGGCGAAACCTTCACCTGTGGGACGCGGAACGCCTCTGGCAGCTTCGAGCGCGTCGGAAAGGTTGAAATAGTCGAGCTCATTTAGGCGTGGATCGAGCCGTGCCGGGGTGAACCCCATGCTCGCGGCGGTCTCCTGATGACGGGAGAGAGTGCCAGACAGTACGAGGTCGAAGGCGATCTCATGGTCGCGGAAAAATGCGCCCAGCCATGCTGCTTGCTGATGTCCAAGCGAGGAGAGCCGGTCATAGCTTTCTTCATCTGTGGCTTCGGAGTTTGCCTGTCCGTGGCGGACGAGAATGATTTCACCCATGCCCGCTTCCTCGCAGGGCTCCGCTACGGCTGCAAGCGCCTTGCTCGCGACTGCAAGGGTCTGGCGCCCGGTACTGTTCCTGCGCGCGGCCTTGGCCGTGCTCGAAAGGCGCCCGCCCGCCGAGCCAAGAACAGGATAGGACCCATCATGCCTAATCCCTTCATCCCATGGTCAGGGCACCGCTTTATTGAGCTTGGAGTGAAGCTTAATCCGACATCCCGGCGTCGCGTAAGAGCTCTATCACCTCAGCGTTTCCGCGCTGCAGTGCCCGTCCGAGAGGCGACACTCCCTCGTTGTTCCGCAAAGAGAGGTCTGCACCCTTTTCGATCAGATAGCGCGCGGCATCAGGCCTGTTCATGAATGCCGCGGAAGCGAGCGCCGTTTCCCCGCGCGCATCACGGAAGTTGATGTCTGCGCCTGCACTTAGCAGTAGGTCCATCGCTTCAATGGACGGGCTTTCGTCTATGACAAGTTGAAGCGGGCTGCGCCCAGCCGGGTTTTCCTCCGGGAGATTGACGTCTACGCCGTTTGCAACAAGCACCTTCGCCACGCTGTAGCGCTGTCGGACAAGTGCGCTCATCAGGATGCTGCGCCCGGTGGCGTCAATGGTATTGGGGTCTGCGCCAACGGCGAGGAGAACCTCTACAACGCCGCTGTCCCCCCGTGCGGTGGCGATGCTGAGTGGCGGAATGGTTCCGCCGTTGGGATCTGCTCCCGCCTCAAGAGCAGCAGTGACCGCGCCCACGTCGCCAGCGCGAAGAGCTGCCGACAGCAAGTCCTGAGGGTTGTCATTTGCAAGAGCGGCCAGCGCACTGACGCCGAGTGTGGCGGCAGTTAAGAGGCATCGGATAATTGAGAACATGGCTGACCTTTCATTGAACTCCACAACAGTAGGTCGTTCCCACAGAATTGATCCAACAGAAGTTTTAAATTACTTATATTGATACGATGAATGATTTGCGGATGTTCGATCTAAACCTCCTCCGCGTTTTCGTGCTGCTCATGGAGGAGCGCAGCGTTTCGCGTGCGGCGGACCGCCTTGGACTAACGCAATCGGCAACAAGCAACGCTTTGGCGCGGTTACGTGATGCGATGGGGGACGCTCTTTTCGTGCGACAAGGCAACGCGATGGTGCCCACACCCGCAGCGCTCAGCTTTTATGAGCATGCCGAAGCAGGACTCGAGGAAATCCGGCGAGGGTTTGAGAGCGCGGCGGCCTTTGATCCGACCATCTGGGATGGGCAGTTACGGATCGGCCTAGACGCCTACGCATTGCATCTTTTCGGGGCTGAGCTTCTTGAGGCCATCCGCGGCGCTGCACCTCAGGTGTTGGTGTGCGTTTTGGGGGTCACGCCCCATGACTTTGACGCCGCTCTTCTGGACGGGCGGCTCGACTACGCGATCAGCCAGACCTGGCGGGAGCGTGCTCAGATCAAGAGCGAGCATCTGGTGACAGAGGACTTCGTGGCGCTGGTGCGCAGGGGGCATCCCTTTACCGATGCTCCCGTAACGCTGGAGGCATATCTCGAGGTGGACCACATCCTATTCTCTGAGGCGGGCAGAGTTCGGCGCAACGTAGATTTTTCTCTCGAGCGGATCGGACGACGGCGACGGGTTCGCTTAACTCTTCCCTCCTTCCCGGTGGCCGCCGAGGTTCTGCGCGGGTCAAATAACGTGTTCAACATCGGCCGGCGCATGGGGGAACGATTGGCGTCGCGACATGATCTGTCCGTGATCGAGTTACCGATTGCGGTGGACGGTTTTGACATCGCGTTCCAATCGGCAGGTCACCGGGCAAACTCGCGGCAAAGCGAATGGCTGCGCGAACTCGTTTCGTCAGTCGTGCCGCGTTGAAATTGAACGTACGTTCATAAAAATCCGTTGACGGATCGCGTTGGGGCGGCATTCTATGATGTGACGTCCCGAAGCTGCACGGAGATGTGGCCGGGGTCGGGAGGATTTTAC
>JBCCPQ010000131.1:0-7842 GCA_039024825.1 Pseudomonadota bacterium
GGCATGGCGCGGTCACTGCGGATCAATCCAAACTCCGCCACCGCGCTCATTCATGCGGGCTGGCTGATGATCTACACAGCGCGCCCGACAGAGGCGATCCCGTTGTTTGAACGGGTCCGACGGCTCAGCCCCCTTCATCCACAAATCGGGGTAGCGACCTGCGGGATCGGTGCCGCGCAACTGACGCTTGGCAATGATGACGCCGCTTTGGAAGCGCTGGAACAAGCGCTCGCGGAGTATCCGGAATTCGCGACGACGCGCATTCAGCTCATCGCTGTGCAAAGCCGCTTGGGCAACATTGCAGAGGCGCAGCGTCATGCAGACTGGCTTAAGCGAAAAGTGCCGCATCACACCGTCTCTATGCAGCTTGAAATCAACCAGAACCGAAGCCCCGATTGGGAAGGCCCGATGATTGCGGGCCTACGCGCCACAGGCTTCCCTGAATAATTACCGCAGCAGGTTGTCGACGGCGCGGCGGGCGGCTTCGCGGCGCATGTTTGCTGCGTGGGCCTTTGCCCCGTCGATGGGTGTGGGCTCAACCCGCGGGGCGGATGCGACGAGTCGTGCAATCCACGCGGTAAGGCGGGTTAGGGCAGCGGGGGTGTCGGTGATGTGGGCCATGGGGGGCCTCCTTGGTCAGAATGTCTGATCCCAAGGTGCCCCGGTGGCGGATTAAACGTCCTTCAACGGGCGCTTAAAGGCTCTTAAGCGATCTTAAATCTACTTAGCTTCGAGGGCTTCGATGCGCGCCTTCAGGGCTTCGTTCTCTTCACGGGCCTTCTGGGCCATGGTGCGGACGGCGTCGAATTCCTCACGGGTGACGAGGTCGCGGTCGGCGAGGAAGCGGTCCACGAGGCTCTTCATCGCTGTCTCTGCCTCCTCGCGCGCACCCTGGGCCACGCCCATGGCATTCGTCATCAGTTGGCTGATGTCATCCATCATCTTGTTGCGGGTCTGCATTGTGGTGCCCTCCTTGGCTTGGGATCTATATGGGGCGCGGGCGCGGCAGGCTCAACTCCCTCCGCGCCGCCTGCCCTCTGGTTGACACTGACGGTTGCCTCGCCACAAAGCGCCCATGGCCTTTGCGATCCCCTTCCCTGAGATCAGTCCGGAGATCTTCTCGCTCACGCTCTTCGGAGTGACTTTCGCGCTTAGGTGGTACGCCATGGCCTATATCGCGGGGATCCTCATCGCGTGGTGGATGGCGGCGCGGGCCGTGAGAAACGCCGCGCTGTGGCCTGCGGACCCCCCGGCGACATCCGATCAGATCGGCGACCTCGTCACATGGGTCATTATCGGGGTCATTGTCGGCGGGCGACTTGGCTTCGTGCTCTTTTACGAGCCTGGCTACTACCTCTCCAACCCTACGGAGATCCCGGCGATCTGGCAGGGCGGCATGTCCTTTCACGGTGGCTTTCTGGGCGTCGTCGTCGCAGCGCTGATCTACTGCCGCCGTCAAGGGATCCCGCTTTTGCCGATTGCCGATGTCATGGCGCTAACGACGCCCCCGGCCATTGCCCTCGGGCGGACCGCGAATTTCATCAATGGGGAGCTTTGGGGCCGCCCTACGGATGCGCCCTGGGGCGTGATCTTTCCGGGCGCTGCGGCACAGGATTGTCCCGACATAGTGGGCCTCTGCGCGCGGCACCCGTCACAACTCTATGAGGCGGCGTTAGAGGGGCTTCTGCTGTGTATCGTCCTCATTTGGGTCGTCTATCGCCGCCGGGCACTCTTTTCGCCGGGCCTTACATTGGGTCTCTTTGTCGGCGGTTATGGCGCGGGGCGCTTTGTGGTGGAGTTCTTTCGGCAGGCTGACGCGCAGTTCATCACGGCAGAGAACCCCATGGGCTGGGTCGTGGGCTTGGGCCCCGTCGGTCTGACCATGGGTCAACTTCTGTCACTTCCCATGATCTTCGCGGGCGCAGCGTTCATTTTTGCGGCACGGCGCGGCTCTCCACAGACATCGCCTTGACGCTCCCCCGGGGCCTTGCGACGCTGGTCGCATGAGCGTCGAATTCGTCACCTCTGACCTCCTCACCGGCACGCGTCACGGCTTTTTCACCCGCAAAGGCGGTGCGTCTTCGGGTGTGTTTGCAGGGCTCAATTGCGGGGCGGGGTCGTCTGACCAGGCAGAGATCGTGACGCTCAACCGCTCACGCGTGGCCGAAGCCATGGACGTACCCGCCGCAGCCCTTGTGACGCAGTACCAAGTGCATTCGGCCGATGTGGTGACCGTGCAAAAGCCCTCTCACCGGGGGGAGACGGCCGACGCTATGGTTGCCAAGGTCGAGGGCCTCGCCCTCGGTATTCTGACTGCGGATTGTCAGCCCGTCCTCTTCGCTGACCGGGACGCAGGGGTCATCGGCGCCGCCCATGCCGGTTGGAAAGGCGCTCTCAGCGGTGTCCTAGAAGCCACGATCGACGCCATGGTTGCGCTTGGGGCGCGCCGTGACGCGATCTGCGCCGCCATCGGCCCTTCGATCAGTCAGGCGGCCTACGAAGTGGGCCCTGAATTCCTCGACAACTTTCTGGACGAGGACCCGGGCAACGCGCGCTTCTTCGCCGGCGGCAAGGGCGACCGGATGCAATTTGATCTGGTCAGCTACGGCCTTTCGCGCCTCAGAGCCGCGGGCGTGGAGGCGTCGTGGACGGGGCATTGCACCTACACCGATGCCGAGCGATTCTACTCGTATCGTCGCTCTGTCCACCGCAAGGAAGCTGACTACGGGCGGCTGATGTCGGTCATCCGACTTTGATCTGCGTTTCCGCTGACGCCACAATCTCCCTCAATTGTTCCCCGGTTTTTCACAATTGAAGCCTCACGTGGGCCGCAAAGCGCCGCCAAGCCGGGACCCTGACAGTTCATTGGAAGGGGCAAAGACCATGAGCAGAAAACGCTGGATCGCGAGAGTAGCGGAAGAGGCCAAGAAAACCGGGAATGACGCCTATCGTGCGCTCCCGTTCACCCGTCAGGTGAGGCTCGAAAAGCGATTGGCCGTGGTGCGCCCGATTCAGAAAGTCGCGCGGGCCTGACTCCGGCCCGCTGGGCGCGATCCGCCGCGGCGCGGAATTGTGGCAAAGGCGTCCCGTACTGCGAAACAAAGACCGACGACGCAAGCCACTGTGCGGAGAACGCCGCCAGTCGCTTTCAGATTTTGACACAACGTTAAGATTCGCGGCGTATTGAGCGCGTATTGCGTGACTGCCGTGGGGGCCGGGATCGCCCCACTTTGGTTGTTGTTTATGAATCGTCCCCTCCATGCCGGTCTGACGGCACGTAATTTGTCATCGACGGGGCAGCCTCAGACGGCTGGCCTTATGGTCCGCTCAGACCAGCCCCGCCCGGCAGGGCAACCTCGGCGCACGCGGCCTCTGATGCGCAAATACGAGGTGTCCTTCCTGGCTCCGAATGGCGACGTGGAAAGCGTTGCCCGTCTCGCTCCGGCGACGGCCCTCTTCGAATCCGCCTTCATGGCGTTTGCGCGCGGTACGCTTATCGCGACGCCGGAGGGGGCCCTTGCCGTCGAGGATCTTGAACCCGGCATGAAAGTGCTCACTGTGGATGGCGGCCCTGAAACCGTCATGTGGACCGGCACGACCACCGTGGTTCCCGGCGCATCCGGCCAAAGCGAGGAAGCGGGACGCCTCACGCGCATTCCTGCCGACACGATGGGTTTGCACCGCCCAAGTCACGATCTCCTGCTGGGCCTTGGCGCACGGATTTTCCGCGTGAACCGCGGGATCCTCGTGCCCGCCTCCGACCTTATCGATGGGGAGGCGGCTTTCTCGGTCACGCCGCCCTCGCCCGTCCGGGTCTATCACTTTGCCTTGCGGCATCACGCCTGTATCCGCGCAAGCGGCATCGAGATGGAGACATTTCACCCGGGCGACACACTCCGCCGCCTGACCCGGCCCGAGATCAAGAGCCTTTACATGTCGCTTTTCCCGCACGCCCGCGACGCCGACGCCTTCGGCCCGCTACGGATCTCGCGAGACGAAGACGCATCCGATCTGGGTGGGTTCACCTGAGGGGCGGTTAAGCCTGCCGCGCAAGCCGTTCGGCCATGACGTCAAAAGGGACGCCGGGGACGTCTTTGGCGCCCCGGATCACGAGCGATGTCTTGACCTGCGCCACGTTCTCGGCCCGCAAGAGCTCCTCTGTCAGGAAGCTCTGAAAGGTGCTCAGGTCCGGCGCCACGCATTTCAGGATGAAGTCGACTTCGCCATTGAGCATGTGACACTCGCGCACGAGAGGCCAGCCGTTGCAGCGCGCCTCAAAGGCGCTCAGGTCGGCCTCGGCCTGTGAATTCAGGCCCACATGGGCAAAGACCTTCACTTCGAAACCCAGTGAGCGTGCGTCGACCTCCGCGTGGTAGCCACGGATGTAGCCCGCCTCCTCCAGCGTACGCACGCGCCGCAGGCACGGCGGTGCCGAAATTCCCACGCGCTTGGCCAGTTCTACGTTCGTCATACGCCCGTCGCCCTGAAGTTCGGCCAGGATCATACGGTCGATATCATCGAGTCGGTGCGAAGGCATGGGCGGTCCTTTGTTGGTGACGTTTTCTTATGCGACCGCCCGACTACGCGCAACAATATTTCAAGACAGCGCAATATCACGCAATGGCGAGGCGCGCTGATCGCCCCTTTCGCCGCCTTCTCGCGCCCTTTATATCAAAGGCTCAAACATCGGGGGATGCCATGGCAGAGCAGAAGAAAACGCGCGTTCTCATCGTGGGCTCGGGCCCGGCAGGCTACACGGCGGGCGTCTATGCCGCACGTGCCATGCTGGAACCTGTTCTGGTGCAGGGTCTTGAACCCGGCGGCCAGCTCACCACGACGACAGAGGTCGAAAACTGGCCCGGTGACACGGAGGTTCAGGGGCCCGATCTCATGGTGCGGATGCAGGCCCATGCGGAGGCAGTGGGCTGCGAAGTCGTCCACGACATCATCTCCTCCGTCGATTTTTCGCGCCGACCCTTCGTCTGTCAGTCTGACAGCGGCACCGAATATGTGGCCGACGCACTGATCCTTGCCACGGGCGCCCGCGCGAAGTGGCTGGGCCTGCCGTCGGAGGAAAAGTACAAAGGATTTGGCGTATCTGCCTGTGCAACGTGCGACGGTTTCTTTTACCGCGGTGAAGAAATCGTGGTCGTCGGAGGCGGCAACACCGCGGTCGAGGAAGCGCTTTTCCTGACCAACTTCGCATCCAAGGTGACGCTCGTTCACCGGCGCGATGAATTGCGCGCTGAAAAGATCCTGCAGGACCGCCTCTTCAAGCACCCTAAGATTGAGACGCTGTGGTTCCATGAAGTCGCGGAGGTCTATGGCAATGACCAACCGCTCGGCGTGGAGGGCGTCAAGGTCAAGCACACGACGACGGGCGAGATTACCGACATCCCGTGCAAGGGCTTCTTTGTCGCGATCGGTCACGCCCCCGCCAATGAACTCGTCAAGGACGTGCTCGAGACGCACATGGGCGGCTATGTGGTGACCCAGCCCGATTCGACTGCGACCTCGATCCCGGGCGTCTTCGCTGCCGGCGACCTGACCGACCACAAGTACCGTCAGGCAATTACAAGCGCCGGCATGGGCTGCATGGCCGCCCTCGAAGCGGAACGGTTCCTCGCCGAGGCGGAAAGCACACCCGAAGTGCAAGCCGCCGAGTGAGGCACCGGAAACTTTGGACGTTCCCGGTCCGCATTCCTTGAAAGAATGCGGGGCCCCGGAGCCGCCAGTGGCGCTTGACATCGCGCGCAGGGCGTCGCACTTCGCCTGCGATTTACGGACGGGGACGATGATGGCCGACACAAAGCAGGTGAAATGGAACGGGGGCGTCCAGCCCGAAAGCATGGAGATCCTCACCGGGGCCGGTGGCGCGATCGTGTCTCCCACCAAGGTTGGCTACATCATCATGACGTCGGATCGCGCCGGACTTGATCGAAAGTTCGACGCCAAGGAACGGAACCTCAATAAGCCGGGCGTCGTGCTCTGCGGTTCCATGGAGCAGCTCAAAGCGCTGGCGGAGCTGAATGACGAAATCGAAGCCTTCTATCAAGCGCACTGGGACCGGGACGTCCTTCTGGGCTGCATCCTGCCATGGCGCGCGGATGCAGAGCAGCACATTCCCCAGGACGGCTCCGCAGAGCTCATGCGGGACGGTCGCAAGACGTCCTGCTTTGTCATCAAATTCGGCGTGCCCTCAGAGATGGTGTGCCGGGAGCTCTGGGGGACACACGGAAAGCTCGTCTTTGCCTCGTCGGCCAACCCGTCAGGCAAGGGCAATCGCGGCCTCGTCGAAGGCATCGGGGAGCGGATCGCCTCCAAGGTCGACCTCATCGTTGAGGCCAACGACTACGTTGCGTCGATCCAGCCCGACGCAACCCAAGAGACGCGCTATGAACAGGGTGTCATGGTGTCCATGGTCGACGCCGACGGCACGCTCGTTCCGCTTCAGAACGGCAACCGCGATGTCACTCCGGGACCGGTTCTTATCCGCAAGGGCCTCGCCTGCACGGAGATCATGGAGATGATGAGCGAGCACTTCATCAGCTGGGACTACCGGCACGGCCACTATTACTGATCCCGCGCCGGGCCCAAGCTCGGCCTACACTCTTTCTTAACGGCCCCGTCGCTACGAAGCGGGGGGTCGTTTTCGTTGTGGAAACGCAGAAATGTCGAATTTAGGACTATGTTCAGCCATGAACACATGCAATACGTTCACGCATGAACGCACAGACCCGCCCTCACAGCGATAGCGAAGACCAGCTCTTTCGGCTGCTGCATCAGCTTGATGCCGCACCCGGTGCGTCGCAGCGCACCATGGCCGAAGCGCTCAAGATCTCGCTGGGCCGCCTGAACGCGCTTCTCAAGGACGCTACGGCCCGCGGTCTCGTTGTGATCGAAGAGCGCCCCGGCCCGGACAAGCGCAAGCGTTTCGCCTACGGCCTCACCGCGCGAGGTGCGGCGCACAAGAACTCCCTCGTGGACGCGTTTCTGGCCCGCAAGTTCGCGGAATACGACGCGCTCCACGAAGAACTCACCGGGGCCACGACCGGCCTCGACCCCCAAAACCTCCTGAGCAGGACACGACTGATGCAAAACAATCTCGCCCCGATCCCGGAGCTGTATGTCTCCTACGACAGCGCGCAGAAGATGAAGATGGAAGCGGCGGAGCTCACCTCATGGGACCTCACGCCGCGTCAGATTTGCGATCTGGAGCTGCTCATGAATGGCGGCTTCAACCCGCTCAAGGGCTTCCTGAGCGAGGCTGATTACAACGGCGTGGTCGAGAATATGCGCCTTGCTGACGGGCAGCTCTGGCCCATGCCGATCACGCTCGACGTCAACGAGAGCTTTGCGGAAGGGCTCGAAATCGGGCAAGACATCGCGCTGCGCGACCAGGAAGGCGTGATCCTCGGCACCATGACCGTGACCGACCGCTGGGAGCCGAACAAGGCGCGCGAGGCAGAAATGGTGTTTGGCGCCGATGACAGCGCGCACCCGGCGGTGAACTACCTGCACAATGAGGCAGGCAAGATATATCTGGGCGGGCCAATTACCGGCATCCAGCAGCCGATCCACTATGATTTCCGCGCCCGTCGCGACACGCCGAACGAGCTGCGCGCCTATTTCCGCAAGCTGGGCTGGCGCAAGATCGTGGCCTTCCAGACCCGGAACCCGCTGCACCGCGCCCACCAGGAACTGACCTTCCGCGCCGCCCGTGAAGCAGAGGCGAACCTGCTAATCCACCCTGTTGTGGGCCTGACGAAGCCTGGCGACATCGATCACTTCACCCGCGTGCGCTGCTATGAGGCGGTGCTGGACCAATACCCCGCCTCAACC
>JBCCPQ010000132.1:0-7839 GCA_039024825.1 Pseudomonadota bacterium
GCGCTCAGACATCACGCATTGAAGGCCGCTATGCCGCGCTCTATGACAGCTTACGCCACGCGCACCGGCGCGTACGGGCCTTTCACCTGGGTCTGGGAACTGCGGGGTGTGAACGGCAAGGGGCTCGATCTTCGCCTTCGGGTGCCGGACTGGATTGCAGGGATCGATCAAGCCGTGCGCGGTGCGGTCAGTAGCTCCCTTGCCCGAGGCAACTTGCAAGTCTCGCTGAAGGTATCACGGGCTGAGGCGCAGTCCGGAGCCATCAATGACACCGCTGTGGCGGACGTTGTCGCTGGCCTCAAACAGGTGGAGACGCTGGCCAGTGAAGCGGGGCTGCACCTTGCTCCGCTCACCGCCGCTGACATCTATTCTGTCCGCGCCGTGACGGACGGCGGTGGCGAGGATGACGGCGGGCCGGACCTTGCCAAGGCGGTCACCGCTGATATCGCCCCCCTCTTAGAAGATTTCATAGAGATGCGGGAGGCTGAGGGAGCGGCCCTTGGGCAGGTCATTGATGCGCAACTCGCTGCCATCTCGGGACATGTGGAAGATGCAAAATCGCTGCTTCCGGATCGCGCGGCTGCCCAAGAGGCGGCCTTCCGGGCGGCCATGGCGCGCGTTTTGAAGGAAATAGAGATCGATGAGGCGCGCTTGGCCCAGGAACTCGCGCAACTGGCGATCAAGTCAGATGTGATGGAGGAGATTGACCGGCTTGAGGCCCACATAGCTGCCGCCCGGGATCTCTTGATGAAAGACGGTCCCGTGGGTCGCAAGCTCGATTTCCTGATGCAGGAGTTCAATCGCGAAGCAAACACGCTCTGTGCAAAGTCCGGGGATGCAGCGCTCACGGCCATTGGTCTCGACCTCAAGGTCGTCATCGACCAGATGCGCGAGCAGATCCAGAACGTGGAGTAATCGATGTCCCGCCGCGGCCTCCTCATCATCCTGTCTTCGCCTTCCGGCGCGGGGAAGAGCACACTGGCCAAGCGGCTTCGGGTGTGGGACCCGACGATCCGCTTTTCTGTGTCCGCAACGACCCGCCCACCGCGTCCGGGTGAGGTCGATGCGCAGGACTACCATTTTACCGATGAAGCCGCGTTCAAGCGCATGGTTGCGGACCGAGAGATGCTGGAGCACGCTCACGTCTTTGGGAACTTCTACGGCTCGCCGCTGGGCCCTGTACGGGAGGCGGTGGAGGAAGGCTGTGATGTCCTCTTCGACATCGACTGGCAGGGCGCGCAGCAAATCAAGAACTCCGTCCTCGGTCCCAACGTGCTGAGCGTCTTTATTTTGCCCCCCTCCATCGCCGAGCTGCGGCGGCGGCTTGAAGGCCGCGGGCAGGACGATGAGGCAGTGATTGCCAAGCGCATGCGAAAAAGTTGGGACGAGATCAGCCGCTGGTCCGAGTATGACTACGTGCTCATCAATGACGACCTAGATGCCACTGACCTTAAGCTGAAGACAATCATCGAAGCGACGCGCATGGCGCGGGTACAGCAGCCTGATCTGCAAGACCATGCGCGCGCCTTGCAGCAGGAATTCGAGGACAGCCAATGATTTACGCTTTGGACGGCGTGTCGCCCACTCTCCCTGAAAGCGGTGATTACTGGATCGCGCCCGATGCCAATGTGATCGGCAACTGCAGTTTAGGCGACGCCACATCTGTCTGGTTCTGCGCTACGCTACGCGGGGACAATGAGCTCATCACGGTTGGCCGTGGTACGAACATCCAGGAGAACTCCGTCCTGCACACTGACATCGGATTTCCGCTCACCATCGGGGCAAATTGCACGATCGGGCATAAGGCCATGCTCCATGGCTGCGTGATTGGGGACAACTCTCTCATCGGTATGGGGGCGACCGTCCTCAATGGCGCGAAGATCGGGAACAACTGTCTGATCGGGGCAGGGGCCTTGATCACCGAGGGCAAAGAGATTCCAGATAGCTCTCTTGTCATGGGTGCGCCGGGTAAGGTTGTGCGGGAGCTCGACGCTGCTGCGATCAAGTCTCTGGAGATGTCGGCGCTTGGCTACCAAGTGAACATGCGGCGATTCCGTGACGGGCTGGCGGAGATATGACGCGCCGTCCCTTTGGGCCGTTCCTGGGTAAGCCGCTCGTCAGTCCGCTCATGCCTGCTGTTGTCTATCGGGCGGAAAGCCCCGACGCGCTAGATGCGATGTACACGGGCGGTGACGCTGCCTTTGTGTATTCGCGCGAGGGTCATCCCAACGCGCGTCATGTAGCGGGCATCATTGATGCGCTTGAAGGCGCTGAAGGCGGCGTAATGACGCCGAGCGGGATGGCCGCGGTGTCCCTCGCGCTTCTCGCAGCGGCGAAGACGGGGGACCACGTTATTGGTTCCACGCAGTTGTACGGCCGCTCCCAAAGGCTATTGGCGGAGGATCTCCCGCGGCTTGGTATCTCCACGACCCTCTTTGATCCCACGGATGTGGAGAGCGCTCGCGCGGCGATCAAGCCCGAGACGACGGCGATGCTGATCGAAGTCGTAGCCAACCCGTCGCTTCGCGTGGCGGACATGGAGGGGCTCATTTCGCTGGGGCAGGAGCACGGGCTGACAGTGATCGTGGACAACACGTTCACGACGCCCATAGGTTATCGACCACTGGTAGCAGGCGCCGACATCGTCTTGCACTCTGTCACCAAGCTCTTGTCCGGACACTCCGATGCAATGCTGGGTTGGGTTGCCGCAAGGGACAGGGAGACCAACCAGCGCCTCGACACGATGGCGGCGACTTGGGGCTTTACGGCTGCGCCCTTTGACTGTTGGCTCGCGGAACGTGGGCTCTTGAGCTTTGAGCTGCGCCACGCCCGCACGCAGTCAAACGCCGCTGCCCTTGCTGAGGCGCTGAGCGAGCTCCCCCAAGTGCGCCGCGTTCTCTACCCTGGCCGCCCGGATCATCCGGATCACAATCGCGCTCGCGCATTGCTTGGGGAGAATATGGGCTCCATGGTTTCCTTCGAGATTGAGCCTGACCGTGGAGTGACGAACGCTTTTGTTGAAGCCATCAACGTGGCCTTCGCACCAACGCTGGGCGATATTGCCACCACGCTTTCACATCCGATGTCGTCAAGTCACCGGGAAGTGTCCAAAGCCGCGCGGGCGGCATCTGGTATTTCCGAAGGTTTCTTTCGCGTGTCGGTGGGTGTTGAGCCGGAGGCCGATCTGATCGCTGCGTTCCGCGATGCGCTAGTTCAGCTTTGAGACATCGCGCAGCGTGATGAGATCGAAATCCACCAGCGGCGCTGCCATGCGCACTTCACGTTCGATGATCTGCGGCAACGGCACACCGACGGCCACGGCCACATAGCGCCCGCCAAAGCCGAAATCCTGAAGGCGTTCCGCCAGATCAGTGGAATCGAAGTCGTGGGCTAGGAGGGGGCTCATGATCGTGGATGGGCGAACGCGGTCCAACAAGTCCACTGTTACCTCGGAAAAGGACACAAACAATGGCGCGCCCCCGGTTTCAGCATCGCGAAGGACGTCTTTCCACGTATCCAAGTCCCCAACGCACAGGATCGTGCTCATCTGCTCAGGCACGGCATATGCTGCGCTCACTCTTACAGTCGTTGCGACGCGCGGTACTGAGAAACCATGGGTGAGGCAAGCAAGCTTGCAACCTAACCAAGAAAAAGTCCGCGCATACTCTCCTTGAAAACATAGGATGCCCATGGCCATGGGTAAAGGATGGACAGAATCGAAGCCTTCAGCGCTGTTTTGGCAGCCATGCCGGGCCCCGCTTTGGTTATCGGACGGGCGCGCCGGGTTTTGTGCATGAACGCACCGGCTGCGGCCCTTTTGGGCCATGATGCCACGGGTGGGCACTACACCACGGTCGTTCGACAGCCGAGAATGACCGAGGCGATTGAGGCAGCTCTTAACGACACTCAACAACGCGAGGCCTCGCACATCGGGCGAGAGGGGGAGCGAGAAGTCCGGTTCCGCGTTCACATCGTTCCGCTGAGCGGGCAGCCCAGCCTCGGTGTTTTGGTGAGTTTCGAAGACGTCTCCGGCGCCGAAGGGTTGGGCCAAATGCGACGGGATTTCGTTGCGAATGTGAGCCATGAGCTTCGCACGCCGCTCACTGCTCTGATGGGCTTCATCGAAACACTGCGCGGTCCAGCGGCCGGTGACCCCGTCGCCACAGAGCGTTTTCTTGGCATGATGGAGCTCGAAGCGGAGCGCATGAACCGCCTTGTGCAGGATCTGTTGTCGCTGAGCCGAGTGGAGAGCGAGGAACGTCTCCGCCCTGATGCGCGCGTTGACGTTGTCGGCCTCATTCACGAGAGCGCCGAGACACTCCAACATGCGCTGGGCGAAGGCGCGGATGCGCTAAAGCTGGAGCTCCCCAAAGGACCCGTTGATGTTCACGGCGACCGAGAGCAGCTGATGCAGGTTTTTCGCAATCTCTTTGAAAATGCCCTCAAGTACGGCTCGGACGAGGTGCGCGTGGCGATGACGCTTGCGGATCACGAGCCAGCGCTCCGCGCGCCTTCCGTTACAATCGACGTGATCGACGACGGGGACGGCATAGAAGCGCATCATCTTCCGCGCCTCACAGAACGATTCTACCGGATCGATGCCCACCGCAGCCGCGAGAAAGGCGGGACGGGGCTTGGCCTGGCCATTGTGAAGCACATTGTGGGGCGTCACAGGGGACGGCTGAGGATCAGCTCCGTGTCCGGGGACGGCTCTGTCTTTACTGTGGTTCTGCCGCGAGCCTGACGCCAGCCCAGAGATCGTGTGCCGACCTTGGGACGGTCAAATATGCGGTGTCACATAACTGTTACAAAACCTTAACAAAAGCATAGCACGTTGTGCCTAGACGGGCCGCATCGTCGGGGCCCCGTGGGGGGTGCGACCACTGACACGGATCAAGGAGCATCCATTCATGTCTTTCACGAAACTCACCGTATCTGCGTTTGCCATTGCGGCCGTTGCCTCCGCAGCAGATGCCCGTGACAACGTTCAGATCGCAGGGTCTTCAACGGTTCTGCCCTATGCCTCCATCGTCGCCGAAGCGTTTGGCGAGAACACCGACTTTCCGACTCCCGTCGTCGAATCCGGCGGCTCTTCCTCTGGTCTGAAGCGCTTTTGCGAAGGGGTAGGGGTCAACACAATCGACATCGCAAATGCATCCCGCGCGATTCGTGAGCGCGAAGTGGCCGCCTGCGCTGAGGCGGGCGTAACGGACATTATCGAAGTGCGCATTGGCTATGACGGTATCGTCTTCGCCTCTCAGATCGACGGGCCTGCGTACACGGCCTTCACCCCGTCCGACATCTTTAACGCACTTGCACCAAAGGTGATGGTCGACGGTGCGCTCGTCGATAACCCGCACACTCAGTGGTCTGACTTCAACGCGGACCTGCCTTCGGCTGATATTCTCGCCTTTATCCCGGGCACCAAGCACGGCACCCGCGAAGTTTTCGAGGAGAAGGTAATCGCAGCAGGCTGCGAAGCGACCGGCGCAATGGAAGCGATGATCGCGGGCGGCATGTCCGAGGATGACGCAGAGGACGCCTGCCTGGAGGTTCGCACCGACGGCAAATCCGTGGACATCGACGGCGACTACACCGAGACCCTCGCGCGCATCGACGCCAATGCAAACGGCATCGGCGTGTTCGGTCTCGCGTTTTACGAGAACAACACGGACAAGCTGAAGGTGGCAACGATGTCTGGTGTTGCGCCCTCCACCGAGACTATCGCTACGGGCGAATATCCCGTCTCCCGTCCGCTCTTTTTCTATATCAAAGCGGCTCATATCGGCGTGATCCCGGGTCTTAAGGAATACGCTCAGTTCTTCATGGCTGATGAGATCGCAGGTCCCTCCGGCCCGCTGGCCCAGTACGGCCTTGTCTCAGATCCGGAGCTCGCGGCCACGCAGTCGATGATCGAGGCTGAAGGTACCATGTAAGCCCATCAGGTGGCGGCCCTTTCAGGGGCCGCTACCGCTACCTCGTCAGATCTCCCTTTGAAAGTGTCTGGATGACCCTCGCCTGGATATTCACTGCGCTCGCCCTCCTCTCGCTGGCGGGTTTTTTCGTCGCGAGGGGGCGTGCGATGGCGTCTGCAGGCGGCGATCGCCGCAATCTGCACTCTCTCCCTAATTACTATGGCTACCACGCAGCGCTATGGATCTTCGTTCCCGCGTTTTTCCTGCTCTGTGTCTGGCTGGTTCTGCAGCCTGTTCTGATCGGCGCGAGTCTTTCGGCCAACGTCCCTGACGCAGCGCTCACCGATGGCATGAACATGAGCCTCCTGCTCTCGGATGTCAGCCGAGTGGCAAGTGGCCTCGACCTTGCTGTTGCGACCGGCGCGATTTCTCAGGCGGATGCCATATCCCCGGCCCTCACAATGGAGGACCTCCGGCCCACGCTCACGGCGGCCGGCGTGCCCCTCGGATCTGATGTCGGCGACGCGGTCTTGCGCCTTGCTCAGCAATACCGGGGCATGAGCAGCATTGGCTTTAACCTCATGGCAGTCGTTGTTGGGCTTCTTGCCTTGGGCGGTTTCGCCTGGGCATGGACGCGGACAAATGCTGCCTTTCGTGCGCGCAACACGGTGGAGAAAGCGGTGCTCGCCCTCCTGATCGCGGCAGCCTCCATCGCGATCCTGACGACAATCGGCATCATTTTCTCGCTCATCTTCAACACGGTAGAGTTCTTCCGTCTGTACCCTGCGTCCGAGTTTTTCTTCCTACTCGAATGGGCTCCAAGCTTCAGCGGGCGGGGCGGCTCGTCTTCTCTGGGTGTGTTGCCGCTCCTTTGGGGGACGCTCTACATTTCGCTCGTGGCGCTCGCCGTTGCGGTGCCTGTGGGGCTTTTGTCTGCGATCTATCTGAGCGAGTACGCCACGCCCACGGTGCGGTCTTTCGCCAAGCCTCTGCTGGAGATCCTCGCGGGCATCCCCACCAGTGTTTATGGTCTTTTCGCGCTTCTCACTGTGGGCCCGTTCCTGGTGAGTTTTTTCGGCGAAGGCGGCTACCTTGGCGTGACTTGGATGGGCGGGGGCACAGCGGTCATGACCGCGGGCCTTGTAATGGGCATCATGCTCATTCCCTTTGTATCGTCCTTATCCGACGACATCATAAATGCGGTCCCCCAAGCCATGCGGGACGGCTCCCTCGGTCTGGGTGCAACGCAATCTGAGACAATCCGACAAGTCGTGCTCCCCGCGGCGCTGCCGGGAATTGTGGGTGCCATCCTGCTGGCTGCGTCTCGCGCAATTGGTGAGACGATGATTGTCGTCCTCGGGGCAGGGGCCGCTGCGCGCCTGTCGCTTAATCCGTTCGAGGCGATGACGACGATCACCGCCAAGATCGTCTCGCAGCTCACGGGGGACAGCGACTTTGCGAGCCCCGAAGCGCTTGTCGCTTTTGCCCTTGGTATGACCCTTTTCGTCATCACGCTCGGGCTCAATGTCTTCGCCCTCTACATCGTGCGCAAATATCGGGAGCAGTACGAATGACCGACGCAACCGCCTCGGCGGCTCCCTCCCAGCCCAAGAAAAGCTCGCTCCTTGCTGTTGATGACCGGATCCGGCGGCGCAACGCGGCAGAGGCGCGGTTCAAGTACTACGGCCTTGCAGCCATTATCGTGGGTCTTCTGAGCCTTTTGATCCTCCTGACTGCGATCCTGTCGAACGGTATTCCAGCCTTCCAGCGCACCGTGGTGCAGCTTGAGGTGACTGTGACACCAGAGGAATACGAAGCCGCAGAGGGAACGCTTTTCAAAACGAAGGAATATGAGCAAATCTTTGTCCGGGCTTTGGGCGAGGCACTTTCGACCGCGGGGATCGAGGCTGATCTAAGCTCAGAC
>JBCCPQ010000133.1:0-7839 GCA_039024825.1 Pseudomonadota bacterium
TCAGAGGCACAGCTCAAGATCGTCGAGGGATACATCGCAAAAGGGATCGAAGAAGGCGCAACCCTCGTTAGCGGGGGGCGCCGTGCCGAGATGCCTGGGTATTTCCTCCAGCCTACGATCTTTGCAGATGTCACCGACAGCATGACCATCGCCCGCGAGGAGATCTTCGGCCCGGTGCTTTCGGTCCTCGACTTTGACACCGAAGAAGAGGCCATCAAGCGCGCCAATGCTACCGATCTTGGCCTCGCTGGCGGCGTTTTCACCCGCGATCTCGCGCGGGCGCACCGCGTTGTCGGGGCGCTTGAGGCGGGGACCTGCTGGATCAACCAGTATAATCCGGCTCCGGTGGAGATGCCTTTCGGTGGCGTAAAGGGCTCGGGCGTGGGGCGGGAAAACTCCAAAGCCGCTATCGAACACTACTCCCAACTCAAGACCGTTTACGTCGGCATGGGCCCCGTTGAGGCGCCGTTCTGATGATGCGCGCCCGCTTGCAGCATTCTCTGTTGTCGCGCCTCGGCATGGCACTCCAGACGTAGAATGGAGGCTGACTACGTCATCGTCGGCGCGGGCTCCGCCGGCTGCGCAATCGCCTTCCGCCTGGCCGAAGCGGGTCACTCCGTGATTGTTGTGGAATTCGGCGGCTCAGATGCCGGGCCTTTCATCAACATGCCCGGCGCGCTGTCCTATCCCATGAACATGAAGCGCTATGACTGGGGCTTTGAGACCGAGCCGGAGCCGCATCTCGGTGGGCGGCGTTTGGCTTGCCCGAGGGGCAAGGTCATCGGCGGGTCGTCCTCCATCAACGGTATGATCTACGTGCGCGGGCACGCCCGCGACTTCGATCACTGGCGCGATACGGGGGCAGAGGGCTGGGGCTATGCCGACGTCCTTCCCTACTTTCAACGCATGGAGAACTGGGACGATGGCGGCCATGGTGGCGATCCGTCCTGGCGTGGAACAAAGGGTCCTCTCCACGTCTCACGCGGCAAGCGCGATAACCCGCTGACGCGCGCTTTCGTGGAAGCGGGTCGGCAGGCCGGCTATCCCGTCACGCCCGACTACAACGGTGCCCAGCAGGAGGGCTTTGGGCCCTTTGACATGACCGTCCATGAAGGCCAACGCTGGTCTGCGGCGAAGGCCTATCTTCGCCCCGCTCAGGAAACCGGGCGCTGCCTCATCGCCCACGGCCTGGCCCACAAGGTCATTGTCGAGGAGGGGCGCGCCACAGGCGTGGACATGGGCGCCTACAAGATCAAGGCGCGTGCGGAAGTGGTGCTCGCAGCTTCCGCGATTAACTCCCCCAAACTCCTGATGCTGTCGGGGATCGGCCCGGCCCGCCACCTCGCTGAACACGGTATCACGCCCATCGCTGACCGCCCCGGGGTTGGCCAGAACCTGCAGGATCATCTGGAGCTCTATATCCAGTTTGCGGCGTCACAGCCCGTGAGCCTCTTCAAGTATTGGAACCTCCTTGGCAAAGCGTATGTCGGCGCCCGCTGGCTGCTCACGAAGACGGGACCGGGCTCATCCAACGGCTTTGAAAGCGCGGGCTTCATCCGCTCCGCCGAAGGGGTGGACTATCCCGACATCCAGTACCACTTTTTGCCGCTCGCTGTGCGCTATGACGGCAAGGCCGTGGCGGAGGGTCACGGTTTCCAGGCCCATGTCGGCCCCATGCGCTCCCCCTCGCGCGGTGAGGTCACGCTGAAATCAAGCGATCCTGTCGACGCCCCCCGCATCTTCTTCAACTACATGAGCCATGAGGACGACTGGCGCGACTTCCGCAAAGCCATCCGCCTGACGCGCGAAGTCTTTGCGCAAGAGGCATTCGCCCCCTTCCTCGACCGGGAGATTCAGCCCGGGTCGGCGGCTGTCAGCGACGGCGACCTCGACGTTTTCATCCGGGATCACGCTGAAAGCGCCTACCACCCCTGCGGCACGTGCAAAATGGGCGCCGTGGACGACCCGCACGCTGTCGTGGATCCTGAATGTCGGGTGATCGGCGTGGATGGGTTGCGGGTGGCCGACAGCTCTATCTTTCCACGCATCACCAACGGCAATCTCAACGCGCCGTCGATCATGACCGGTGAGAAAGCGGCCGACCATATCTTGGGCCGCCGCTTGCCGCCCGCCAACGCGGAACCCTGGATCCATCCTCACTGGGAAACGCAGCAACGCTAGCGCCCTGGCCTAATCGCATTGGGACACGGTGCCCTACGCCGACAACCAAGGCGCGCTCCGTCTTCTTTGTGCCCGGTACTTCCGCCGGAGGCTTCCATCTTGTCCGCTAGCGCTAACGCCGGTAGCAAAGCGCCAAAGGGAGAGTGCGCATGTTGGCTGTTGGCGGCGAAAATCTGATCGACTTTGTGCAGGAAGCGGACGGCCGCAACCCGCCTGCCTACATTGCCCATCCGGGCGGTTCGCCCATGAACGTGGCCATGGCTGCTGCGCGCCAAGGGATGCAGAGCCACTACCTCACGCCGGTCAGCCAGGACAGTCTTGGCTCACTCATCGCCGCGCGGCTGGAGGCTGACGGCGTCCATCTTGCTACCCCGCGCCGGGTGGAGCCCACGTCGCTAGCCGTTGTATCCCTCAAGGACGGCGCTGCGCGCTATGAGTTCTATCGTGACGGAACTGCCGAACGGCAGGTCAGCGTCGATCAACTCGCCGCTGCGGCGCCAGTGGGCATGACGGCATTTCACATTGGCTCTCTCGCGGTCACGGGCGGCGCCGACGCTCCGGTGTACGAGGCCTTTCACAAGACGTGCCACGACCAAGGCCTCCTGACGAGCTACGATCCTAACGTCCGGCCGTCGCTCACCCCGGACCGGGAGGGATTTATTGCCCGGATGGAGCGGATCGCCGGGCACTCTACGCTTCTGAAGCTCTCCGACGAGGATCTTCACTGGCTCTACCCCGATATGACAGAAGACGACGCTTTCGCGCGTCTCTTTGCGCTGAGCGGCGCAGCGGTCGTCGTCCTCACCAAAGGTGCGGGCGGTGCGTCTGCGCAGGTGGGCGAGACGACGGTCGACGTGCCCGCCGCGCCTGTTGAGCCTCTCGTCGACACGGTGGGTGCTGGCGACACGTTCATGGCCACGCTCGTCCGCCTCTTTGATGCGCGACAGGGCCAGTACGCGTTTGAGAAGGCGGATCTCGAGGAGTTGCTCCGGACCGCGTCCCACGCGGCAGCGATCAATTGCACACGGGCAGGGTGCCAGCCGCCGACGCTGGCCGAACTGAACGCTGCCCTGGGCTGAGCGCCTGGGATCCCCAACGGGCCAAGACTTTTGTAAAAAGTCTTAACAAAATCCTTCGCAAGGATTTTGGCTCCCCAAAGGCTGACGGCTGTCTACTCAACGCACAATCCGAGCCCAGGCGTACGCTCGGGCCTAAAACCCTTTGGTCCCACGCGCGCACCGTGCTATGCCGCTGAAAAACCGGGCCCAAGACCCGAAACATGAGGCAGTTAATGAGTAGCCCCCAAATCAATGAGGCGCTCCGGGAAGAGATTCTCGCGCGTCCTGACGCCCTTCTCGAAGACAAAGCGGTCATGCGCGCGCTGATCGCCGCCCATGAGAAGACCCTCGGCGGCAACATCGTCGATCTGCGTGGCATCGCCATGGACCGCCTCGAAGAACGGCTCGACCGTCTCGAGGAAACCCACAGGACCGTCATCGCCGCCGCCTATGAAAACCTTGCAGGCACGAACCAGGTTCATCGCGCGATCCTGCGGATGCTTGACCCCGCGCAGTTCGAAGACTTCCTCAAAGAGCTTTCTGGCGATGTCGCCGACATTCTGCGGGTCGATTTCGTGCGCCTTGTCCTTGAATCGGTCACCGGCAAGGACGCGGTCTTGACGCGCCTTGGCGACGTGCTGTCTGTGACAGAACCCGGTTTTGTCGACGACTACCTCGACCAGACCCGTGGCGGCTCTGACCGTGCCGTGGTCCTGCGCCAGGTCGGACCGTCGTCCGGCACCATCTACGGAGAGGACGACTGGATCCGCTCGGAAGCCTGTCTCAAACTCGATTTCGGCGAAGGCCGTCTTCCTGGTATGCTCATCCTAGGTGCCGAGGACCCGCACCAGTTCGCGCCGAACCAGGGCACGGACCTGTTAGCATTCTTCGGCGGCGTCTTCGAACGCGCCATGCGCAGATGGCTCTCCTGATCAGGGCAGAGCTGGGGACAAAAGGGTGAGCCTGATCTCACCCCAGGCGCGCGATGCGCTCGAGGGCTGGCTTGCCCACGAAAAGGCCCTCAAAGCGACCTCGGAAAACACGCTGGAGGCCTATGGCCGCGATGTCGCGGGGTTCATCGCTTTCATGGGCGACCACCACGGCGGAGCACAGGGCCTCGCTCCACTCAGTCGGATCACAATCACCGACATGCGCGCCTGGATGAGCCATGAGCGCAGGCGCGGCCTTGCGGCCCGTTCGCTCGCTCGCTCGCTTAGCGCTGTGAAGACGTTCTACCGCTGGCTTGCAGAGCGTGAAGGCTTCGAACCCACCGCGGTCCTGTCCGCCCGCGCACCCAAGTTCCAGAAGAAGCTGCCACGCCCCCTGGCCGAAGACGCCGCCAAGGCTGTGCTCGACACGGTAGAGCTTCAGTCGTCAGAGCCCTGGATCGCCAAGCGCGACGTGGCGGTGATCACGCTTCTTTACGGCTGCGGCCTGCGCATTTCAGAAGCGCTGGGCCTCACCGGCGCGGACGCTCCGCTTCCCGAGACGCTGCGCATCGTCGGAAAAGGCAACAAAGAGCGCATTGTCCCGGTTCTGCCCGCTGCACGGTCTGCTGTTGCGGACTACACCGCTGCCTGTCCCTGGGATCTCGCTGACGAAGAACCGCTCTTCCGCGGCCTTCGGGGCGGCAAGCTCGGCCCGCGCGTGATTCAAAAAGTGATGGAACAGACGCGCCTCCAGCTCGGGCTTCCCGCCACTGCGACGCCCCATGCCTTGCGCCACTCCTTTGCAACGCATCTCCTCAGCGCGGGTGGTGACCTCAGGTCTATTCAGGAGCTCCTCGGCCACGCATCGCTGTCGACCACACAGACCTACACGGCCGTCGACACCGCGCGGTTGATGGAGGTCTACGACGCCACCCATCCCCGGGCCGCAGGCTAGGGTTGCAGGCGTATGCCCGTTGCGCCATGACGCGTCCATGACCAAAGCCAAGGCGCTCGGCGTTCACCTTTTCACGGCCACGGGGGCCGTCTTCGCGATGCTCGCCATGCTCGCCGCGACGGAAGCGAAATGGGACCTCATGTTCCTTTGGCTCGTTGTTGCCTTCATCGTTGACGGCATCGATGGCCCGCTGGCGCGCCACTACAATGTCCATACGAACGCGCCGCAGTTCGACGGCAAACTGCTCGATCTGATCATCGACTACCTGACGTATGTCTTCATCCCAGCCTATGCCCTCTACGCCTCGGGACTGATGTTTGGCTGGACAGGGTGGGCGGTGCTCATCGTCATTACATTCACATCGGCCATGTATTTCTGCGATACGCGCATGAAAATGAGGGATAACTCCTTCGCAGGCTTCCCGGGGTGCTGGAACATGGCGGTCATTGTGATCTTCGCCCTCCAGCCCAACTACTGGGTGACACTCGCCGTGGTCGTGGTGCTTGCTGTCACCATGTTTTTGCCACTCAAGTTCGTCCATCCGGTCCGGACGGCCCGCTGGCGGGCGGTGTCGCTGCCGGTGGCGCTGGCCTGGACGTTCTTTGCAGGTTGGGCAGCATGGGTGAATTTTGACCCGGCAAGCTGGGCGCAGACTGGGCTCCTGATCACGACGGCGTATTTGTTGCTCGCAGGCATCGCGCAGCAGCTGATCCCGGCTAGATAAGCAGCCCCGCTGCGCCTTCGAGCTTGAGAAGCGCAACCTTCGTCTCGACGCCGCCTGCGCCCGAATAGCCACCAAGAGCGTTTGCCGCGAGAACCCGGTGGCAGGGTACAAGGATCGGCAGCCTGTTGGCACCGCAAGCCTGCCCGGCCGCCTGCGCACTCACCCCAAGCTGCGCTGCCAGGTCCCCGTAGCTTCGTGTCTGGCCGTAGGGGATCGCAATCAGAGCCGCCTGAAATCGTGCCTGAAACGCGCCGGGCCCCAGCCCAAGCGGCAGACTGAACTCCTGAAGCTCACCAGCGAAATAGGCGTCGAGCTGGCGCGCCGCCTCATGCAACACACCGCCATGCGCGGACGACAAGGAAGGCCCCGAGCGCCAGTCAACGGCGACAATCTCGCCGCCGGACGATGTCAGACGGATCGGGCCCAGGGGGCTGTCCAGCCCGACAATTTGCGCGTCCCTCTGCATCAGGGCACTGTGCCCTCCCTTTCTTTCGTTCACAAATACTCACTCCGCTGGTACCGCACGCGCGGTGTCAGGGCTTGCTGAGCCGGATCGGCCCCCGGGCGGCTTCGGCGTCCACGGGCTGACCGCGCTGGGTGGCGCGCAGGCCCTCCGCCCGTGACAAGGCCCGGATGCGTGGCATGAGCGGGCGCCAATCATCCGACACGCGCCGCGCTACTTCTGAGGGGCAAAACGACTTGGGCGCCCGCGTTTCCGCAAGCGCCCACATCACGGCGACAATCTCCGCATCCGTCGGGTGCGGATCGCGCGTCATTACCCGGAAAGCTCTGCAAGTGCCTCTGAACACCGCTTGCACACGTCGGCAGGCTCGTACTGGCCAACCTCGGGCAGGATCTTCCAGGACCGCTGGCACTTGTTGCCTTGTGCCTTCTTGAAGACGACACCCACGCCCGCTGTATCATCGAGCGTGAACGCCCCCGCTGGCGCCTCACCCTCATGAATAACGATTTGCGACGTGATGCAGACATCGTGGAACTCCACCGACCGTAGGATCGCGGCTGTCTCCGCATCGACATAGACCTCCGGCGCCGCCTCAAGGGAGGAGCCGATGGTCTTTTCCCGCCGCTCCACCTCGAGGGCACCGGTCACGACGCGTCGCACGCGGCGCACCGTGGCCCATTTCTCTGCGAGGTCGTCGTCAATCCAGGCGGATGGCGTCGCTGGGATGTCCTCAAGATGGATCGACCCTTCGCCGCCAGAGCGTTCCAGCCAGACCTCTTCCATCGTGAAGACAAGGATCGGCGCAAGCCAGGTATTCAGTCGCGCAAGGATCAGGTCGAGCACGTGCCGCGCTGCCTGTCGCCGCACCGTCGTCCCGTCGCAATACAAGGCGTCCTTGCGGATGTCGAAATAGAAGGCCGACAGCTCCACCGTGGCAAACGTAAAGATAGTCTGGAAGACGTTCTGGAAGTCGAACCGACCGTAGCCATCGCGCACTTGCGCATCAATCTGGGCAAGGCGATGGAGCACCCACCGCTCCAGCTCCGGCATCTCTTCCACCGGCATTGCTGGCGTCCCCTCCACTCGGGAGCCCAGCAGATACCGGAACGTGTTGCGCAAGCGGCGGTAGCTGTCGGCCACGCCTTTTAGGATCTCCGGCCCGATCCGCTGGTCTGCGGTGTAGTCCGTCTGCGCCACCCAGAGCCGCAGGATATCCGCGCCGTACTGCTTGATGACATCTTCGGGCGGCGTGATGTTCCCGAGCGACTTCGACTGCTTGAAGCCCTTCTCGTCGAGGGTCATGCCGTGGGTCACGACATTGCGATAGGGCGCCCGGCCAGTCGTGCCGACGGACTGCAAAAGTGAAGAGTGGAACCAGCCGCGGTGCTGGTCGGTGCCTTCCATGTAGACGTCGGCGATACCGTCGTCTGTGCCGTCCTCGCGGTCGCGCAGCGTGAACGCATGCGTAGAGCCTGAATCAAACCACACATCCAGGATGTCAGTGACCTGATCATAGGCGTCCGGATCCA
>JBCCPQ010000134.1:0-7820 GCA_039024825.1 Pseudomonadota bacterium
CCGCACACAATATGACCTCACCGTCCGCTGCGTGAAGTGCCTCGGCCTTTGCGCGGGTGATCCGCGCACAATACGGGCGTGGAAGCTCACCTTTTAGCGGATCTTCATCAATGTCAGGCGCACGTATCTCAGCAGGCTCCAGTCCCAGCACGGCCAAAAGCTCGCGGCGACGGGGCGATCCAGAGCCAAGGACCAGACGCATTAACGTGGGACGTGCGCCATGCGCACGCTAAATGTCAGGCTGCGTAGGGTGTGCACTGCGCACCCTCCTGTAAAGCTCACCGGAAGCGGTAGTTGATACGGCCCTTCGAAAGGTCGTAGGGCGTCATTTCCACCTGCACCTTGTCGCCTGTCAGCACGCGAATGCGGTTCTTGCGCATCTTACCTGCCATTGTCGCGACGATCTCATGGCCGTTTTCCAGCTCGACCCTGAATGTCGCGTTCGGCAGGAGTTCCTTGACGACACCGGGAAATTCGAGCGGTTCTTCCTTGGCCATGGTCTCTCCTTCTTGACGGCCTGCGCGGTCGGCAGGCGCGCCACCATATGCGGCGGAAGGGGAAGCATTTCAAGGCCTTTCAGCGAAGTCTCACCTCTTCAACCAAGCGGCGCAGGCCCTGTTCGACCCAATGATGATGATTGTGCTGCGTGCCGTCGCGGCGCACCCGGGCCACGAGGTCGCTATCAATTTCACAGCGGGTCCAGCCGGGCGCATCGATGGATCCTTGCGCCAAAACACCATCCGCCGGAAAGCCGAGGTCGGGCGGCCCGTAAATGGCTGCGGCACCGCGATTTTCATCGACAGCAGGGCTCCATGGGCACGCACCCACTGTCGGCGCCTGAACCGCGATACACTGACCCTCCAGCGCCCGAGCCATGGCCCCCACGCGCACGCGGTTCCAACCGTGGAGGCTGTCTGTACAGGACGGCACAAGAAGGACCTGCGCGCCCGCCTCCACTAGCGCCCGGCTGAGAAGTGGGAATTCTGCGTCATAGCAGATCAGCACCCCGATCCGTCCCAGTGCGGTCTCAAAAACGCGAAGCGGTCCTCCTGCGACGACGTCCCAGGTCTCCCTCTCAAAGCGCGTCATGATCTGCTTGTCCTGATATGATCTGTCGCCGGACGGGCTGAAAAACCGCGCGCGGTTCACGGGACGGCCATCCTCGAAGACTGGCGCTGAAGCCGCAAGGATGTGGCAGTTGTGCGTCCTCGCTAACCGCGCATGCAGCGCGTCGGCGTCTTCTACCATTTCGCTCACCGCGTGGAGGGAGGCTTCAAGCTCCCCTGCCCGGCCGGAGATCGTGGCGAGTTCCATCGCACCGTACTCCGGGAAGACGAGAAGATCCGACGAAGCCTCGGCCACCCAGCCCTCTATTTTCTCGGCGTAGGCCTCAAAGGAGGAAAGCTCGTCCATCTGATAGGCTGCGGCGGCAATTCTCATAAAGCCCGGCCCCACATCTGTAGAGGCTTCAGCGTCTCGACGTCGTCGCCAAGATCCTTCCACGAAAAGCGCGCCACGCAACTTTCGAGTGGTGCATAGCCTCGGGCCCTCCAGAATGGGTCCAGTGGGCGATACTTGTCCGGACGCTGCGGGTGGTCAGAGGCTCGCAAGACCGACGCAAATACTGACCTGCTGAGCGCGAGATCACGGGCCTGAGCCTCTCTTTCATCAAAGAAAACGTGGCCGAGACCACGTCCTCGGTACGCAGGCAGCAGGACGGATTCAGCGCAGTAGAACGTCTGCTCCAGAGGCCAGCTTGGGGGCAAAGCAGATGCAAAATCCTCTGCGTGCTGTGTGAGCGGCGCTCCCGTCGAGGCCCCGACCATCTGCTGGCCGTCCCAAACCGCAACGCAGACCGCGCCGGGACGCGTGTAGGCCTTGAGGTAGTCAGCCTCGTAGGCTTCATCGCCGTCATAAAGATACGGCCAGTCCCGAAAGACGCGGATCCTAAGCCGCGCAACATCGCCAAGAACCTCTGCAAGAGCCGCACCCCTCAGCCGCTCCACCCGGAGGTCAGCCATCCTGCGGCGGGCCCCATTTGCCGGTGAGCCGCCCAGCTATCTGGTCCCGCGCCTGCCGGTAGCTGTCGAGCTTTGCATCCCGGGTCTCGCCGAGCCCCGTGGGATCGAGAATAGGCCAGTACTCGACCGTCAAAGAAAAGTAGCGCGTGAGCTCGAGCGCCCGCCGCTGCGACGCTGGTGAAAGCGCAACGACGATGTCAAACGAGCTCAGATCATCGCCCCATTGCTCCATGATGTCGAAGCTGCGTGAGCGATGTCGCGATAGCTCCACCCCAAGCTCCTGACACACCGCTATGGAAAACCCGTCAATTTCAAGGTCATTGTAAACGCCCGCTGACTGAACGTAGGCCTCGGTGCCGTAGAACTTCTTCATCAAGCCCTCGGCCATGGGAGAGCGGACCGCATTGTGATCGCAGCAAAAGAGCACCGACTGGGGCAGATCTTCGGCCATCTCAGCCCCCAAAGTGCAACACGCAGATGAGCGTAAAAAGACGGCGTGCGGTGTCGTGATCGACCTCCGCCTTGCCTTCAAGCCGTTCCTTCAAAACGGTCGCGCCCTCGTTGTGAATACCGCGACGGGCCATATCGATGGTCTCAATCTGCGACGGCGGCATCGTCTTTACCGCCTCAAAGTAGCTCTCACAGATACTGAAATAGTCCTTCACAACCTGCCGGAACGGGCCGAGCGACAGGAGGAACTGCGCCACTGGCTCTTCCGTCTCCGACCGGACATCAAAGACCAGTCGCTTCTCGCGGATGGAAAGTGCCAGCTTGAATGGACCGGGGGCATCGGGGCGATCTGCGCGCGCCGGCAGTTCAAAGGAATTTTCCTCTAGAAGATCGAAAATAGCGACCTTCCGCTCCTGCTCTATCTCCGGCGTGGGCGGTGGCAAGTTCGCATCGTCAAGCGCGATATGGATGATCCGGGCCATGGCCGCGGCCTAGCACTTCGCCTCGCTTCTCGCCAGCGGAAGTGGGCGCGCACAGGGCGTGCGCGTGGCGGACTCCGTCTGGCTGCTCTAGCTGCGGCGTATGGCAGAGAAATCCGTGGAAGAAGATCAAACAAACGCTCAATCCCGCCGCGCTGGCGGAGAATACGTGCGCGGGGTGAGCGGCTTTCGACATGCCATTGGAGACGCGGGTTTTCCCGCGGCCTCGGGCCGCTATCACCTTTTTGTCGCTCTCAACTGCCCATGGTGTCACCGTGTGACCCTGGCACGCGCTGTCCTTTGTCTGCGAGATGCCATCACGATGGACGTTGCATTCCCAAATCGAACTGCGGAAGGGGATCCGGCTGGCGAAGGTCTCTGGGAATTTGCACCCACCAGGATTGCGTCACTCACCGGAGCAGCGCTGCCAGAATGCTCCGAAGACACAGGGACCGGCCAAGCCGTGCGCCTCGCTGTTGAACTTTACCGTGTCGAAGGATCCGAGGAGCGCTCCCTTCCTATCCTCTATGACAAGGTTGGGGGTCGCATCGTGTCAAATGAAAGCGCGGAGATCGTTCGGATGCTTTCCGCCGAGGCAAGCGCGCTGGGAGGCACAGGCGATCTCTATCCGAAAACGCTGCGCTATGAGATCGACAGCCTGAACGAGCGTATCTACACAGACATCAACAACGGGGCGTACAAAGCGGGTTTCTCCTCCGATCAGGCCGTCTACAGCGCCGCCTTCGAAGCCTACTTCGACGCGCTGCAATGGCTAGAGGACCGGCTGTCCGATGGGCGGACCTACCTCACCGGCGACACGTTCACTGAAGGAGACCTGCGGCTTTTCCCTACCCTTTACCGCCACGACCCGGTCTACTTTATACGTATGAAGCTGAACGCGGCGCGAATTCTAGACCATCCGCATCTCTGGCGCTGGCTTTGCCGGGTTTATACTCTCCCTGGGGTCGCGGAGGCCGGGTCTCTCGTTCACTGCAGGCAAGGCTATTTCGGGCGCTCCTGGAACGGCACAGTCCCCCTCGGGCCGCGGCGACCGATGAGCTACCCGGAGGCATACAACCATCCGGAACTGGCCTCCTAAGCTCCAAGACTTTTATCATAAAAGTCTTGGCAAATTCCTTCGCAAGGAATTTGGCTCTAGGTGCTAGCGGTTCAGTCTGTCGAGCCGGGCGCGTACACTCAGACCGTGGGCCTCAAGGCTCTCTGACTTTGCCAGCACCTCCGCGGAGGGCCCAATGCGCGCAAGCGCGTCTGGCGTCATCCGTGCCAACGTTGTGCGTTTCATGAAATCAAGCACGGAAAGCCCTGATGAAAAGCGCGCGGACCGCGCAGTGGGTAGGACGTGGTTGGGGCCTCCGACATAGTCTCCTATCGCTTCGGGTGTCCACGCTCCGATGAAGATTGCTCCGGCATGGGTGATGCGGTTCGCGAGCCCCTGGGCGTCCTCGACACAGAGTTCCAGGTGCTCAGGCGCAATGCGATCAGTGAGGTCGACAGCCTCGTCGAGATCAGCCACCGTTATGACTGCGCCGTAGTCGCGCCAGCTCGGTCCCGCGATGGCACGGCGCTCAAGGCTCTGCAACTGCGCCTCCACCTCACGGGCCACCGCCTGTCCGAAGGCCGCGTCAGTCGTGATCAGGATGGACTGGGCGCTCTCGTCGTGCTCCGCCTGACTGAGGAGGTCCATGGCGATCCACGACGGATTGTTATCACCATCGGCAATGACGAGGATCTCTGAAGGTCCAGCAATCATATCGATGCCAACCTTGCCGAAAACACGCCGCTTGGCAGCGGCGACGAACGCGTTGCCCGGCCCGGTGATCTTGTCCACCGGCGCAAGTGTTTCCGTCCCATAGGCCAGAGCGGCAACAGCTTGCGCACCGCCGATGCGGTAGATCTCGTCCACGCCTGAGATCTTGGCAGCCATGAGGACAAGCGGGTTCACTTGCCCATCAGGCGTCGGAGTGGTGATCACCAGTCGTCCCACACCTGCCACCTTGGCGGGGATGGCGTTCATCAGAACGGAGGATGGATAACTTGCCAGCCCGCCGGGCACGTAGAGACCCGCCGCTGACACTGGCGTCCAGCGCCAGCCAAGCTCAGCCCCTGTTTCATCGGTCCATTGGGCGTCTTCAGGCAATTGTCGCGTGTGGTAGGCGCGGATGCGCTCTGAGGCGAGCTTGAGTGCCTCGGCTTCCGCCGCAGGCACTTTTGCACATTCCGCCTCAATCTCCTCGGGGGTGAACGCCATGTCGTCGAGCGCGACCCGGTCATATTTCTCTGTGAGATCCCGCACGGCCGCGTCACCCCGCTCGCGTACGTCAGAAATTATCTCCGCCACCGCGTCATCGACGTCGGGGCTGTCCTCGCGCTTGGCAGAGAGCAAGGCCCGGAAGCGCGGCTCAAAGTCAGGATCGGTCGTGCTCAGGAATTCCATGGGCGGCGATGTAGACCGGGCGGCAGCCAAGCTCAACGCAGATCAGCCACCATAAAGATGTCAGACGTCATCGCTCCCTGGATGAGCGCCGCGTTGGGCAAGCGCCCGACCTCTCGAAAGCCGTGGCGCGCGTAGAACCTCTGAGCGCGCGGGTTGCTATCGGCAACGAAAAGCTCGATCTGCCAAATGCCCCGCGCGAGTGCCGCTTCGATTATGCCGCGCATGAGATCGCTCGCGGCTCCCAACCCTTGATGGGACCGGCGCACGTAGAAAGCCCCGACAGTGGCGCGGTGCGCCGCTGCTGCGAAATGCTCCGGAAGAAGAGCGCCTATGCCTACAAGCGCATCTTTCTCAAACACCCCCCAGAACGTCCCGCGCGCTAGCATATCGCGATGTTCTTCCATTGAGCGGGCAGAGAATTCCTCCGCCGTTGTCAGAAAGTTCGTTGGATAAAGCGTCAGCGCCTCAAGCCGAAGGTTCCTGAACGCTTCAGCATCATCCGCCGATAGAGCGCGGACGTTCACTCCGGGTGCTTTGGCATTGATCGCGATGGCGCCGCATAAGGCCGCGTGACATCACGCAGCGTGACTTCCAGCGCCTCCACGTCCACTTCGATGAGGCCATCACCAGCTAGGGTAAGCTGTAACTTCCCGGCCCCCTCATCCTCAGGAACAAACGTCACGGAGAGGAGCGACAGGATGACTTCGGGATCCTTTCGGTCAATTCCTTGGCTCCGAACGCGCAGGCCGCCCTCGACCGTGAGAACGGCTTGGACACGCTCAAATGCACGGGACCGGCGCTCAGCTGCGTCCGCATCCTCCCACCGGAAGCGGTTAATCAAGACAGCAAAGCGGCGCTCCTTGGGCCGCCAACTCATTTCTGTGGCCGGGAAAACCGCATCCTGACACAGCGAGGAGATCACCTCGAGATCAGGTGCCTCAAATGCCATCAGCCGCAACGGCTTTTCGGCACCATCTTCGAACCTTGCGTCGCTCATGAGCCCGAAACCCTCTCTATTTTCGCGCCGCAGGCAGAGAGCTTGGCCACTAGACGCTCATAGCCGCGATCAAGGTGGTAGACGCGGTTAACCTGTGTGTCCCCCTCCGCCGCAAGCCCGGCGAGAATGAGGGAGACCGACGCGCGAAGATCAGTGGCCATCACAGGCGCGCCTCGGAGACGCTCGACGCCTGTAACGGTTGCAGTGCCGCCCTGCACATCGATCTGCGCGCCCATGCGTCCAAGTTCTGGGGCGTGCATGAAGCGGTTTTCGAAGATCTTTTCCTCGAGCACCGAGGTCCCGTCTGCCGTACACATGAGCGCCATCATCTGGGCCTGTAGATCGGTCGGAAAGCCAGGGAAGGGTTCGGTAACGACATCCACGGCCTTCACGCGGCCGGTGTGGCTGACGATAATGCCCTCCGGCTCTTCAGTGAGGTTCACGCCCGCGTCCTCAAGCTTGTCTGCAAATGCTCCGACGAGAGCGCGTCGACCGCCGAGCATCGTCACTTCTCCACCGGCGATAAGTGGCGCGAGCATATACGTGCCAAGCTCAATCCGATCAGCAACGACGGGGTGCGTCGCGCCTCCAAGGCGGTCAACGCCTTGGATGGTTACTGTAGACGTGCCTTCGCCTTCGATCTGCGCGCCCATGCGGCGCAGGCAGTCGGCGAGGTCGACGATCTCGGGTTCTCTCGCGGCGTTTTCGATGACGGTGGTGCCCTTGGCGAGCGTCGCGGCCATGAGCAGGTTTTCGGTGGCACCAACGGACGCGAAGGGAAAAACGATCTTCGCGCCCTGCAAGCCACCTGACGGCGCCTTCGCGTGGAGATAGCCATCGCGCAAATCAATCTCTGCGCCCATGGCTTCAAGGCCGTGAATGTGGATGTCCATGGGCCGCGCTCCGATGGCGCAACCGCCGGGCAGTGACACCACGGCCCGTCCCTCACGGGCAAGGAGAGGGCCGAGCACGAGGTTCGACGCGCGCATCTTCCGAACAATGTCGTAGTCAGCCACATGATTGATCGTGCCATGGGTCGACATGGCGATGACGGTGCCGTCTGCCATGGAGCTCACCTCGGCGCCGAGACTTTCAAGAAGAAGCGTCATCGTCTTGATGTCGCTCAGGCGCGGCGCGTTTGTCAGCGTGAGGGGCTCCTCACTCAGAAGCGTTGCGGGCATGAGCGTCAGACAGGCATTTTTGGCACCTGCTATGGGAATCTGCCCGTGAAGGGCCTGGCCCCCGGTGACGACGATGGAATCCATGCTCAGGCCTTTTTATCGCTGCTCTCTGGGACGGCGACGTCGCTTGAAGCCCGCGCGCGGGCTTGTTGTTTGCGGCGCGCCATGTTGGCCTTGAGCGCCTTTTTCAGGCGATCTTCGCGGGTCTGAGCCTGCGTTTTCACTGGGCTTTCCTTC
>JBCCPQ010000135.1:0-7772 GCA_039024825.1 Pseudomonadota bacterium
CTTGCCCATCTCGGACCGCTCACCCTGACCCGTGAGGATCCGCAGCAGCCGGTTCGAGAGGTCATCAAGATCGTGCAGACGGTCTCTGAGGTAGGGATCGGGCACCTGGCTCATGCGCGCCCGCGCGGTGCTCTGCTCCTTCTCGACGGCGGCCTCGGCAGAGAGGCCTGAGGCAATGTCCGCGACCATCCGCTTTCGCCAGCCGCGGGAATTGGCGAACATCCGAAACGTCTCAACGACGTCGAGCTCGTCTTTTGACGTCGCGCCCTCAAGCAGTTCGTCCACCGAGAGCCGCAGGGTGTCGAGCGCGGCCTCCAGCCGCTCGAGCTCCTGTTCTGGGTCGTCGGAGAACGGATTGGTCACCACCACGCGCGGCTCGTGCAGGAAGACACGTCCCGTCGCCACGCCTTCCTGACCGACGACGCCTTTAAACAGCGCAGGCTGTTGATGGCGGGCAATGACGAAGTCGTCGTTTGAGGTGAGTTCCCCCAGCTCAGTCATTTCGGCCAGGACCATTGCGACGACTTCAAGGGCGTAGACCTCGTCCTCAGAATACTCGCGCGCGGCTTTGGACTGGACGACGAGGACACCCATGGGAACGCCGAGGCGCTGAATTGGGATGCCGCAGAAGGCGGAAAAGACTTCTTCCCCTGTTTCGGGCATGTAGCGAAAGCCGCGTGTGGACGGCGCGTCAGCGGTGTTCACGTTCTTGCCGCGCCGGGCTACGCGGCCCACAAGCCCTTCAGTCAGGCGCATACGCGTTTGATGCACGGCTTCGGCGTTCAGGCCCTCCGTTGCGCAAAGCTCAAGGGTATCAGCATCCCGGAAAAGGTAGATCGAACACACCTCAGTGCTGAGTGATGACGCGATCAGCTGCACGATCTTATCCAGACGCGCCTGACCTGAGCTGTCTTCTGCCATGGCCGCGCGGAGGCGGCCCAGGAGCTTGCGGCTCTCTGTCTCTGTCGGTGCATTCATGGGAGTGTGGCGGCCATGTCTTCGTTCGGGCCTGACATTAACCATGTCAGCGGGGCTGGGCAATTTGCTTTCGACGTCGGCTTGACGTTCACCGGGCTGTGCCGTCCTTTTGGGCCATGGGACGCGCCTATACCCGCTTTGTGGCCGCGAGCGGCTTTACCAACCTTGCTGACGGGATCGCCACGGTGGTTTGGGCCTGGGTGGCGACACTACTGACGCGAGACGCCTTTCTCATCGCGCTACTGCCTGTGGCGCTGCGACTGCCTTGGTTTCTGTTTGCCTTGCCGGCAGGGCTCGTCGCGGATCGCATGGACCGCCGCGTTCTCATACAAGCGATGGACGTGCTGCGCGCGCTTGCCTTTTTCATGGCCACGGTGGCTGTCTTCCTTGCATCTCCGTTGCCACCGGCCCCGGAAGAGGGCACGTCAGCTCCACTGCTTTATATGCTCCTGCTCATCTCAGCCTTTTGTGTCGGAGGCGCAGAGGTCTTTCGCGACAATGCTGCGCAGACGATGATGCCCGCTCTCGTTCCTCCGGATCGACTGGAGCGCGCGAATGGACGCCTCTGGAGCGTGGAGATCGTAGGCAACGAGCTCTTGGGCCCGGCTTTTGGTGCTTTTCTCATCGCCGCAGTCGTTTGGATGCCCTTTGCGTTGAACGCAGTGGCGTTCGCGATCTCAGCGATCCTGCTGGTGACTATTCGTGGTGATTTTCGACCCCCGCCGCGGGAAAGTACGCCGTGGCAGAAGGAACTGGCGGAGGGGGTGGCTTTCCTCCGTGGTTCGCCGCTTCTCCTCGCGCTGGCGCTCATTACTGGGATCTGGAACCTGCTTTGGATGATGGTCACCGTGGCGCTTGTCCTTCATGTACAAGAGAACCTGGGTCTCGGAGCCCCGGCCTACGGCCTTATCCTGGCGGCGGGGGCAGTAGGCGGCATCCTCGGAAGTCTCATCGCCGAGCACGTGATTGCCCGTCTGGGCCAGGGGGCCACGACGCAATGGATGCTGTTTGCCTCCGCTGTGGCGTTTGCCCTCGTCCCCTTGGCTCCCAATGGATGGATGCTGGGTCTCGTTCTTTTCCTTTTCCAGCCGACAGGTATGATTTGGAATACCGTAAGCGTGAGCCACCGCCAGCGCGTGACCCCGCCAGAGCTTCTTGGGCGCTTGAACTCGGTCTACCGGCTGCTTGCCTGGGGGATGATGCCGGTGGGGCTTCTTCTTTCAGGTGCTTTGATAGAGATGGCGGAGGCTTTGATGCCGCGGAGTGCGGCCATCACCATGCCCTTTCTCGCTGCCGCACTCGGTGCGGCCCTGCTTACCTTTGGTGGCTGGCGGGCGCTGGCGCGGGGCTTTGCTGCGCGTTAGGCTGCCCTCATGGGAGAGCCGCTGACAGGGAGACTGGGACGGGCCTGCCGCCGTGTGGCCGTCGGCCTCATCGCGCGCGCTTTCCCTCGTGACACCTTAAGCGAGATCGAAGCGCGCATCGCCCGGCATAGCATTGGCAGGCAGGTGATCATTGTCGGCGGTGTCCTCGCGCTTCTCTTCGCGTGCCTCTACGTGGCGGTGCAATTTGGCTGGATTGGCCTTGCCATTTTCATCGTCGGTGTGGCCGTTCTCGTCGGGTGACACGCCCAAATTGCCGCACGTGCGAAAAAGAATGAACCGCGTCGGATGCCGCAGCGTAACCCAGTGTACTCACTCAGACGACATCACTTCATTATCTCAGGAGACGACCCATGGACTTTCTCGTTCTACTCACGTTCGCCACCTTGGGCTTCGTGGCAGTGTTCGCCTACATCAACGCTCGCGTGACCCGAAAGCAGCTCGAAGAAGGCAGCTTCACCCGATCGACGCTTTGTTCGACATCAAATCACTGGCAGAGCCCCGAGCGGAAGATCATTCGCTGAGAGACTTCGCCCCGCCGCTTCAGGCGGGGTCCTTTGCTCAGGCCTTCTCGAGCTCGAACGCGTCATGGAGCGATTGAACGGCGAGCTCCATGTATTTGCGGTCGATGAGGACGCTCACTTTGATCTCGGACGTGGTGATGACTTTAATGTTGATCCCTTCGTCGCGGAGCGTGGAGAACATCTTTGAGGCAACGCCCGCATGGGAGCGCATGCCAATACCCACGATCGAGACTTTGGCGACATCCTTGTCGGCCACCAGATCATGGAAGTTGATATCCCCGGCGGCTTTGGCGCCTGCCATTGCCTTTTCTGCCCGCGCGACCTGATCAATGGGGCAGGAGAACGTCATATCTGTGCGGCCTTCTTCGGCAATGTTCTGCACGATCATGTCCACGTTCACGCCTGCTTCTGCCAGAGGGCCAAAGATCGCCGCTGCAATCCCGGGGCGGTCGGCGACGGAAATCAGGGTCATCTTGGCCTCGTCGCGGCTGTAAGCGACCCCGGCGACGGCGTTTTGTTCCATGATTTCCTCCTCATCGCAGACGAGCGTTCCCGCCTCGTCGGACATTTCCTCGAATGAGCTCAGTACTCGCAGCTTGACCTTGTAGCGCATGGCGAGCTCTACAGACCTCGTCTGCAGGACCTTCGCACCTAGAGAGGCGAGCTCAAGCATTTCCTCGAAAGCGATCTTGTCGAGTTTGCGCGCCTTCGAAGCGATGCGCGGATCGGTCGTGTAGACGCCGTCCACGTCAGTGTAGATATCGCAGCGCTCTGCTTCGAACGCTGCGGCAAAGGCCACCGCCGTGGTGTCAGAGCCGCCTCGGCCAAGGGTGGTGATGCGGCCTTCAGGGGACACGCCCTGGAACCCTGCCACTATGGCCACGCGCATCCCTTCGCCGAATTTGGTCATGATGTTGTCTGTAGGGATCTCTTCGATCCGAGCGGCGGAGTGCGCGGAGGTCGTCCGCACAGGAACCTGCCAACCCTGCCAGGAGCGTGCAGGCACATCCATTTCCTGAAGAGTGAGCGCCATTAGGCCCGCCGTCACATTCTCCCCAGAGGATACCACGGCGTCATACTCTCGCGCGTCGTAGAGCGGTGAGGTCTCGCCAACAAAACCCACCAGTTTATTGGTTTCCCCTGCCATGGCAGACACGATGACGATCACGTCGTATCCATTGGCGACCTCGCGTCCCACGCGCTTGGCGGCGCGGCGGATGCGATCGAGCGTGGCGACGGACGTGCCGCCGAACTTCATAACGAGGACGGGCATTTCAAGTGCGGGCCTTTAACGTTCCGCCGCGCGGCATAGGCGCTTGCGGGAGGGCGTGCAAGCCTCCCCCTCGCGCCAAAAGTCTTGCCGCAAGACTTTTGACAAATTCCTTGCACCAAGGAATTTGGCCCTAGATCGGGTGAGCGCGTCCATCCCACGTTTCAAAGCAGCCGGTCGTGGCGAGAGACAGCGCGTCAAAGCGGGCCATGAGCCCGTCCCGCGATTGCTCCACGGAGATGTCGGCGGACGCGCCGCCCATGTCCGTGCGCACCCACCCGGGATGGTAGATTCCGACGGCGATCCCGTCGGCTTTGAGGCCGCTGGCAAGGTTGAATCCAAGGTTCAGCGCTGCCGCTTTCGAGGCTCGGTATATGAGAGAGGTACCGCTTGCCTTTGTGCTTGAGCCCATCTGGGAAGAGATGATGGCAACTTTCGCGCTCTTCGACCCTCGCAATTGCGGCAGAAGTGCTTGCACGAGGAGGAAGACGCCTGTGACATTGGTCGCGAAAGACCTTTCCCACATGTCCGGCGGGTAGCCTACGTCCAGAGTTTCCGTGCGGTCCTCATAGACGCCCGCATTACAGATGAGCAGGTCCACCGGGGAAGGGCATATAACAGCCCAAGCGGCGATGGTGTGCGGCTTGGCCAAGTCTAAGTCATGTCGCGTGGGTGCGCTGACCATGTCGCCGCGGGCGGAGTATCCTTCCACGAGTGCTGCGCCGATACCTCGGCTACCGCCGGTAATGACGACGTGGGTCAATTGGCCCTGCGTGGTCCGCTGAAGGGGAGAGGTGCAACGGGGATCCCGTCTTCGACAAGAGATTTTGCCTCCTCAAAGGAGGCTTCCCCGTGGATTGCGCGGTCCGGGGCATCGCCATCGTGAATAGCGCGCGCTGTGGTTGCGAATTCGCGCCCCACATTCTCACTGTTCTTGGCGATGTGATCTTTGAGCTTGCGCATGGCAACCTCCGCCTCGCTCGCTGGCGCATCCAGGGGCGCCGGTGCGGTTTGAGCATCCTGCTTTGGAGAGACGGCTGGTGCCATCAAGGACTTCTCAACCTCTGTTGTTCCGCAGATCGCACAACTCACATGACCAGCGGCCTTAAGGACATCAAAGCCCTCCGCATTGGCAAACCAGCTTTCAAAGACGTGTCCGTCAGAACATTTGAGCGTGTAGCGGATCATCGGCTTAACATATCCATCCCGAGGGCGGCTTCAACGCGAGATCAGACGCCGCGACCTTTCAGCATCTTGGGGTCGAAGGTCTTTAGAATGCGTTTCAGCTCTTTGGAGTCGACGGCGGACGCGGCCTTCTTTGGTCGAAACCACTTCCGCCGGCGGTCTTTTGCTTCTGGCCAGGATGGATAGGTCTTCTGGACCTTAACGGGGTATACGAGCCCCATGACCGGCAGGTCTTCGGCTTTTGGGACGAACTTCTCGAACGAGTAGACGCCTAGGCAAATGTCAAAGGCCTTGCCGGTGACGCCCGCCTCCTCCCATGCTTCTTTCGCGGCGCATTGGCCTGGTGTGAGGCCGTCCTCTGGCCAGCCCTTCGGCAAGATCCAGCGCTGCGTGCGGCGGGACGTGACCAGAAGGATCTGCAACGCGTCATCCACCACCCGATAGGGTAGTGCGGCGAATTGTGATCTGCTCTCGCGCTTTTGGGACGCCTGAATCGAGAGCGGCAATTGTGTAGCACGCATATGGCCCATGGAGCGCCGCTTCATTTTAATCTGCTCGTTTTCCACAAGATACGCGATATGTAGGGCGTTTCAAAGGGGCAGGGCGCAAGTGTCGACTTCGTTTTTCGCGCGCAAGCATAATTAAAGGGCGAGTATGGCAGTCTTCCTGGGGTCGGAGATCTATCGCGGGTCGACCTATGGGCCCTGGCATCCCCTTGCGATCCCACGGGTCCCCACGGTCATTGATCTCTCTCGCGCGCTAGGCTGGCTTCCGGATGGCAGCTACCGCACCTCGCCCCGCGCGAAGCCCGCCGCGCTCCGGATCTGGCATGACCCGGCCTACCTTGAGGCCCTCCAGCGCGCTGAAGATGATCAGGCCCTGCCAGAAGCAGACGCGGCGCGCTTTAGACTTGGCACAACCATGAACCCTTTCTTTCCGGAGATGTATCGGCGCCCAGCCACCGGCTGCGGCGGCTCTCTTCTCGCGGCGGAGCTTCTCAGCGACGGCGGCGTCGTCTTTCACCCGGGTGGTGGCACGCATCACGGAATGCCGGGCTATGCCAGCGGGTTTTGCTACCTCAACGACTGTGTTCTGGCGATCCTCGGTCTCCAGCGCGTGGGGGCGCGCCGTGTGGCCTATCTTGATATTGATGCGCACCACCCAGATGGCGTCGCGCATGCGTTTCGTGAGGACACAGACGTCCTCGTCCTCTCAGTCCACGAAGAAAATCGGTGGCCTCGCACTGGCGCGGCATCTGAGACCGGGCCTGGGACGCATATCAATATCCCGGTGGCCGCTGGCTTCACGGATGCAGGATTGGCCCGCGTTCGCGATGAGGTCGCGCTTCCGGCGGTTCGGGCCTTCAAGCCTGACGCCATCGTGCTTCAATGCGGCTCGGATGCGGTGGCAGGAGATCCGCAGTCGCGTCTGAAGCTCACGAATAATGCCCATGTGGACTGGGTGCGGACCTTTCTGGGGCTCGCGCCACGCACTCTCATCACTGGTGGTGGAGGCTATAACCCATGGACGGTTGCGCGGTGCTGGACTGCGCTTTGGGGTGTTGCCAGCGGGCAGGAGCTGCCCGAGGTCCTGCCTGAGCCCGCGCAATCGGTGCTTAAAGGGCTCACATGGGTGAGGGCCGGCAAGACCCGTGCGCCGGAGGCCGACTGGACGACGACACTCATCGACGCCTAGGACACTGAACACAGAGGGTGCCTGTCACGCATTCATCGCGTAGAAATAACCTGCCACGCCCGCGACCAACGCGAGAACAATGACGGCCAACGCGATCTTCCATGCAGAGAACGGACGCTCCCCTTGCACGAGCCCGGTGCGGCCGTTCACGACGAAGCGGTAGCTTTTTCCGCGGTACTTGTAGGCTGCCATCCAGACGGGCAGCAGCAGGTGCTTGAAGGTCACATCGCGCACCTGCGTGTTGAGCGTGCTGATCCGCTGCGCGTCACCGCCGATGTCAAAGCGCACGTCACGCTCAATCTGACGGTTCATAATGACTTTAGCTTCCTCGAAGCCCGCATCGAGCTCCACCGTGTAGGCCTCTGCCCTGAACCCTGCGAGGTACTCAGGTTGGTAGGGACGAAGGTCGCTTAGGTCCCAAGGGCTAAGCCTGTCCGTGTACTTTTTGGGCAGCGAGGTTGAGGCAAGGACCAAGACATCGTCAAAGAAGCGCGCCACGCGGCCCGAGACGCTGCGCCAACGCGTTTTGCGCACGCGGCGTGTCTCGCTCTTGCCGTCTCGCATGACGGTCTGTGTCTCGTAGTAGTGCGTCCCGCGCTGGCCGCTGTAGCTGCTTTTCGTATCTGCATCGAAGGTCCAGTACGGGACGTAAATTCCGTTCATACGCCGACCCTTACGGGCATAGTCTGCGACGCCGTTCGGCGCGAACCAGAGCGAGCCGAGCCACGCCTGCAACGC
>JBCCPQ010000136.1:0-7743 GCA_039024825.1 Pseudomonadota bacterium
CGGCAACGTAGCCTTTCCCCGTCCGTTTTTCCTTCTAACCCGGTTACGCTCCTTCCCTAGAATCGCTGCGCAGTCAGCGAACTTGGGGGGAAGGGGGAAACCAATCCAAAACGGCTATTGCCCCATTTTTTCGACAGGCCGGTCAGTGCGTCGGTGAAGGTTGGCGACAACGACTATCACCTGCATGTCGTTGAACTTCACAACACCGGCCCCAACACATCGATGACGTTAACTACCTTCATCGCCTTATGCTCAGGGAGGTCGATGACTTGTCGTTTCACCCACGGGGCAACAGATGAAAGAAATCTCGGATATCACCTCGTTCGAGGCATGGGTAAAAAAGACACCTGAATGCAAGCCAGCCGCTATTCAGGATCTCGATCTGACCAAGCAAGGGAAGCTCATCACGGGCAAACAGTTTCCCAATTCGATCTTTCTCTCCTGCGACATGGACACAGCCGTTGCAGGACACATCGTCCAGACCGGTGGTGTTGTCATACCTGACTTGAAAGGCTTCAAGTTTCAGGTTCATCGAAAATCACTGTACACCGTCAACGATCTGTTTGACGGTTTTGACATCAACAACCCGAAAGGCTACGAGTCAACTTACGACTTCAAGGTCTACAAGGAATACTACTGCTATGTCGACTACTGGAAAGACCGTGCCGGGTTGCCTGCGAGCAAGCTGCTCGCCTGGATCGGCTTGGCCGCCACAAGTTTCACCAATGGAAAGTCGGCTACGGAATTGTCAACCATCATAACGGAAAGCTCCCACGCGATTGGTGGCTGCAGGATTGGGAGCGCAAAGCAATTGTTGACTTTCACGATCGCAATCCGCTCGAAGGCTATCGTCGGCTGACGTTCATGATGCTCGATGAGGACGTCGTTGCGGTGAGCCCTTCGACGGTCTACCGCGTGCTCAAAGCGGCGGGCCGACTGGATCGCAGATCGCCGACTTCCTCGTCGAAGGGGAATGGCTTTAAACAGCCGAAAAAGCCGCATTCTCACTGGCATGTCGACCTTTCGTACATCAACGTCGGCGGGACGTTTTATTACCTGATAAGCGTGCTTGACGGATTCAGCCGTTACATCGTTCACGTCGATCTTCGCGAGTCGATGACGGAGATGGATGTCGAGATCGTTTGTCAGGCTGCGCTTGAAAAACATCCCGGCGTGAAGCCTCGAATCATTAGCGACAACGGCCCGCAGTTCATTGCCAAGGACTTCAAAGCGTTCGTCCGGTTCAGCGGCATGACGCACGTGACGACCAGCCCGTACTATCCGCAACGCAACGGGAAGCTTGAGCGGTTCCATGGCACGATTAAAAAAGAATGCATCCGACCGAGCTGCCCACGCAACTACAAAGAGGCGCAGCGTCAGATTTTGGAGTACGTGCGTTACTACAACGAATCGCGACTTCACAGTGCGATCGGCTACATCACGCCTGCAGATTGCTTGTGTGGCTTGTCCGATGAGATTCACGCCGAGCGTGATCGCAAGCTCGAGGAAGCGCGGTTGCGTCGTCGAGAAACATCCGGCAAATCACTTGCAATGGCGAGTTGATTTGAGAGACTGTCATTGCTTGGTCGGAGGATAGAGCTCTGGTGAGGACCAACTCGAGCGCCGTGCCAAGTCAAACGTCGAAGGGTGGTGGTATTACGTGGTGCCGCCCTCTTCCCTTCGATGTTTGCTCAATGCAAAAAACCTTCGGGCACGATGCCCGATCTTACCGGCCGGATGCCGCCACACTGTTCAACTCGCTGGACCGCAAATTCCAATTTCCGTTGAACCAAGACAATGTCACCATCCGCAGTCGTGTTCTTTGCCCGGAATCGGATTGCATTGGCTGACCGTGCGAGCAAATCCGGCACCACTGGGTTCATCGTGACATAGATGCCGGCCGGCTCAACCGAATCCCAGTGCTTAATAAGCCTTGCTGCCTTCGAGTGGTCATTAAAATAGCCACTGGCGTTTGCACGGAAGCTCGCTCCGCGTTTCTGCGGAGTGTCAAGTATCCGTGTCTCGTACACGTCACCGGGTTGATGCAGCAGCTGCAGGTATTGCTCGATGTTTGTCGATCGAGATGGCTCCGTACTGCTTGATTCAGTCGCCGATTCAGCTAACATACTTGTGCGTGTTCCGTGATTTGAAATCCGTTTCTCGGTCGCCAAATTGAAAAACGTGGGAACACGCTGCCTCCGTCTGGTCGCGGGGGCTTTTTTTATGCGTGTCCCAAAACGAAAAAAGCCGGCGGGAATAGTCGATCGACTCTGCGATCAGTTCATCCGCGCCGGCTCTGTCTTTCAGTCACCGTTCTGTTTGCCAGGTCAGCTTCACCAGCCGGCAGCCGAAAGTTCACCTTCTGCACGATCGGCTTCATGTGACTTCGTTGCGATGGGATTGTCGCTACCACAACTGGCTGCTTCGGTCACGGCATCAAAGAACTCGCGAACCCATTCTTCCGTGGTCCTGCGATGGCCACCGGCGTAGACAAACTTCAACTTCACGCCTTTGAGGCCACGCGATGCCCAGCGATGCAGAGTCGCTGCGTGAGGACGGTCACCGGTAATCTTCTCAACGATGCAGGCCGCGGCCGATAAGCGGACCATTCGTAGAGGGTCCTTTGGCGGTTCGTGTTTCATGCTCACTCTCCATTGCACTTAGGTACATCGAATCGTGAGCAAAGTTAGCGGCGAGAAAATTGAAGACCAAAGTCTTGCGAAGACTTTTTTTGAGAAGATCTTTCAAGACCATCGTCTTCAAAAATCAGTCCAACCAGCCGGAGTCTTCGATTTGCAGTTTTCTTATCTTCTTCCTCAGTGCAGTACCCGAAATTCTCAGGATCTCGGCCGCTCCTTCAATCGTTCTCGTTTTAATTCTCTTGCCACTGAACCGGAGGCGAGCCTCTCTTAGGGCTTTTAGAATCTCTGCTTTGTCGCGGTGTTTCCGATTCAGGTTGGCGAACGCTTTGTCCTTTTCGATCTTACGGTACCCCTCGGTGACCGCTTCTGACCTTGAAAGCGATTCATTTAGCCGACCGTAGAGATAGGCATCCTCCAATGTGAGCTTGAGCAGAGGTGAATCCCACGGCAATTCTTTTCGGACATTCAATCCACCAGTAGAGTCGTATCGGGCGAGCTTCCGATCGGAAACGTCAAACAGATCCAACGCCGCCTCGACGCACGGAGGGAGACTGGACGGAAAGAAGAAAATCAGCGACTCGTTGAGTGTTTCGCTTTCCCGCCGAAGTTTGCTCTCACCGCTGAACCGGCACTCAGTAGCACGTAGTATGGAAATTGCAAATTCGTGCAAATCAGTTGCCAGCCAACCTCAAGCTGGGCAAGATAGGTCTCGTTCGCCCATGAAATCTCATCGCGGTCGTCGGTTTGCCAGAGGAGGACCGGAGCCGCATTTGTGACCGCCCGCAAAACCGAGAGCTCATCACTATGGGCGACCCCGTGTGAGAATGCAGCCGCGCTCTCTGCCTCGATCGCCCGCGATGCGTAGCCATGGCTCGTGTCGGCTTCGTCTTCGGCAAGGGGTGCAAGCGTCACGCGCAGGTAACTGTCCCAAGATTCGAGAATGACGCGCATCGCCTCGCTGGGGTCTCTCGACATGTACTCGCGCGCCGGGCCATCGGTGTGCACGTCGTCGGGATGGGGCAGGTCGCGAAAGCGGCTCGAGAGGGTCCGGAAGAGACGTTGAAGATCATTGCCACCCGCCGCCAGATCGGCCAGCAGCACGCGCGCGGGCGCGGTGCAATCCATGAGCGTCGTGCCGTCAAAGAGAAAGACGCACTGGCCGTCTGCACGCCGGATCTCTTCGTGGATCGCCTGATCGGGATCGGGTGACAGCCGCGCCCAAAGCACCAGGGCCGCAACGCTGAAAGCGCCGGTGCCCGCCATCAACAAAAGAAAATCCAGAAATCCAGCCAGCATAAATGACCCTCCGCGCACCCGGCCGGATCATTGCGCACACATGGTTAACGGGGGGTTAAGCCGCGAATTTTAGTCGAATGAGGTGGTTACGCATCCAGTGGCTGGTTTGAGCCAAGCGCCGATGGGGCACCCTGTGCGTGCTGTGCAATGGCCTCCATCGGCCAGTTCACCATCACATGGGCGCCCTTGTATTCATCCTCTGAGCTGCCGTTGGCAAAGAGCACTTCCGCGCCTGTGCGCTCGAGGAGCGTCTTCGCGATAAAAAGGCCAAGGCCCATCCCGTCATAGCCCGGTCTCGCCTCCGCCTTGGCGCTGCGCCGCGCCCGGGTAAAGGGATCGCCAAGCCGACCGATGACCTGCGCCGAATAGCCTGGCCCGTCATCGCAAATGCGGATCGATACCCACCCCTCGCTCCATGCGAGCTCCACCCGGACTGAGGCTTGGGCAAAGTCGACCGCATTCTGTACGAGGTTTCGCAGGCCATGCACAATCTCCGGGTGGCGTCGGATCTGCGGCTGCTCAGACGCCGCGCCGGTTCCGGGAGCGAGGACCACGTCGACATTGATGCCTCGGTTGGTGTGGGGCTCTGCGGCCTCCCGCACCACCGTCTCAAACGGGGCGTGCCGCATGTGGAGGTCTTCCTTACCCGCGCGCCCCATGGAGCGGAGGATATCGCGGCAGCGATCCGCCTGACTGCGGATGAGGCCCGCATCCTCCCTCAGATCACCTTTGGGGAGCTCCTCCATCAGCTCGCTCGAGACGAGCTTGATCGTGGCCAAAGGCGTGCCGAGCTCGTGGGCCGCCGCGGCCACCACACCGCCGAGATCGGTGAGCTTTTGCTCACGCGCCAGCGCCATCTGTGTGGCAAGGAGCGCGCTCGACATGGTGTGTAGCTCCTCCGTCACCCGCCGCGCGTAGACAGAGATAAACACCGCCCCAATCAGGATGGAGGCCCAGAACCCCAGAAGGAACAACCCCGGGATCTGAAGGACAAAGCCGTCCACCGTGCGCAGCGGCAAATGAAAGAGGGCCGTCAGTGTCACGACGAGGAAGGCCACAAACCCCAGAAGGATCGTGGGCCCGAGTGAAAGCGCCGTCGCCGAGATCGTCACTGGAGCCAGCACGAGAAGCGCGAACGGGTTGTTCAACCCTCCCGTCAGCGTCAGCAGGAACCCGAGTTGCATGAGGTCGAAGAGAAGAAAGAGAAAGGTCTCCATCTCCGTCAGGCGCTTGTTCTCGGGATAGATCCAGACGGACGTCAGGTTGGCAAAGACCGCCATACCGATCGCGATGTAGCAAAGCGTGATCTCAAGCTGCAGATCAAAGATGCGTTGCGCCACCGTGAGCGCGCCAAGCTGGCCCACCACGGCCACCCATCGCACGATGACGAGGGTCCTGAGGCGGATCCAGTTGCGCCGCTCATCGCCGGAAGCGGGCAGATCACGCCACTCCTGCTGGCTGAGCGTGGCGTCAGCGCGGTCGCTAGGTGTATTGATCGTTGTTTCAGCCATTACGCGCCCAAACTCCTCCGTGGTCGCGAGATCATAGAGATGTGACCCAAAGCCCCACGCATCTTAGCGCAGAACGTCTTACATACACGTTGAACACAAAGAGGAGATCACGCAATGGCGTGGAAAGCAGCAGCAATCGCGTCAGCGGTGGCAGGTGTTGGTGTGGCTGGCGCGTTTTTGGCCACCTCAGTCCTGGCTCCATCCAACGATTTGCGTGCTTGTCTTGGTGCCTCTGTCGCGGGCGGCGATGTGGGCGGGCCCTTCACGCTGGTGAGCGAAACGGGCGAGACCGTTACACAAGACGACGTGATCACCGGGCCTACGCTCGTCTACTTTGGCTACACGTTTTGCCCCGATGTCTGCCCGCTTGATATGAACCGCAACGCCATCGCCATGGAAATCATGGAAGAGGACATGGGCACGGAAATCGACGCGCTCTTTGTCACCATCGATCCTGAGCGCGATACGCCCGAATACCTCGCGGAGTTCACCGAATACATCCACCCGCGTCTCACGGGCCTCACCGGCACGCCGGAGCAGGTGGCCGATGCCGCGCGCGAGTACCGGGCCTATTTCCGCAAGGTCGACAGCGATGATCCCGATTTCTACCTGATGGACCACTCCACGCTGACCTATCTCATGGATCCGGAGGAAGGATTTGTGACCTTTTTCCGCCGCGACATGACCCCCGAACAGATGGCCGAACAGGTCCATTGCGTGGTGAACACCCTCGCCTAACACCTTGACCTCACAAGATCTGGGGCGCTCACGTGATTGACGTGCGCGGCATTTGGCTCATATGTCCTGCAGCCGCAAAGTTAATGCACGAGGATGCCGGATGCCCGAGACCGCCATCGACCTAGGTCCTGATAAGTCGCTTTTGCTCGTCGATGATGACGAGCCGTTTCTCCGCCGTTTGGCAAAAGCCATGGAAAAGCGCGGGTTTGAAGTGGAGCAGGCGGGCTCAGTGGTGGCGGGTAAGGCGATTGCAACGGCCCGGCCCCCGGCATTCGCGGTGGTGGATCTCCGGCTTGAGGACGGAAACGGTCTCGACGTCGTCGAAGTCCTGCGGGAACGCAGGCCAGACAGCCGCATCGTCGTCCTCACGGGCTATGGCGCAATTGCAACAGCTGTGGCGGCCGTGAAGATCGGCGCCACCAACTATCTCTCAAAGCCTGCTGATGCCGCCGACATCACCGATGCGCTTCTGGCCAAGGAAGATGAACTTCCCCCGCCCCCGGAAAACCCGATGAGCGCGGACCGCGTCCGTTGGGAGCATATCCAGCGCGTCTATGAGCTTTGCGATCGTAACGTCTCGGAGACAGCGCGGCGGCTCAACATGCACCGCCGCACGCTCCAGCGGATCCTCGCGAAACGCTCGCCGCGCTAAGCGTCCATCACCACGTTTTGTCGCTGGACGCCGAGGCCCTCGATCTCGAGCTCCATCACGTCACCCGGCTTCAGGAAAAGTGGCGGCTTCATCCCGAGGCCCACGCCCGGCGGCGTGCCCGTGGTGATGATGTCGCCGGGATGAAGCGTCATGAGACCCGAGAGATGCTCGATGATCTCGGCCACTGAAAAGATCATGGTTCCGGTGGTCCCGGTCTGCATCCGGTTTCCGTTCAGATCGAGCCGCATGGAGAGCGCTTGCGGGTCCGGCACCTCGTCGCGCGTCACAAGATAGGGGCCGATGGGCCCAAACGTGTCGCAGCTCTTCCCCTTGGTCCACTGGCCTGTGAGGTTGTTCTGAAAGTGCCGCTCCGAGACGTCATTGACGACGCAGTACCCGGCCACGTGATCGAGAGCCGCAGCCTTGCTGACGTACTTCGCCTTCGTCCCGATCACCACGCCGAGCTCCAACTCCCAGTCAGAGCTCTCTGATCCGCGCGGCAGGCTCACATCGTCATGCGGCCCCACGATGGCGGAGGTCGCCTTGTGAAAAAGGATCGGATGCTCGGGGATCGCCGCACCCGTCTCTGCCGCATGATCAGAGTAGTTGAGCCCGATGCACAGGAACTTTCCGACATTGCCAACACAGGGGCCGATCCGCTTTGGCGTCACTGCAGGCAGCGTGCCGGGGTCGAGGGCAGAAAGTGTCTCGAGGGCGGCATCGCTCAGCGTCTCACCCGTCAGCTCCGGGATAACCCCTGACAGATCGCGCACTGTGCCATCAGCGTCGAGCAGGCCGGGTTTCTCGGCGCCCGGGGCCCCGTATCGCAGGAGTTTCATGCCGTGTCCTTTCGTACTGCCTCAGCCTGACCACCCGCCGTCGATAACGTGGGGCTGCCCGGTGA
>JBCCPQ010000137.1:0-7714 GCA_039024825.1 Pseudomonadota bacterium
GCCACCTTGTTGGAAGCTGGCGTGCCGTAGAACGTACCGCTATGGGTTCCGCTGAAGGACCAATATACGATCCAACGTCCTGAACTCGTTTCTTCCACGAGGTTCAACGTGTGGGTGAAGTCGGTGAAGCCGCCCTTGAGTTCGTCGAAGAATCCCAGATGGGCATCCTTGTCCGACAGAAACTCAGGCGCAAGTGGATGGCGGTCGTGGTCTTTGAAATCGTCGGTGAAGTAGGAGGCGAGATCAGCCTTCGTCTTCGTCGAATTGTCTACGTCGGCATAGAATTGGGCGATCATAGCTTTGGGGTCAGTCATCTCGCTGTCCTTTGTTTGAGAAATCAAATGCCGAAGCGTTCTTTTGTCCTGGCGTAGAATGTGAGGTCATCAAGCTTCTCGCGATCGGCCAATGCGGCATGTGCGGCTTGGCCTGCGGGATAGCGCAAGGTCTCGGACCCGTCGGTCACCGCTTGCCAAACGGCCTCAGCGACGACATCGGCAGGCTCAGCCACTTCTGTGAACTTTGCTGCCATAGCTCCCATGGCATCGACCAACGGCTGATAGGCCGTCAGTTTCGGATCGTGCGCAAACTGCATCGACCGGGTCCCAAAGTCCGATGCGATCAACCCTGGCTCCACGATCTTTATTTTGGCTCCAATCGCTTCAAGCTCGAAGCGCATCGCTTCAGAGAAGCCCTCCACAGCGAATTTGGAAGCGTCATAGATCGCCCCTAAGGGATACGTGAACCGACCGATAATAGAAGAAATGTTCACGATCGTGCCGCTGTTCTGTGCGCGAAGCTGAGGCAAGACTGCCTGTGTCATTGCCATGGTGCCAAGCACATTGACCGCGAATTGTTGCTCGATCTGTTCTGCTGAAACAGCTTCCAACGCACCAATGACAGCAAACCCGGCGTTGTTCACCACGACATCAAGCCCGCCGAACGCGCCCACTGCGTCCGCGACTGCCTTCTCAATGCTGTCCTGCGCTGTAACGTCAAGCGGCAAGACCATGGTGTCCTTTGTTAAGTCTCCTGCATCGTCTGGGTTGCGCATTGTCGCTACGACGCTCCACCCTTTGGACGCGAAGTGTTTTGCCGTTGCACGGCCTATTCCGGACGAGGCTCCAGTTATGAGAACGGTCGGCATGGTGGCACTCCAAATGATAAGATACCGTACCGTACTTATAAATCCATGCTGGTCAACCCCGACATTGATTGAAATAATGGGCGCCACATTTTGGAGCGCGGCAGAGTTGGAAAGCGAAGAGAAAACAATAAGCTACGGTCGCGCCAGTGTTGATCCAAAGGGTCGGATTCTGTTGGCCGCAAAGAAGTTGTTCTTTACGGAAGGCTTTGATCGCGTGAGCGTCGAACGACTTGCAAAAGAGGCAAGTGTCTCAAAAACGACCCTTTACAAATACTATGGAGACATGCCCGGTGTATTGAAGGCGATTGCTGAAAGCGAAGCTGACCAGTTCGACTTTTCGGTGGGATCGGATGAGCAGACCGCCGAGGACATTAAAGATCGCTTGATGGACCTCGGTGCGCGACTTCTCAAAGAAATTGATGCCCCGGAGAAGGTGCAGTTTGATCGCCTGGTACATGAACAAGCGCGTCACCATCCGGAACTTGCCGAAGTCTACTATACGGCGCTTTACGCACGTACGCAGGACAAACTTTCTGCCTTGATCACGCTTGGGCAAGACAAGGCTCTGTTCAGGTCAGATGCGTCATCTGATCTTCTCGCCGATCAACTCCTGAGCATGTGGCTCGGCCTCAATCGAACCAGAACCGTTCTTGGTATCGTGCACCCTTCGCCAACGGACTATCTGGAGCGCAGTCGACAAGCCATTCGAACGCTTACTTCAAACTAGTCCTCAAAACGAATGCGGCCATTCGTTGAACGGCAGAAAAGTCCGCAGACCACCAGTTCGCAGCCCCCTCAATTTTGCAGGCGCAGCGAAAGTCGGCTCTGACGGGCCGCACGGCAGGATAGCAAACCGCATACTAAAGGCAGGTTTGGGCCGCCCGCTGCTGGGCGGCCCATCGGTCTTAGATCTCGACGGCCTCTGAGATGGCCAAGGCGTCCTCAAGCTCTACGCCGAGGTACCGGACCGTGCTGTCCATCTTCGTGTGCCCAAGCAGGAGCTGGACCGCTCTCAGGTTGCCGGTCTTCCGGTAGATCTGCGCGACCTTGGTGCGCCGCATGGAGTGTGTTCCATGGGCGCTCGGCTCGAGGCCGATGGATGTGACCCAGTCTCGGACCAGCCGAGCGTACTGGCGGGTCGAGATGTGAAGGGGCTCGTGGAAGCGGCCTGGCCAGAGGTGCTCTTGGCCGATCATCATAGGGTCCTCGAGCCAGTGCCAGATCGATTTTCGCGTATTCTCGGTCAGCTCGAAGCGCACCGGCTTCTGCGTCTTGCTCTGAAGGATCGATGTGCGCTCCTTCACTTGGCCGGCGGCATAGACGTCTGCAACCTTGAAGCGGACCAGGTCGCAGCCGCGGAGCTTGCTGTCGATCGCAGTGTTGAAGAGGGCAAGGTCGCGGAGGTTTCCGGCGATCTCCAGCCTGACGCGAATGGCCCAGACATGCTTCGGCAGAAGTGGTCGCTTCTGGCCAACGATGCGCCCTTTGCTCCATGCAGGGCGCCGAGGCCGAATGGCGGGTAGGTTTGCAGTGGGCATGGCGGTTCCTCCGACCGGCCCCGCCCCACCTCATCGCCAACCCGGCGTTGACCAGGTCAGAGTAACGGATCAGAGCGGCAGCGTGGCGAAGGCCCGGTTTGAGCCCAAACCTACCGAGTAGCTGCGTGACAGCGAATGTCGGCTTTTCTCAGTCAGGCACTCGCGATTGTCTTGTCGAGAAAATCGATTCTGGAACGGATGGCCGAACTCTTGTCGTTTCGAAGGACATCGGAAAATTCGGACATTTCAGCCGTCAAGTGTTCCCGCTTTGAGATCAGAAAATCAGCTGCAATCCTTCGTACCAACGAAGACTTATCTCGCGCAGCAGCCCTCAGAATTTCCTCGGCTCCAAAATCAATCTCAACGTTGCGGGTTTCAAACTCTGCAACGCGCCGTGTGATCCCATAGACATTGTTCACCCACTCTCGGCGATATCCCACAAACCATCGAGCTCGCCCCATTAGAAGGGTCTCGATGGCAATTGCTCGCACAGTTGGAAGCCGTGCATCCAAGGCCAGTTTCTCAAGATGAATGTCAAAATCTGCACGTTGAAGAATTAACCTCAGGCTCTGTCCAACCTTGCCGCCACGGGGGGCAAGAAACTGCTCTCGCATCTCGTCCAGCACTTCTGTGCGATAGATGCTATCCTGAAGGACCGAAAGCGCCTGATCATCCCATATGCTCAGAAAGCTCATCTGAGGAAGTAGAAAAAATGCGCTTTCGCTCATTGCTTCTGCGCTCACAGTTACGAGAAATTCTCTCGCGTACGTCGTCGATGCTGTTCGCACGTTGCTAACCCAGTCGTTCAGGCGGTAAACAACCGCCGCGACTTCGAACGGGCAACTTGGTGAGGTCGTGAGAGCTTCCATGGCAGCCTGACGCACATATCCGCTGCCATGAAACATGAGAAGCCAACCCAAGTCGGGATGCTCTCGCAGCAAAGTGTCCCCGTTCTTTTGATTTAGACCAAGGGCCTGCAAGAAGCTTGAGCCAAGCCCAATTGGTTCTCTGTATCCATAACCCATGTTCATCTGAGCAATCTCTCTGATTTCAGATGCGCCGCGGGGTACAGACTCTGCGGGCAAGTTTTGCAAAGCGCTTCTAAACGCCGATACAAGCTCCGCCGATACCTTCTTACTTTGAAAAGACACTCCTAATTCGCGAGCAAGCTCCTGCACATCTTCGGGAAAGACAGACCTTTTGCGATGGGTGTACAAATCGCAGAATTCAAGAGGCCTTGGCATTCAATTCTCCAGTCACCAGTGGAATGGAGCCGCCTTTAACGAGGTAGCATCCCTTATGCCGCAACCCAAGAGCGGACATTGGCATAAGAAACTCGAACGGTCGCTTTTGTCCGCACACCAGACCTCTGGCCCTTGCACCTCTTCGCACCTGCACCGAGTGTCCCCTCTGACGGGCTGCACCGCAGCATCACCGATCTCTGGCTGAGGGCCGCTCGCGACGTTCGAATCGGATAGGGCGAGGGTCCGGAGACTCCTGCGAGTGTGCGTGCTGGCCAGTGCCAGCGGGTTGCGGCGACGAAGTCGGACATCCCGGCTGCCCAGTCTTACAACCTTGGAGGGTCGAGGGCGGCGGTCCAGCCGGCCATGAAGTCTTGGTCATCGACGGCCTGGTGGATGCCGTTGGCCGCGATCAGGGCAGAGGCCTTTTGGAGCATGTCTCAACGCATAAGGCAGGCGCAGCGCTGCCAAGTGCGTAGACCGGCCCCTGGCGCCTAGGTCCGTCTCGCGGGTGTTTTCGGAATGTAGACTATGACGGCCACGCCGCGGTCCGTCTCCTCGAAGGCGACACCGATCTCCTGGAGGAGCGCCGCAATGTGCGCGCGTTGATCCTCGTTTGCGGTGTGGATCAAAAGGCTCCGAATATCTGGAAAGGCGCAGGGCGGGAAGGCGGGAAGCCAGGTGGTGCCGGTCATGCGCTCCTTGCCGAGGAGCGGCAGGACGGTCCAGGCGGGCTCGGGGTCGAGCCTGCTCATCTCGGCCGTGATCAAGGCCAGTTTGCGGTTGGTGACGGATCGCTCGAGCCCATGCGCTTCGATATGGGCCGCGCGCCGTCGATCCTTGTCGTCGGCATCCAAAGGGGTGACACGAATGATATTCATGTTGTGGTTCACCTTGGGTTTGGGAGCCCTGGCAACGCTGGTCGGGCAAACACTTCGGTCATTGAGATCATAAGCGGATCTCCGCGCGTCTCACGTGGTGGCAGGCGCCTTCGGCGACCGCCGTCTCGGTGCCGGATGCACGTCGTAGACCGTTGTGGTGGACTTTTCGACCGCACGGGCGTCGTCGGTCCATTCGACGGCGAGCGTGCAGTCGGGCAGCCAGAGATAGACTTGAGCAATCTTCCTGCAGCTTCCCGGCGGGTAGAGGGCGTAGATGGCGAAAGCGACGCCTTCTATCGTCTGCGCATCCTCTGAGATCAGCGCGAGATGGGCCGCAATGGGCATGCGCTCGAGATCGCCGATGCTCGCGACGAAGGGGCCGCGCGGCGGTTCAGCGTTTCTCTTCAGGGGGATGCGGAGAATTGAGCCAGTGGGGAGGTCTGGCGGAACCTGGACATGAAGAACCCCGCTGCCATCGACGATGCAGGGAAAATCCAGATGGTCTCGCCGGCGCGCGGGCACCGAGGCGCCCGGATCCGCATTCACTGAGACTTCGGCGGTCAGCACATCACGGGGACTCTTTGTCAACTCCTGCATTGTCCGCTCTCCATGCGTTCTCTCTCTGTGGGTCAGGGTACACTTGGACCGAAAGGGTGAACACAGACAGGAGCGTTCCACTTTCGGTGGATTCTGGTTCGTTTGCGTGCCACCCCCGTTGGAGCGGCCGCGGAGTTGGGGGCGGCAGTGGACAGCGCGGACGAGGATGGCGAACGGCTCGAGGATGTCGAAGACCTCGAGGTTGCCTTCCGCTTTGCGATGCTCAGCAGGCTGCTCGCGGACGGTCCCCGCTCGTCTCGGGCGCTCGCAAAGGTCCTCGGTGTGAGCCACACGACGGTCAGTCGGCAGATCGCAGGCATCAACCAAGCCTTCGGGTTCGACGTGATCGAGACCGAGGAGGGCGGGCTCAGCGTCTCAGAGCGCCTCGATCCGATCCTGCTGGCCTGCCGCACGAGCGTCGGCCAGCTTCGCGAGATCAAGACCTTCCTGGCCTATGAGGGCCAGCGGGACCGAGAGACCGTGCGGATCGCCTCAAGCGAAGGGCTCATGGTGAACTGGCTTCTCAATCGTCTGACGGACGATCCCGGCGCCCAGCGGGTGCGCTACCAGTTCGACACGGACATGGAGGCAGGCAGCGGCGACACGACAGACGTGTTCATCCACTACGATGCACAGGGCTATCCCGGGCACATCACGGAGATCATTGGATTTCTCAACATGTTTCCCTTCGCGGCCCGGTCTTATGTTCGACGCCATATGTTCTCGATCTGCCGCAACGCGCTCCACCGTCTGACCTATATCTCGCATCTCGGCCGCTACATCGGGGCCGATCCGTGGTTCTCGCTCTTCGCTCTGAAGGAGCGGAACATCGCAATGAGCCGCACGCTCTACTCGACGCCGCTCGGGACGGTTCTGCGCTCGTTGCTCACAGAGGGGCGCGGTGTTGCGATCGTGCCGACCTTCTCGATGATTGTGGAACCGGATCTTGTGCCGCTCCGCGTGGGCGACGGGCGCGCGGTGCAGCAGATCTCGGTCTGCATGTCGTTTCAGCCGACAACACCCCAGGGCGCTGGCGCGCGCCCGGCCCATGTCGAAGCCGTGGCGGAGGCGTTTGCGCCTGCATGCTTTCGGAAGGTGTCGGACCGGTTCGACGCGCTCGAGCTCACGCCCTTTGCGCGCCGGGTCGATCGGCTGCGGCGTGCGGTTGCGGCGACGCCCGCACTCGAGATCCGCCGCGCCCGCACGGCCGATCTCGGCGCCCTGGCAGGCCGCTTTGCACGGAAGGGACACGATCCTCTCGATGAGGCCACCCTGACCCGGATCTTTACGAAGGCCAGGAGCGCCATCTTTGTCTTTGGCGAAGCGAGCGGTGAAGTGTTTGGCGGTGCTGTTCTTGTTGCGTTGACGGCCCGCGGGGCCGAGCGGTGGCGCAAAAGCTTCTCGATCGACGAGGTGTTGGGGGACGGGTTGGTGGCGGGCACCGGACGCTCAGCCGAAGCCTTGGTCTGGCTGGGCCTCGCTCTGCCTCGATCCCATTTTGGCACGCTGAGGCCCTTCTTCAGTCTGGTCGAGGCGACCACGGCCAGCCTCGATCTCGCACAGTGGTGTGTCGTCGCTGGACCCGGCCAGCGCGCGGTCGCGGGCCTCTTCGGCTTCGAGCCAGTGACCGAGGGGCCGAGCGAGATCATGTCTCGGCCGGCGGTTCGCGTTGCCCGGAGCGAAGCGAAGGCGTAGGATCAAAGCTGCGGGACAGGCGGGGACGCCGATGACCGCACGGTGTGAGACCGGCCGGGGCGCCGCCTGGCGTTCCGGCCGACGCCATCCGCTCCCCCGATCGCGTCGCCAACCCGATCAGGCTCCCAGCGAGATTGAGCCCGCCGCGCGCATGCCGACGGGTCAGATCGCGAAGGAGCCCGCCCGGCGATCGAACCGGCGTCTTGGGGTGGCGGCGATTGGCATCGATGACCAGAACAGCGATGGATGCCCGGAGCCGCCCCATGGTCTCAATGGCCTCGGACCAGGCACTCGGCGCGATCGCGAGGTGATGCGCCCGGTCCTGGGCGGCAATCAGGAGCGCGGTCTCCGTCGGCGCGTCCGAGGCCCCGAGCATCTCGAGCATATCGCGGAACTCCGGCGAGGCGAGAGCGGCCAGGCGCGCTGGCTCAAACCCGGCGGCAGCATTTGCACAGGCCGCGTCCCCACACTGAGCGGATCCCGTCACTGGCCACACGGGGTTACGACTGGAGGGGTCGTGCACCGCAGCCGCCTTTCCCATCTTCTCAGCAGTCCAAAATACAAGACTCTCATCGGTTGTACCTTCGTATTGGGACCGGACAGTCGTGTCCGGTCGAC
>JBCCPQ010000138.1:0-7711 GCA_039024825.1 Pseudomonadota bacterium
CAGCCGAAGAGCAACAGACCGCCAACGCGACGATCACAGAGTTCTCGGACGCACCGGCAAATATCTTCACGCCGTATTCGATGTCCGTAGGTGATACCTTCAATGGCACGGCGACTGGCGTGATCCCGCAGGCTCAGATCTGGGATGAGGACTGGATCTCAATTTCGCTTGTCCAGGGTCAAACCTACACCATGGATCTCTTCGGGCGCGGCTCTTCCCCGGTCAACGATACATTCCTTTGGTTGCGCGACAGCAATGGCAACGTGATCACCGCAGACGATGATGATGGTCCAGGCCTCGACGCCCAAATCGTCTACACCGCCACATACTCGGGCACCTACTACCTCGTCGCTGATGGCTACGGGAATGGTGCCTACTCGCTGACCGTTGCGGAAAGCAACGGCGGTGGTGGCGGCGGTGGCGGCGGAGGGGGTGGCCCCCTTACGAACGGCACGCTCGATGAATTGGCGTTCTACCTCACAGACGGCTTCTGGAGCCGCGCCTATTTTGACCCGATCTCGGTCGGTAGCACGATTACCGTCAACATAACGGGGCTCACTGCCGAAGGGCAGCAGCTCGCGCGCTGGGCGTTTGAAGCATGGGAGATGGTCGCCGACCTCACCTTCATTGAAACAACGTCGACCAACGCGAACATAATGTTCCAGGACAACGAGTCCGGTGCATTCGCGGGTCCGGACAACATCATTGGCCAGACGTACACGCAGGCGACGGTCAACGTCGAAGCCAACTGGATCAATCTGTATGGGTCCTCAATCGACAGCTACACCTTCGGCACGTACATCCATGAGATCGGACACGCGCTGGGGCTTGGTCACATGGGACCTTACAACGGAAGCGCGTCCTTCCCGAACGAGGCCGCCTTCCTGAATGACAGCTACCAGATATCGGTGATGTCGTACTTCTCGCAGACCGACAATCCTAACGTGAATGCGAGCTATGGCGATCCGATCAGCGCCATGATGGCCGACATCGTAGCGGTCCAGGACCTTTACGGCGGACCCTCCGCGACGAGTTCCCCAACGGCGGGCAACACGACCTGGGGCGAAGGCGGAAACACCGGCACATATGCCGACCAGCTCTTTGCCCTGAACTCCCCGGACATGGTTGGTAACCCGGTCGCCGGGACCATCTTTGATGTCGGCGGCATCGATACGTTGAACCTGCGGAGCTATAACTTCAGCCAGATGGTGGACCTGAACGAGGAGACGTTCTCGGACATCAACGGATTGATCGGCAACCTCGGCATCGCGCGGGACACAATCATCGAAAACCTGACGCTCGGCGCGGGAACTGACACGGTCGTCGGCAACGACGCCGCTAACCTGATACAAGTCAACGGCGGGAACGACAGCGTCGATAGTGGCGCGGGCAATGACCGGGTCTTTGGTGGCTTTGGATTTGACACGCTGAGCGGCGGCGCTGGCAACGATGAGTTGCTCGGCGAAGAGAACGCTGACTACCTCTATGGCGACGGTGGCAATGACACCCTGCGCGGCGACGTAGGCACCGACAATATGTGGGGTGGCACCGGAAACGACCTCATCCTTGGCGGAACGGAGGCGGACCGCCTCTACGGTGAGGACGGCAATGATGTTCTTTATGCCGGGTCCAACTTCAGCATCACAGTAGACGGCCTCTTCGGCGGCGCGGGCAACGACTCGCTCTATGGCGAAGCCGGTTTTGACTACCTCGAGGGAAACGAGGGTGACGACTTCCTCGATGGCGGCCACCAGGCCGACAACCTCTTTGGCAACGAGGGCAATGATACACTTCTTGGTGATCTTGGCTTCGACCGCCTCTTCGGCGGCGATGGCAATGACAGCCTCGACGCTGGCCAAGGGTCCGACGCGCTCTTCGGTGCAAATGGCGACGACACCCTGATTGGCGGGCTCGACGACGACCGCTTCTGGGGCGGCGATGGCGATGACATCCTTTTCGGCGGCAGCGGCAATGACTTTGTGCGCGGTAATGCAGGCTTTGACACGCTTGATGGCGGCACCGGCGACGATCAGCTTTTGGGCCTGTTTAACGCTGACATCTTTGTCTTCGACGACGGTCATGGGAACGACACGATCGTTGACTTTGACGAGTTCAATGGCTTCGAGAAGATCGACCTGAGCGCAGTCTCCACGATAAACAGCCTGGCTGATCTGAACCTGTCTTCCGCGTCCTCTGGGGCGGCCGTGCAGGCGGGTTCTGACGTGGTCATAACGACATCCGTCGGCAATACGATTACCGTCCGGAACGTGAACCTATCCGACCTCGATCAGAGCGATTTCCTCTTCTGATTTGAGGCCCTTGCAGTGTGAAAGTGAGCCGCGCGTCGGCACACTTTCGCCATATTTGAATTTACACTTGCAGAAGAAGTGATAAGCCGGGCAGTTGTATGTGTCGCTGCGAGGTTAATCATGAATATCACTTTCTTCTCAAACAATTCGTCCGCTGATGCGTTCTTCCTGATCGACGCGTTCTTTTCGAACCAGGCAACGCCGAGCTTCACCACGGTGAGTTCCACAGACACGCGAGTTGAGATCGTGAACCCGGCCTCGGGTGTGACAACCGTCTTCACTGGTACGGGGCTTAGCCTAGCAAATGGTGGTGCGGGAACGATCACCTCGATAGCCTTCGTCAACACCGACGCCACGCCTAATCGTGACATTGTCGTCTTCTCGGACATGTCCTGGAGCATGGCGCAGTTCCTGTCCGCCCTCGACACTTTCGCAGCTTCTGAAGATGCCGCACCGCTCGCTGCCCTGTTCAACGCCGAGGCTGACATCAACGTAGGCCTCGCGACCGGCGCCACTGTCGATATGTCCAGCTTCTACTTTGGCTTCTCTGTTGGCCTGGCAACCACGCCCACAACCTTCTCAACGCCGCTTAGCCAGCTCATCACCGTGCCGTTCAACATTCTTGGCGGTGCAGGTTTTGATGTTCTTTCGGGCGGAGCAGGGGACGACGTTATCACGCCCGGCGCGCCCAACACCTCCAACACCGGCGTCATATCCAGCCTGATCGCATCGCTTGGCAACGATACCTACGATTTCGCCAATGCGACGGTGAACGACTTCTATGCGATCAGCTATCTTGAGGTGACGTCAGCAAGCATTGGTGTAACGGTCGACTTCACTGCCGCCATCGGTCAAATTTCGGGGACAGGCTTTAACGACAGCTACGTCAACTACGACAATGCAGGCGCTGGTTTGAGCCTCGTCAGCGGCGACGGCAACGACACCTTCAATCTCGCACCAATTGGCGACCAAAGCTTCCTTGCCCTTGGCTATGGCGGCACAGACACATACGCGATTGACGTCACAGATGGCACCGTTCTCCTCAGCTTCCAGGGCAACGGGACGACCGGTATCGTGACTGATCTCGCCAACGGGCGCATCGTCAACGACGGCTACGGCAACACCGAGACGTTTACACTCACCGGGACGATTACCGCGTCCAGTTTCGGCATCATCGGGACGAATTTCGCCGACCAGATCACGGCCCTTAGCGGCGGGTCCCAAATGTCGGGCGCTGGTGGTGATGACCTGCTTCAAGGTGGTATTGGCGACGACATCGCATTTGGCGGAGACGGTGAGGACACGCTCAACGGCGACTTCGGGGCTGATAGCATGGACGGTGGTGCAGGCGTCGACATCCTAAGCGGTAGCTTCGGCTTCGATACGCTCCGCGGCGGTGACGGCAACGACATGATCTTCGGAGAGGGCAATGCCGACCGTCTCTTCGGCGACGGGGGCGATGACACAATCATCGGCGATGTTGGCACAGACAACATGTGGGGCGGCGACGGCAATGACCATATTGAGGGCGGTACAGAAGCCGACCGACTGTACGGAGAGAACGGCGACGACGTCCTCATTGCAGGCTCGAACTTCAGCATAACCGTGGACGGCCTCTTTGGCGGCGCTGGCAACGACTCCATGTACGGCCAGGCAGGCTTTGACTACTTGGAAGGCAACGAGGGCGACGATTACATGGATGGCGGCCACCAGGCCGACAACCTCTTTGGAAACGAAGGGAATGACACACTCATTGGTGACCTCGGCTTTGATCGTCTCTTCGGTGGAGATGGCGATGACAGTCTGGACGCCGGTGACGGATCAGACGCTCTCTTTGGCGAATTCGGGGATGACTACCTGTTCGGTGGTCTGGATGACGACCGATTTTGGGCCGGACCCGGTAATGACGTCGCCATCGGGGGGCTTGGGAACGACATCATCCGTGGAAACTCAGGCTTCGACACGCTGATTGGCGGGGAGGGCGACGACACACTTCGCGGTAACTTCAACGCCGACATCTTCCTCTTCGAAGACGGCCACGGCAACGATACGATCGACGACTTCGATGTGGTCAACCAGTTCGAGAAGGTCGATTTGAGCGCGATCACGACGCTTTCCGGCGTTGCCTCTTTGAACCTTTCTTCTGCGACCTCAGGTGCAGCGATCCAGTCCGGTGCAGACGTGATTATCACCACTGCGACGGGCAATACGATCACCATGAGCAACGTCAATATCGCCGACCTCGAGGCAGACGACTTTATCTTCTGATCCCAATTGACGGGAAACTTGCCGTGGCGGCTTTACCATCGAGAGCCGTCACGTTAGGCCCCCCGCCAAGGGAGCAGAAGGTGGGATTCAATGACCGACAAATTGTTCGGTAATCTCTTTTTGAGCATCGGCGCGATGAAGTCAGGGACAACCTGGCTCTACGCCGTCCTTCAGCGCCATCCCGAGATCTATTTCACGCCAGAAAAAGAGATCCACTACTTCTACCATCGCTACGTGAACGGCCGTCACCTCAACGAAGAACGCCGCCTCGCGGAAGCCAAGCGTAAGTACTTGGCCCGCATTAATCCCGAGCGCTCGAGCATTGACCGGATCCGTGCTGACCTGCATTGGACGGCGAACTTCCTGCAAAGTCCCGTTGATGATTTCTGGTTTCGTAATCTTTTCAGTGGGATGCGCCGAGGGCAAACATATGCCTGTGACTTCTCGAATTTGAATGCCCAAGTTCCAGGCGAGATATGGCCGCGAGTGTCAAAGGAGTGCGACCAACTCCGCGTCATGTACACGATGCGCGATCCGGTCCAACGCCTTTGGTCTCACGTAAAATTCCAACTTCAAATGACGGGGCAGGTAGAAAAGCTCGAGACCTGGGGGCCGTCCGACTTCAACGCCTTCGTGCGGCAGCAACATATCTGGGTCAATGCAGAGTATGGTGCCGTCCTTCGGAAAATGGCCGAAGGCCTCGGGCAGGAACAGCGTCACGTTATGTTCTACGAGAACCTGCATGATGATCAGCGCGGGACCTTGGCGGATATCGAGACGTTCCTCGGCATAAAGGCCTTCAACTATCCCCAGGCGGCCCTCGACCTTCGTCTCACTGAGAGCGTCCGCCACCCGATGCCCGACTTCTTCCCCGGATTGTTCGCCGAGGATGTTCGCCGCATCGCTTCAGAAGTATCTGCTGCAGGCTTCGACATCCCTGCAAAGTGGGCCGTTCCTGCCTAGGTTATTGAATCTCAAGTGTGCTGGGCCAAGTGCCGGTCTCTTACCTGCCTTGGCAAATAGCCAAGCCTAAAAGCCGCCCTTTTGGTGCCAGCGGTGCGCATCCCGCAGCATTGTGGCCATGTCAGATCGCTCTGGTCGCCAGCCAAGTTCTCTTTGAGCACGCTCGGACCCGCAAACGAGACGTGTGGCGTCGCCGTCTCTTCGCGGTCCATCTGAGTGCGGCACTGGTGCGTTGGTTACGGCTTTTGCTGCGTCGATGACTTCGCGAACGGAGAAGCCAGTCCCCGTGCCCAGGCAAAACGTCCGGCTTCCTTTCCCGTCCAACAGCCATGACAGGCCTTTTACGTGGGCATCTGCAAGGTCGCTGACGTGGACGTAGTCGCGGATAGCCGTTCCGTCTGGCGTGCCATAATCGGTCCCAAAGACCGTGATCGGACCTCGCCGCCCGGCAATTGCGTCAAGGAGAAGGGGTACGAGATGCGTTTCTGGGTCGTGGTGCTCGCCCACCTCGGCATCTGGATCCGCACCGGCCACGTTGAAGTACCGAAAGATCACGCTTTCGAGCCCTTTTCTCGCGAAGTCGGCCAGCATTTGCTCGATGGCGAGCTTTGAGCCTCCATAGGCGTTGATCGGGCGCTGGTCTGTATCCTCGGTGAGGACGACACCATCCTGGTCGCCGTAGGTGGCGCAGGTAGATGAAAAGACGAATTTTCGGATCCCGGCGGCCACAGTGGCTTCGATGAGGTTCAGAGCGCCGCCCACATTTTCGCGCCAGTACCGGCCGGGCTCCGCCATGCTGTCGCCCACCTGCGAGAGCGCTGCAAAGTGAAAGACCGCAATGGGTGCGTGGGCTGCTAGCGCCGCATCGATGGACCCGCGATCCAGGAGGTCGCCTTCCACTAAGGGCCCGTACTTAACCGCTGCGCCATGGCCCGTGGACAGATTGTCAAATGCCACGGGCACAAAACCGGCAGCTCGGAGAGCTTTGCAGGCATGAGAGCCGATATATCCGGCACCGCCTGTGACGAGCACCCGTTGTCCGTCTTCCGTCATCGCGCCCTCCGTCTTATCCGCTGCTGGCGTTGCATTTGCCGCCCGCTCGCGCAAGGTGCTTCTGAGGCGAGATGAAACCAAAGAACCGCGAGCAGCGCATATGAAACTACTCTTTGTGCATCAAAACATGCCGGGCCAGTACCGCGAAATGATGGGTTGGTTGCTGGAGCAGAACGCCCGGGGAGCCGGACATGAAATCGTCTTTCTGACCCAGCGGCGAAACTACCCAGCGCCGAAAGGCGTAACAAAAATACTGTACCAGCCCCACCACACTCCGGCAGATAAGGCCTATGGGCTGTCGAAGGTTTGGGAGGAAGCAGCAGGTACAGGTTTTGGTGCCGCGCATGCTTTGGCGGCCAATGAAAAGGCAACGGGCTTTCGACCCGATCTCGTAATTGGACATACCGGCTGGGGAGAGATGCTCTTTTTGAAAGAGCTATGGCCTGATGTCCCGGTCTTGGGCTTCTTTGAGTACTTTTACCGGTCCCAAGGCGCAGCAGTCGGCTTTGATCCGGAGGAGCCCGTCACGCCCCACACGCCCTACCTCCTCACTGCGCGAAATTCCGTGCCCCATGCAAACCTTCATGTGGTGGATCGTCTCACGGCGCCGACGCAATGGCAGGCCGACCTGTTTCCCCCGCTCTATCGGCAAAATATGTACGTCTGCCACGATGGCATCCGCACGGACCGGCTTATCCCGGATCCAAATGTCAGCCTGTCGCTCGGGCGGCTGGGCCAGCCCATAACGCGCAACGAAGAGGTCTTTACTTACGTCGCTCGAAACATGGAAAGGATGCGTGGCTTCCACATCTTTATGCGCGCGCTACCCCGAATTCTGAAGGAACGGCCCAACGCCCGCGCTCTCGTCATCGGCGGGAACGAGACGTCCTACGGCCCAAAGGCGAAGATGGCAGGCGGCTTCCGCGCAGAACTGGAAAAGGAAGTCGGCGCGCAGGTGGATTGGAGCCGGGTCCACTTTCTCGGGCAAGTGCCATACCCGGATTTCCAGAAAGTCGTACAGATCTCGCGCTGTCACATCTATCTGACGAAGCCGTTCGTTCTGTCTTGGTCGCTGCTCGAAGCAATGTCTATGGAGGCGCCCATAGTCGCCTCTGACG
>JBCCPQ010000139.1:0-7678 GCA_039024825.1 Pseudomonadota bacterium
CGCCTACGAAGCGTTTCTGCGGGAGATCGGCTACCTTGTTCCCGAAGGCCCCGATTTCGAGATCGGGACAGAGAACGTCGACCCGGAGATCGCAGAAGTCCCCGGACCGCAACTCGTTGTGCCTATCACCAATGCTCGCTTTGCGCTCAACGCTGCAAACGCGCGTTGGGGCAATCTCTATGACGCGTTCTACGGCACCGACGCCCTCGGCGATACTCCCTCAGGCCGCGGCTACGATCCGGATCGCGGCACCCGCGTCATAGCTGCGGCCAAGTCATTTCTTGACGAAGCACTGCCGCTTGACGGGACTTGGGCGGAGGTCACGGACATGGACGCGCTTGCATTGAAGCATCCCGCTCAGTTCCTCGGCACGATGGAACAGGGAGACTGGCGCGGATATCTCTTCGAAAACAATGGTCTCAAGATCGAAATCCTCACCAATCCGAACCATGACATCGGTAAAACTGATCCCGCCCAGATTGCCGCCGTCAACCTGGAGGCCGCGCTTTCCACAATCCTTGACTGCGAAGACAGCGTCGCCGCCGTTGACGCGGAAGATAAGGTCCTCGCCTACGACAACTGGCTTGGCCTCATGAAGGGCGACCTTAGCGAGACCTTCCAAAAGGGCGGGGAAACCATCACCCGCAAGCTCTTTAATGATTGCCCATACACAGCCCCAGACGGAACCAGCTTCATCGTTAAGTGCCGTGCGCTGATGCTCGTGCGCAACGTGGGGCATCTCATGACGACCCCGGCTGTGCTCGATGCCGAAGGCCGCGAGATCGGCGAAGGTCTTCTTGATGCCCTCGCCACCGTCGTCATCGTGATGCACGACCTGCAGCGCGAAGGCGGCAATTCACAGAATGGCTCGGTGTACATCGTTAAACCCAAGATGCACGGGCCCGACGAAGTAGCGTTCTCCAACGACCTCTTCGGCGCAGTTGAGGATGTGCTCAACCTGCCGCGCTACACGGTGAAGATGGGCATCATGGATGAGGAGCGCCGGACCTCGGCCAACCTCAAGGAGTGTATCCGGGCGGCGAAGGACCGTGTTGCCTTCATCAATACCGGTTTCCTCGACCGCACAGGGGATGAGATCCACAGCTCCATGGAAGCGGGACCGATGATTGCAAAGGGTGCCATGAAAGCCACGCCATGGATCGCTGCCTATGAGGACCGCAATGTCGACATCGGCCTGGCTTGCGGGCTCAAAGGCCGCGCGCAGATCGGCAAAGGGATGTGGGCCATGCCGGACAGAATGGCCGATATGATTGAAGAGAAAATCAGTCACCCGATGGCTGGCGCCACCTGCGCATGGGTCCCATCCCCGACGGCTGCAACACTTCATGCGATGCATTACCACCGTGTGAATGTGCACGCCGTTCAGGATGCCATCAGGGCTGGGGGCGCGCGTGGGACACTGACTGATCTACTAACGATCCCTGTGGCCGACGGCCAAGACTGGTCAGAAGACGAGATCAGCGAAGAAGTCGAGAATAACGCGCAGGGCATCCTTGGCTATGTCGTGCGCTGGATTGATCAGGGCGTCGGCTGCTCCAAGGTTCCGGACATCCACGACGTGGGTTTAATGGAAGACCGTGCGACATGCCGGATTTCATCACAGGGGTTGGCGAACTGGCTCCACCACGGCGTCGTATCCAAGGCCCGCGTCATGGAAGCGATGAAGAAAATGGCCGCAATCGTTGACCGCCAGAACGCGGGCGACCAGACGTACACGCCCATGGCTCCGGCTTTTGACGGGCTGGCCTTCAAAGCCGCCTGCGACCTTGTATTCGAAGGCCGGGTGCAACCCGCGGGCTACACAGAACCAATCCTCCACCGGCGGCGTCAGGAGACAAAAGCGCGGGCGTAGGGGGGCCTCCGCCGCGAATGTGCCGCGGTGCCCGGCTTTTGCCCAAAGAAATGCAGCATGCGCGGCGCTCCAGCACAGCCGTGCCGCGGAGCGGCTCCGTTGGATCAGCCCGCAGCAACAGGCACAGTCGTGCGCTTAAATTTCAGGCATTTGCTTGTCCGCACAGCCCGTTGTGCGCGCTCGTAACTGTTCCCATTCCCCAGGGGCCGCTACATAGCTTCCACAGGAGGTACAAACCATGGCGCGCCCGATTATCGGCATCATCGGCAACCACTACCTGATCAATGACGAATACCCTGCCTACGCTGCGGGGCAGATGAACATGGAAGCCGTCCATGAAGTATCCCGGTGCCAACCCGCCATCGTGCCCACAGATCCTACCTTTGTCTCGGCCGACGAGCTCGCTGAAACCTATGACGGCTTTGTCTTCACCGGAGGACGCGCAAATGTGCATCCAGAGGAGTACGGCGAACAGGAGACGGAGGCCCACGGCACCTTTGACAGGGGCAGGGATGGCGTCACGCTGCCTTTGATCCGCCGTCTGGTGGCGCGAGGCCAGCCCATGCTGGCCATTTGTCGCGGCTTTCAGGAATTCAACGTGGCCATGGGAGGTTCTCTCTACCCCGAAATTCGGGACCTTCCCGGTCGCGAAAATCATCGGATGCCGCCCGACGGCACGCTAGAAGAAAAATTCGCCCTGCGCCACGATGTGACACTCACTCCTGGTGGCCCTTTCGCGAGACTTTTTGGCGCCAATGTGGTGCGGACGAACACGCTCCATGGGCAGGGGATCAAATCACTCGCACCGGGTCTCGTTATTGACGGCACTGCCCCTGACAGCACGCCAGAGGCTATCTACGTCGCGGGTGCGCCCGGTTTTGCCTTGGGTGTCCAGTGGCACCCGGAGTACCGCGCCGCGGACGACCCGGTTTCGCGACCTCTATTTGAGGCGTTTGGCGATGCAGCCCGCGCCTGGGCCGCCGGTGAGCGTCCTCAGGAAAGCAGGGCGGCTTCATAACCTTTAAGCGAACGCCGCGCGGTCGACCCAACCGACGCAGTGCTGCGCAATTCTGGAAAGAGCTCAAAGAGCTCCGCCCTCGCGCGGTCGTCTAGCGCGCTCAGTCCTTGATCGGCAGCAAAGAAGCTCTCTGTCTGAAGTCCGTTCGCGCGAATGATCTCGTGATTGTCGAACATGAGATGGATATACGTCACCACCGCGCGCGGCCGCACCTGTACCGCATGCCCGTCAACAAGGTGTTTTGCTGCGACGAGCACTTCGCGTTCCCCAAAGAGCAGCTCAGCTCGCGGACCAGTGAAAAGCATCCGGTGTTGAGGTGAAACGAGGATGGACCCGTGGCCAAACACACCCTCGCCAATCTTGATCGGTGCGAAGGCGTCGTCCGCAGGCACCGTGCTTGCTCCGATCCACCGGATCGCTCGCGGACCATGGTCGCGTGTCAAAACGAGGTCGCCCGTTCGGAGGGTCTCGATAGCGCGGTCGCCAAAGGGCGTGGCGATGAGCGTCCCTGGCGTGAAACAGATGATGTTTTCGATGTTGGAGAAGTTGACGATCGTGCCGTTTGTAAGCGTGATCGTCCCGTTTTCCGGGTTGCCTACATCCAGCACCACGTCATCGATTGAGCCAAGGCCTCCAAGCGCCAGGGTATCCCCCGCACTTTCGCCCCCTTCGCCTCCGTCGATGGTGATCGTTGCCCCGGCCTCCCCAAGATCCGCTAGAGTGAAGATGTCATCGCCATCTTCGCCATAGGCTTCGTCACCATCGGCCACGGTAAAGGCATCGTTGCCGCCGCCGCCGAACATGACATCCGCGCCCTCGCCACCATCTAGCGTGTCCGCGCCGTCGGGCGGCATGCTTGGCGTGAAGGCGATGTCTGAAATCCAGGCCCTTTGGCCGCCCGTGCTGTCGTTTCCGTAGATTATCTCCAGCGAACTGAGAGGACCGTCGACCTCCACCAGGATTGACCCAGACTGGCTCGCTGCGCTGCCATTGGCTACGCCTGACGTCACGGTAGAGCCGCTAGTGGTGTTGCCCGCATCCTCCGGGGTGATGGTGACCGTGACAGGATTTCCAAGCGCGTCGAACGCATTGATCGTGACGGTGTCCACCCAGGCGCCGCTGTCGATGTCGTTCAAGCGGAATGACAAGTCTTCGACTGCGCCGGTGCTGTCGGTGTCGTCAGTATCAGCAAAGCTAACCGATACCGTCGCCGTTGCCGCGCCGCCATCGCCCGTCAGTTCTAAAGCTGAAGCCGCGCCAAACGGTTCTCCTGTCTCCGTGTATTGCGGCGTAGCGGTATCAAGCTCCGCGCCCGTCAGTGCTCCGTCGTCGCTGATTGTGACGGTGACGTCGACCGTGCCTGTGTTCTGCGTGAAGCCTCCCGAAAGGTCAGCACCGTTCGCCCCTTCGAGCGACCATTGCAGGAGCTCTTCGGCATCGCCCGGGGGGGCGTCGCCATAAAGTGTATCCGACCCTGCGCCGCCGAGAAGCGCGTCGGCCCCGGAGCCGCCGACGAGTATGTCCGCGCCGGCCTCACCGAAAAGCCCGTCGTCGTCCTCTCCGCCGTACAGTTCATCGTCGCCGCTGCCGCCCTCGACGCTGTCGGCGCCGTCACCGCCACTGAGGGTGTCGGCCCCGCTTCCGCCAGTGATGGTGTCATCGCCCCCACCACCGAGGATGCTGTCGTCTCCACCCAGTCCATCCAATGTGTCGTTGGAGCCCAGCCCGTCGATGACGTCGTCATCCGCTGTGCCGTCCAGATCATCGGGGTCGGGCGTGCCGGTTATTATGCTTCCTGACGGCGGTGCGGTGTAGGCTGGTGCAGACGTAACTGAGGCCGACGTAATGGTATCCACCGGCCCGAAATCCGGGACGAAGTAGACATTGCCGTCGGTGCCAAGGATGTACTCGCCTGGCTCAGACGTGTTCGTGAATGTTTGGCCATTCCACGTGCCGGACCAGACCCAAGTGCCTGCGCCCAGTACCTGATCGGTGGTGAAGGTGATGAGGGGGTCGACAATGGCATCGCCGGAACCCAGCGATCCATCCCCTAATTGAACAAGATACCCGTCGGGCATCGTCTGCTCCCACCCATGTTATCGTGCGGATTACCCGCGCCCCTGACGCTTGGGTAAAGCCGCTGGCGGGCGCTTCTTCGACGCAAATGCGGCGGGTGAGAGGTGATTTGATGGTGACGCGCTAACCAGATCCGCCGGAGATTTCTATCGCTGTGCCTGTCACGGACCCCGATCCGCGGCCGCAGAGCCAAATGACTGCTTCGGCGATCTCCTCTGGTGCGATCAGGCGACCATGGGCGTTCTGGTCCGTCATGATCTTGAGCGCGGCCGGCTCGTCGATCTTCATCCGTGACGTCAGGTGTTCGATGTTCTCTGTTATGATAGGCGTGTCGACATAGCCTGGACAGATTGCGTTGAAGGTGGTGCCAGTGCCTGTGAAATCAGCAGCGAGCCCCCGGATCAATCCGACCAGTCCATGTTTGGAGGCCGTGTATGCGTGGGCGCCTTTGAGACCTCTAACCCCCGCGATGGAGGAGATCGCGATGACGCGTCCCCACTGATCTACCGGCATGCGGCGCAGGGCCTCGCGGATCGTGATGTACGCTCCGTCAAGGTTGGTCGCCATGATCTTCCGCCAGAACGCCGTGTCGGACCGGAGTATGTTCTGCCCCTGCGCAATCCCGGCGTTGGCGATAAGGATGTCGATTTGTCCTGCTGCGTCAAAGCCTTCGACGACAGAACTCTCGTTAGTTACATCTAGTGCCAGAGCGGTAAATCCGTGCTCGGACGCTGCAGTGTCGAGAACGTCACGTCGCCGCCCGGTGATGACGACATCTGCGCCTGAGGCCTTCAAGGCCCGCGCGCAAGCCAGCCCGATGCCCGTTCCCCCACCTGTGATGAGGGCTCTCTTCCCCTGAAGCTCCATGGGTGTATCAATTGCACCTGAGGCGTGAATAGCAAGGGCGCGGAGGCGCGGCCCTGATGGAACGGTGACAAAATGAAGTGGATCGACATTCCGCCCGTCTGGCTCATCTGGTTCTTGTTTTTGGGCTCCATCCTTCCAGTCTTTGAGCCAACTCCCGGCTGGATGCGGCCTGTGGGCGTCGCCCTTGTCCTGGCTGGAATGGTCACCGCGATTTGGGCTGTCGCGGAGATGCGCCGCGCGCGGACCACACCGATCCCGCATCAAAGGGCGACGGCGCTCGTCACACAAGGGCCCTTCGCGTGGTCACGCAATCCGATCTACCTCGCTGATCTCGCGATTTTGGTTGGCATCTACCTCTGGTGGGGTCTCTGGTGGGCCACAGTTCCCGCTGTCCTGGCACTCTCCTGGGTTCTGACCAAGCGCTTCATCGAACCGGAGGAAGCCCGACTTCGCGAGGATTTCGGCGTGGCTTTTGGTGATTGGTGCGCCTCGGTCCGGCGGTGGCTCTGACTGACCCGAGCGGTTGCGCCTAAAAATAAGGCGCCTTTCCGCGACGTCCCGTGCGAGGGCGCAATAATCTTGCGTCCGCTGGTTGGAATCTTTCCGCGTTGCAGCTAGACGCGCGCCACTCCTGCGCCACATCAGGCAAAAGCATCGAAAAGGGTGGGACACGTGAAGATCGGAACGCCGAAAGAGATATTCGAGGGTGAGGCGCGCGTCGCGATGACGCCCGACAGCGCCAAACAACTTCAGAAACTGGGCCATGAATGCCTGATTGAAGCGGGTGCGGGTGCCCTCGCCGGTTTCTCGGACGCATCCTATGAGGACGCGGGTGTCACAGTCGTTAAGAAGGCTGCAGAGCTCTACAAACAAGCTGACATCGTCGCCAAAGTACGTCCCCCGTCAGACGCGGAGACCAAGCGCCTTCGCGATGGTCAGACGTTGATCTCCTTCTTCTATCCGGGCGCGAATGAGGCGCTCATGAACCTCGCCAACAAGCAAAAGGCGACGGTGATCGCCATGGACATGGTGCCGCGTATCAGCCGCGCCCAGAAGATGGACGCGTTGTCCTCCATGGCGAATATTGCTGGCTATCGCGCTGTTATCGAAGCGGGAAATAACTTCGGGCGCTTTTTTACGGGGCAGGTGACAGCGGCGGGTAAAGTCCCGCCGGCGAAAGTCCTCATTGTCGGCGCAGGTGTTGCGGGACTGGCCGCCATCGGCACGTCTACGAGCCTGGGCGCTATTACCTACGCCTTCGACGTGCGACCCGAAGTGGCCGAACAGATTGAATCCATGGGTGCGGAGTTCGTCTTCCTCGAATTCGATGAAGAGCAAACAGACGGCGCGACGACGGGCGGCTATGCCGCGCCTTCGAGCCCTGAGTTCCGTGAAGCGCAGCTCGCTAAGTTTCGCGAGCTGGCCCCTGACATCGACATCGTGATTACCACTGCCTTGATCCCGAACCGCGATGCGCCGGTTCTTTGGACCAAAGATATGGTCGAGATGATGAAGCCCGGCTCCGTCATCGTAGACCTCGCGGCAGAGCGCGGCGGCAATTGCGAGCTGACCGTGAAAGACGCAAAGATCGTCACAGATACCGGCGTGACAATCGTCGGCTACACGGATTTCCCAAGCCGCATGGCAACGCAGAGCTCCACGCTCTATGCTACCAACATCCGTCATATGATGACAGATCTGACGCCTGAAAAGGACGGCGTTGTTAACCACAACATGGAAGATGACGTCATCCGTGGGGCCACTGCCACCCACGCGGGAGAGATCACATTCCCTCCACCGCCCCCGAAGATCAACGCGATCGCAACGCAGGCGAAGAAAGAGCC
>JBCCPQ010000140.1:0-7600 GCA_039024825.1 Pseudomonadota bacterium
GACGCAGAGCGCAAGGTCGCCTGACCCTTCATCTTTCCCCAAATACCTCTCGCGCCGCCTGCAACCTCTGCAGCAGCGCCCTGAAATCCCATAACACGCCTAAAGCGCCAAATTCCTTGCGAAGGAATTTGTCAAAAATCTCCCAAAGATTTTTGGCGCTCAAAGAAAAGAGCCGCGCATCCTGGCAGGGAAGCGCGGCTTGAGGTGTGCAATCCAGTTGGGTGAGACGCGTGGCCAATGAGGGAGGCAGACCTCAAGGCCAATGGCCCGGGACAGGGCGTAGCATCAACGAGGGGACGTGCTTATCGCGTCGCGTGGACCGCAGGCAGAAACAGGATCAGAGGAAGACAGGCATCCACAAGCCACCGTAGAGCATGGCCAAAAGCGCCAAGGCACCCATGGTGTCCTTGAGGAATGTGATGGCCGTCAGGCGCTTTCGGAGGTCGGTCATGATGCAGCTCGGTATCTCAGTGTTGTTAACCATTTGTTCGCATATTGATGCGAACGCGGCAAGAACTTTTTGAGAACAAAAGCGAACTTTCTCCGCCGCGGAAGCCTAACCGACTGAAATCAAACGGATTGCCCGATCCTGCTCCATGAACCAAAGCAGAACGCGCGCCGCCTGCCCCCGGGCGCTCTCGAGCGTTGGGTCTTCGGCCAGAAGTTTGCGCGCGTCGCTCTGCGCGAGCGCCATGAGCGCCGACTGACTATCCAGATTCGCGACGCGAAATCGCGGCAGGCCGGATTGCGCGGTGCCGATCATGTCCCCGGCCCCGCGGATCGCGAGATCTTCCTCTGCGATCCGAAATCCATCTTCGGTCTCACGCATGATCCGAAGACGTCGCTCGCCCCCCTCACTGAGCGGCGCCTGGTAGATGAGAAGGCAGGTCGAGGCGAGCGATCCGCGCCCCACACGTCCACGGAGCTGATGGAGTTGCGCCAGACCGAAACTCTCCGCACGCTCAATCACCATGATGGTGGCATTGGGGACGTTCACGCCAACCTCAATGACGGTGGTCGCAACAAGCACGCTCGTCTCGCCTGCCACGAAACGCGCCATGGAGGCGTCTTTCTCGGCAGGCGGCATCTGGCCATGGACGAGCCCCACAACGCCCTCACCGAGGGCCGCGCGCAGGGATTTGAACCGCTCCTCTGCGGCGGTCATGTCCACGCTTTCGCTTTCTTCCACAAGTGGGCAGACCCAATAGGCCTGCTTGCCCTCCGCCACGGCCACGCGCAGCTTGGCCACGACATCGTCCATCCGCGCGGTAGGCACCGTGGCAGTCTGGATCGGCGTCCGCCCCGGCGGCTTCTCGTCAAGGATCGACACGTCCATGTCCCCGTACTGCGCGAGCGCCAGCGACCGCGGAATGGGTGTCGCGGTCATGACGAGAACATCCGCCGCCGCCCCCTTCTCGCCAAGGAGCAACCTTTGGCGGACGCCAAACCGGTGCTGCTCATCAACGATGGCAAGACGAAGATCCCCAAAGGCCACGTCTTTCTGAAAGACGGCGTGGGTCCCCAAGAGGATATCGATGCGCCCGTCTTGCAGGTCGGCGAGTTTGGCGGCCCGCTCGGCACCCTTGTCGCGCCCGGTGAGCAGAACGAGTGACACGCCCGCTTGCTCGGCCATCGGTCCCAGGCTTTCGAAATGCTGGCGGGCAAGGATCTCTGTCGGCGCCATCATCACGCCCTGTCCACCTGCCTCCACCGCCGTCAAAAGCGCCAGAAACGCCACGAGCGTCTTGCCTGCGCCAACATCTCCCTGGAGGAGACGGTTCATCCTTTGGGGGCGGGCCATATCCTCTGCAATCTCTGCGCTGGCGCGGATCTGCGCGCCCGTGGGCGCGAACGGGAGCGCGTTGAGGATACGTTGGCGAAGGCGGCCGTCGCCCTCGCTCTTGCGCCCCTTGGCACGACGGTCCTGCGCGCGCGCCAGCGCAAGCGTGAGCTGGTGGGCGAAAAGCTCATCATAGGCCAGGCGCTGCCGCGCCTTGCTGTGCGGGCCGACATCGCCAAGATCCTTCGGGGCGTGAGCGTCCTGCAGGGCGTGCCCAAGTGTCGGCCACTTTTCGCGCGCCACAAGCGCTTTGTCCGCCCATTCCGGCAACTCAGGGAGCCGTGAAAGCGCGCCTGCTGCGCCCTTCGTCAGCACCTTTTGCGTTACACCAGCCGTGAGCGGGTAGACAGGTTCATAGACCGGGATCTCTGACATCTCGGACGGGGCGACCACATGGTCGGGATGGACCATGTTAGCCTCCCCATCAAACAGCTCGACTTTGCCGGACACAACGCGGCGCTGGCCGACAGGCAACAGCTTTTCAAGGAATTGGCCGGACACGTTGAAGTAGATGATCTGAAACGCAGTCTCCGCGTCTTCGACAAATATCCGCGTGGGTGCCCCCTTACGAGAGGCCAGGCGATGGCGCAAAATCTCCACCTCGACCGTCAGGACCGAGGGCAGTTCAGCCCCTTTCACCGTGGTCACGGGCCGCCGGTCGATCACAGCATGCGGCAAGTGGAACAAGAGATCTCGCGGCTTCTCAATTTTGAGCGCAGCGAGGTTCTGTGCTGTCTTCGGCCCGATCCCCGGCAGCGTCTCCAGATCAGCGAAAAGCGGAAAGAGAATCTCCGGACGGCTCATCTTCCGATCAGCCCCCGATTAACCGGAGCCACGCGTCTTCATCGAGAGTGTCAATGCCGAGCTCGGACGCCTTCTTGGCCTTGGAACCCGCGCCGGGGCCCGCGACGAGGATGTCCGTCTTGGCGGAGACAGACCCCGAGACCTTCGCGCCGAGCGCCTCCGCCCGCGCCTTCGCCTCTGCCCGCGTCATCTGTTCAAGAGTGCCGGTAAAGACCACCGTTTTGCCCGCTACCGGGCTTTCGGAGGCAGGCGCGGCCTCATCTTCAATGGTGAGTTCTGCGGCAAGGCGGTCGATTGAGGCTCGCTCCCTCGGTTGGGCGAAGGTGGTGATCAACGAGGCCGCAAGGACTGAGCCGACGCCGTCAACACCCAGCAGGTCCTGCCATGCTGGGCTTTCGGCGAGCGCCTCTTTGGTCTGCGCCATGCAGGCGGGTTCGCCCGCGGCGAGGTCCATTGCCTCCGCGAAAGCGGCCCACGAGCCGTAGTGGCGCGCGATTAATCGGGCTGCGGCCTCGCCAACGTGCCGGATGCCGAGGCCAAAGAGGACGCGCGCGAAGGGCGCTGATCGCGTGGCCTCAATGCCCGCAAAGAGGTTTTCGGCAGACTTCTGGCCGTAGCCTTCGCGATTTGCGAGCTTTGTCAGCAAGTCGCTGTCGCGGGCCGCGAGCGTATAGATATCGGCGGGTTCCTTTATTGGGAGCTGGTCGTCGCGGTAGAACATCTCGATCTGTTTGGCGCCGAGACCGTCGATGTCCATGGCCCCACGACTGACGAAATGCTTCAGCTTCTCAACGGCTTGCGCGGGACAGATAAGGCCGCCCGTACACCGCCGGACGGCGTCGCCTTCCTCACGGATCGCGTCAGAGCCGCATTCGGGACAGCGTGTCGGGAACGCGTAGGGCTTGGCGTCCTTCGGTCTGCGCGACAGGTCCACATCGGCGACTTTGGGGATCACGTCGCCCGCCCGGTAGACCTGCACCCAATCGCCTTCGCGAATGTCTTTGCCGCCGCGGATCTCCTGACCTTTGCTGTCGAGCCCGGCGATATAGTCCTCGTTGTGGAGCGTGGCGTTTGAAACAACGACTCCGCCCACCGTCACGGGCGTGAGACGCGCCACGGGGCTGAGCGCACCTGTCCGGCCCACCTGTATCTCGATCTTCTCGAGCGTGGTCCAGGCGAGTTCGGCCGGGAACTTGTGGGCGATGGCCCAGCGGGGCGTGGTGGAGCGAAATCCCAGCCTGTCCTGCAGCGCGAGGTCATCGACTTTGTAGACGACACCGTCGATGTCATAGCCGAGCGTCGCGCGCTGCTGTTCGATCTTGCGGTAATGAGCGAGAAGCTCAGCGGGGCTCCCGCAGCGCTGGGTGAGCGGGTTTGTGGAAAACCCAAGTTCTCCCATCCGTTTTATCGCATGCGATTGCGTGTCGGCGAGGGGCTCGGATAGCGCACCCCAGGAATAGGCGAAAAACCGAAGCGGACGGGCGGCGGTGATAGCGCTGTCGAGCTGACGGATCGAGCCTGCAGCAGCGTTGCGCGGATTTGCGAACGTCTTCAGGCCCTTCTCCGTTTGCGCCTCGTTCAGCGCTTCAAAATCGGCGTGGGCCATGTAGACCTCACCCCGAATTTCGAGGAGGTCCGGCGCGTTCTGCAGCGTCTCGGGGATATCTGTGATTGTACGGGCGTTTGCGGTGACGTCTTCGCCCACGGCGCCGTCGCCGCGTGTGGCGGCCTGCACGAGCTTGCCGCCTTCGTAGCGGAGCGAGAGGGACAGCCCGTCGATCTTTGGCTCCGCCGTAAATGCCAGCTCTGCATCGTCGGCGAGGCCCAGATACTTGCGGGTCCGTGCATCGAATTCCGCGATATCATCGTCGTCGAAGGCATTGGCGAGGGACATCATGCGGACGGCATGGGTGACCTTGCCAAACGCTTCGTTGATGGGGCCCCCGACCTGTTCCGTCGGGCTATCTTCGCGCTTCAGAGCCGGAAATGCGTCTTCGAGAGCCGTATTGCGTGCTTTGAGCGCATCATACTCCGCGTCAGAGAGCGCTGGCGCATCTTCGGTGTGATACGCTTTGTTCGCATCCGCCAGTTTCGCCGCAAGCATCGCCAGTTCCTCGGCCGCAGCCGCTTCATCCATCTCGGCGATATCTGTGTCGGCTTTTGCCATGCGCGCCCCTCTATCCACGATCAGGTGATAGGAGCGCCCTGCCCCGGCGTCCAGCCCATCACCTGTCTTCGCGGGGTGATTGGCGCCGTCGAGGAGAGCTGGGTTCGGTGGCGCTTCCCTCCTCAGCAATCGTCGCCGACGCCTTTGCGAAGGCCAAAAGGACAAACGGCGCCCAAAGGAGGACGCCGTTATCGAATTTTGGAAAACTGCGCCTCAGGCGCGGAGCTTCACAGGCTCTTCATTCAAGCTGGGCTCAGGATCACGCAGCACATAGCCCCGTCCCCAGACAGTCTCGATGTGGTTTTCACCGCCCGTTGCCGTCGACAGTTTCTTGCGCAGTTTGCAAATGAACACGTCGATGATCTTGAGCTCTGGCTCGTCCATGCCGCCGTAAAGGTGGTTCAGGAACATTTCCTTCGTGAGCGTCGTGCCTTTCCGGAGGCTCAGAAGCTCAAGCATCTGGTATTCCTTGCCGGTGAGATGAACGGGCTTGCCCTCAACTTCCACCGTCTTGGCATCGAGGTTCACATCCACGCGGCCCGTCCGGATGATTGATTGCGCATGACCTTTGGAGCGTCGGATGATCGCGTGGATCCTCGCCACCAGCTCCTCCCGGTGGAACGGCTTTGTCAGGTAATCGTCGGCACCGAAGCCGAAACCCTTGATCTTGCTTTCCGTGTCGGTGTCCCCGGACAAAATCAGGATTGGGGTTTCGATTTTCGACACGCGCAACTGACGCAGAACCTCCAGACCGTTCATGTCGGGCAGGTTAATATCCAGCAGGATAAGGTCGTAATCGTAGAGTTTGGCGAGGTCGATGCCCTCCTCACCCATATCGGTCGAGTACACGTTCAGGCTGGCATGGGTCAGCATCAATTCGATGCTTTTGGCCGTGGTTGGATCGTCTTCAACAAGTAGTACGCGCATGGCCTACCCTTTCGGAATATCTGGTCCTCACCCTTGTGACACCCAATGGTTAACCGCACGTTACCAGCTTTTGAATATGTTATCTACAACTTAAGGTTGCCGATATTTTTTGAGTTGGGTCGCCTTGAGCGCTTTTTCGCCGTGTTCTCGCACGGCGGTCATCCAGCCTTCCAGCTCCTCCTCGCTCAACGCGTACATCTGGCACGCCTCCTCGCGGGAGATCAGTCCTGCCGCCACGCCCTTGATAACGCCTGCCTTACGGCTCGCCACCCAGCGGGTCGTGTTCAACGGCGGCAGGTCGGCCCGGCTCATGACAGAGCCGTCCGGCAAGGTGACGGTTCGTGGCCCGTCGACTTTCTTAAGATACATCTCACTCACCCTTCTTCGTAAATCCGGGTGACATTTGCCCTCATTGCACTTAACGAGCGGTGAAACCCGCCCTTGCGAGTGTTTCGCATTTTCCTATATTTTCAGCCTCTTGGGTCAGGAACGGACAATGTCGCTGGATCACACAGTCGGATTGAACTCGCTCGGCTTCGCAAAGAGCCCCGCGGAGACGCGCGTCGTTGTGGCCATGTCGGGTGGTGTCGACAGCTCTGTGGTGGCGGCAGAGTTGGCCTCTGAAGGCTATGACGTCGTCGGTGTGACGCTCCAACTCTATGACCATGGGGCGGCGCTGTCCAAGAAGGGGGCATGCTGCGCGGGACGCGACATACACGATGCCCGTCGGGTGGCCGAGGAGATGGGATTCCCGCACTATGTCCTTGATTATGAGAACATTTTCAAAGACGCCGTTATCGACGAGTTCGCAGACAGCTACCTGGCCGGGGCAACGCCCGTTCCCTGCATCCGGTGCAATGAACGGGTCAAATTCAAGGACCTGCTGGGCACTGCGCGCGACCTCGACGCGGACTGCATGGCGACCGGGCATTACATCCAGCGCAAGACAGGCGCAGCAGGGGCGGAGCTTCACCGCGCCGCCGACCCGGTACGCGACCAGAGCTACTTCCTTTTTTCGACAACTTCAGAACAGTTGGATTTTCTGCGTTTTCCCCTGGGCCACCTCGTCTCCAAGGCGGAAACCCGGGCGCTCGCGCTGAAGCACGGACTTCCGGTGGCGGATAAACCCGACAGCCAGGACATCTGCTTTGTCCCCAACGGCGACTATGCGGCCGTCATCGAAAAGCTGCGCCCCGGCGCCGCTGACCCGGGCGAGATCGTCCATGCCGATGGCCGCATCCTGGGGGAGCATAAAGGCGTCATTCACTACACCATAGGTCAGCGCAGAGGCCTCGGGATCGGCGGCCTGTCGGAGCCGCTCTACGTCGTGAAGCTCGACGTCGACGGGCGGCGCGTCGTCGTCGGCCCGAAAGACATGCTCGCCACGCGCCGCGTCCCGGTGAAAGAGGTCAACTGGCTAGGCGACGCGCCCTTTGAAAGCCAGGACGCATGGACTGTTGGCGCGAAAGTCAGATCCACGCGACCGCCGCGCGATGCCGTCATCCGCCCGACGGGCCCCACCAGCGCCGAAGTCGAGCTCATCGTCGCCGAGGAAGGGATCAGCCCTGGGCAAGCCTGCGTGTTCTATGCCCCGGACGGCTCCCGCGTGCTGGGTGGTGGCTGGATCACACGAGGCTAGCACGCAGGTCTTTCTTTCGTTTCCATACACTCCCGCCGGAGGCTGCGCCGCGCTGACCACCGGAACCAACCCCTGACGACAAGGCGACGTCGCGCGAAGCGCGCCACCGATGGTTCGAGCGCCAGCGAAGAAGGGAGGCGGGCGGGCCCTGCCTCACGTTCCGCGCAAACCTGGACTAAAGGCGCGCCAGGATCGCTTGCGCCGCGCGGGTGCCGGGGTCGGC
>JBCCPQ010000141.1:0-7586 GCA_039024825.1 Pseudomonadota bacterium
ACGCCGCGCTCGCTGAAGAGACGACGCAGGAGGTGATGGCCACCCTATGGACGAAGGCACATATGTTTGATCCGGCCCGCGCAAGCGTTGCCACCTGGATCTTCACGATCGCACGAAACAAGTCGATCGATGCCCTTCGGAAACAGCGTAGGCCAGAGCCCGAGGACCTCCCATGGGGGCCCGAAGCCGAGCCGGACCAAGAGGACACGCTCGCCCTGCAACAAGAGAGTACGCAATTGGCTCAGGCCTTGTCTGAGCTGCCGGAGAAACAGAGGGTGCTGATCGAGCGCGCATACTTTGGAGACCTCAGCCACAGCGAGATCGCGGCTGAGACGGGTTTGCCGCTAGGGACGATCAAATCTCGGATACGCTTGGCGTTGGATAGACTGCGCCACGCAATGGGATAAGCGCGAATGCGCAATTGGAGAGTGAAGCCAGATGAGTGAGCAAGGGATAAAACATCACCTCACCGACGAGCTACTGATTGGGTACGCGGCAGGCACGTTGCCTGAGGCGTTCAGCCTTGTGGTGGCGACCCATGTGTCGCTGTGTGATGAATGCCGAGCAAGGCTTATGGAATTCGAAGCCATTGGTGGCGCCGTGCTTGAGGATGCCGAAGAGGTTGAGTTGTCGAGCGACGCACTGGAAGCAACGCTCAAGCTCATCTCGAGCAAGGCGAAGGATCCGATCAAGACCATGCGCGCACCTCGGGGGGTCTTTCCGAAACCGCTCCAGGATTATGTCGGCGGGGATCTGAACGACGTGAAATGGCGCCGCGTTGGCGGCGGCGTGAAGCAGGCGGTCCTGCCAACGTCAAAGGACGCGTCGGTCCGGCTTCTCTTCATCCCGGCGGGCGCAGAAATGCCGGACCACGGCCACGCTGGCACGGAGCTGACGCTGGTGCTCCAGGGAGCCTTCCTTGACGACGGTGACCGGTTTGCGCGTGGCGATATCGAAGTTGCGAACGAAGATACGGAGCATACGCCCATCGCCGATATCGGTGAAGACTGCATTTGCCTGGCCGCAACGGACGCACCGTTGCGCTTTTCTGGCGTCATTCCTCGTTTGGCGCAGAAGGTCTTCCGCATCTGAAATAGCCCGCGAGGGTCCGGACCGAAACCAATGCTGCGCCGCCCAACTGGGCGGCGTTTTGCGTTTCCGCCCGCAGCACTACGTTGACGTAGAGTAAAGAAAACTCCGGGAGGATCTGACAATGAAGACAACTCTGTTTGCTGCCGCCATCGCCCTCGCATCCGGTGCCGCTTCGGCGGAGATGTGGACGCTAGATGGCGAGAATTCCAAGATCGGTTTCGGCTCCGTGAAATCCGACGTCATCGGCGAAAGCCACTCCTTCAGCGGCCTCTCTGGCAGCGTTTCTTCTGATGGAATGGTTGACCTTACGTTGAACCTCGGCACGGCGGACACTGGCATCGACATCCGCAATGAGCGCATGCAGGAGCACGTGTTCAAAATGGCGCCCAGCGCGCAGCTCATGGCCGAAGTGGACATGGAGGCCATGGGAGGCCTCGCTGTAGGTGAAACGATGACGAGCACGGTCGAAGGTACACTTATGTTCCTTGGCCAGGAGGTCTTTGTGGACCTACCCGTCCTCGCTGCTCGCCTTTCGGACGAAAATGTCCTCGTGATGTCGGACGGGGTAACCTACGTCTCCACTGAGGAGCTCGGGATCGACGCCGGCATTGATAAGCTCATGGAACTGGCCGGCCTTGAGCGCATCGATCGCGCTGTACCGGTCACCGTGCGGCTCATGTTCACTGCGGGCGACAGCTCCTCCTAAGGGTCAGCCCCCACTACTTCTTATGATGCGGCTCGGCGTGTCTTCTTCGATGGCCTCGAAGTCGAATGCGTCGAGCCGTCTTGCTCTCGTACCGGCCTTGGTCGCGGAGATCTTGATCTCCTCTATGTCCTTTTGCGCTTGCCCGAAGTGGCGGTCGAGATTTCCGACGCGTGCCCCTAGGCGGTCAACATCTTCATAGAGCGCAGCGAGCTCTTTTCGGATGGCGCCTGCCTGCTCACGCATGCGCGCATCCTTCAGGATCGCCCGCATTGTATTGAGCGTCGCCATGCAGGTGGTTGGGGACACTATCCAAACGCGGGCAGCAAACCCTTCTCGGACAAGCTCAGGGAAGTTTGCATGAAGCTCCGCATAGATTGCCTCCGAGGGCAGGAACATAAGTGCCCCGTCGGCGGTCTCACCTTCCAGGATGTAGCGGTCCGAGATAGCTCTTATGTGCGCGCGGACATCCTGTCGGAGTCTGCGCGCTGCGTGTTGGAGCTTAGCGTCGCTCGCTGCTTGCCGAAGCGCCTCATACGCTTCGAGCGGGAACTTTGCGTCCACCGCGATGGGGCCCGGCGGGTTCGGCAGATGGATAAGGCAATCAGCGCGCCGCCCATTTGAGAGGGTCGCCTGCAATCTATAGCCATCCGGTGGAAGCGCCTTGCCAACAATCTCCGCGAGCTGGATTTCCCCGAAAGCCCCTCGGGTCTGCTTGTTTGAGAGAATGTCCTGAAGGCCAAGCACATCTCCGGAGAGCTTGGTTATATTATCCTGCGCCTTGTCGATCGCCTGCAAACGCTGCTGTAGGGCACCCAGCGACGAAGCCGTCGCTTTTGCAGAACTCGTCAAGTTCTCATTCATCCGCTCCGTCACCTGGGCGAGGCGCGTTTCCATGAGCTGCATCATTTGCGCCTGCTGAGCAGCCTGCGCTTCGCTCACATGGGTCAGCCCACCAGCTAGTTGCTGTTGGCCCTGACCAAGCATGTCGACACGTTGGCCGAGTGCGGATAGGGGCCTCAGCGCGCGCAGGATCACCACGAGAAGGAAGAGAAAGGCCAAGAGCACCACCGCGCCCATAACAAGCGGGTCGCGTGGGTCCAGCGTCTCAAGCCAGGTCATGATCGCCCGAAAAGCCGCTCGATATCGGCAAGCTTTAGCTCCACATAGGTTGGCCGCCCGTGGTTACATTGCCCGGAGTGAGGTGTATCCTCCATCTGACGGAGCAGTGCGTTCATTTCATCCGCTTGCATCCGTCGGCCAGTGCGGACGGAGCCGTGGCAAGCGACACGGCTCAAAACCGCCTCTATGCGATCCTGCACGCGCCGCGATGTCCCGACCTCGGTGAGCTCATCAATCACATCGAGCAAGAGGGCACGCGCGTCACATGTCCCGAGGATCGCCGGGACCTCCCGGATCGCAACAGAGCCCGCACCAAATGGTTCGATCACAACACCCATCTTTGCCAGCGCATCCCCTTCACGGAGGATAAGCGCGGCCTCCGTCGCGCTGAGCTCCACGACTTCCGGAATGAGGAGAGCCTGCGCAGCGACACCCGTTTCCGCCATCTGCGACTTCAGCCTCTCGTAGACAAGTCGCTCATGGGCTGCATGAGCATCAACGAGGATCATGCCGTCAGACGTTTGTGCGACGATGTAGTTTTCGTGGAGATGCGCACGCGCAGCACCCAAGGGATAGTCCTGTGTCGGCGGCTCTGGTTCGACCCGCGCGGTTGGCGGCTCGTAGGTTGCCGGTGCCTCTGAGAGCCCATCAACGCGGCTTGGAATTGCCGGGCGCGTCCGGGACGCGAAATCCATCTGGTAGACGACATTTTTGGGAGCCTCTGGACGCATGGCGCCCAGCGTTTCTGCCGCGACGGTGCTCGATGCGCGGTGCCCGGCCTCTGCCAGTGCGTGGCGTAGTCCCGCAACGATGAGTCCACGGACAACACCTGGATCCCGAAATCGGACCTCGGACTTGGCTGGGTGCACATTCACGTCCACTCGCGTAGGGTCGCACTCGATAAAGAGCGCTGCCGCCGGGTGGCGGTCCCGGCTCAGAAAATCCGCATAGGCGCCCCGCAGCGCCCCAATGAGGAGCTTGTCTCGCACCGGTCGTCCATTGACGAACAGGAACTGCGCAACTGCCGCCCCACGCGAGTAGGTCGGCAGCGCAGCAAAGCCCGTCATGGTCACGCCTTCACGCTCCGCATCAACGGCGATGCTGTTTTCCGTAAAATCGCGGCCAAGAATCTGGGTTAGGCGTCCGCGCAGCGCATCAAAAAGATCCCCGGTGCAGGCATCCGCCCGGAAGACCTCTCGCCCGGTGCCGAGATCGCGGAGGACAAAACCCACAAGAGGTTCCGCCATCGCCAGCCTTTTCACGACGTCCGAAATGGCCTGCGCCTCAGCCCGATCGGAACGAAGGAACTTCAGTCGTGCTGGGGTGGCGAAGAAAAGGTCCCGAAGCTCAACGACCGTGCCCTGCCCCAAGGCAGCGGGTCGAACGGACGACATCTCACCACCCGTCACACTGATTGCGGCGGCCTCCTCCCCGCAGCGCGAAGTGACCGTCAACCGCCCGACCGCGCCAAGAGAGGGCAGCGCTTCACCACGGAAGCCAAAGGTGTGGATGTTCAGAAGGTCCGAGCCGTCGATCTTGGACGTTGCGTGGCGCGCGAGGGCGAGAGGTAACTCCGCAGGCGCGATCCCGCAGCCATTATCAACGACGCGGATCAGCGACTTTCCACCGTCTGAGATCGAGACCTCAATCCGCGTCGCCCCGGCATCTATGGCGTTCTCTACGAGCTCCTTGACGGCACTCGCAGGTCGCTCCACCACCTCGCCCGCGGCAATCCTGTTGATCGCCGCCTCATCGAGCTGTCGTATCACCGGTGTGGATATCTTGGGGTTCAGCTCAGCCATGCCCCAAGGGGTAGCATGGCTGAGCCAGATTCGGAAAGCGCGTCTTAGTTGGTGGAGGTGAGGCCCTCAGGCTCACCCACGACCACAAAGTGCAGGTCGTCGGCGTTCAGAAGCTCGGCGGCAACGCGGTTAATCTCCTGCAGCGTTACAGCCTCGATGTTGTCGTTGCGCGTCGCGATGTAGTCGATGCCAAGATCCGCTTGCTGCATCCCTGCGAGGATGTTGGCGATGTTAGCATTGCCATCAAACCGCAACGGATAAGCGCCCGTAAGGTATGTCTGCGTCCGGCGCAGTTCCTCCTCCGTCACGCCAGTCTCGGCAATCTTAGCCCACTCGTCCTGTGTCACAGAGATGGCGTCCGCGATCGTCTCGTTGGAAGATCGCACGCGACCAAGCACCATTTCAGAGAGGTCCTTTGGGATCAGGAAAGCTGATATGCCATAGGTCAGACCCCGCTCTTCGCGGACCTCGAAGCCCAGCCGACTTTCCACGCCGCCACCGCCAAGTATCTCCATCAGGATGAACGCCGCAAAATAGTCGGGGTCATCCCGTTCCATTCCCACATGGCCAAAGAGCGCAGTGGATTGCGGCCCTTCGAAATCGACCACCGTCACGCCGCCGGGGAGCCCGAACTCCACCCGCGGGGGAAGCTCTGGCCCGGTCTCGGGCAGACCACCCAACAGATCGTCGAGAAGAACACCGAGCTCCTCCTCGGTGATGTCACCGACCGCGCCAACAAGGAGCCGGTCTTTCACCAGCGCCGCTTGCCGCGCTGCTTCGAGGTCATCCGAGGTGAGGCCCTGCACGCTTTCCAGCGTGCCCTCTAGGGACGTACCGTAAGGATGGTCACCAAAGGCCAGCTCAAAGAACGTCGCGGACGAAATCTCATCCGGATCCTTCAGGTCAGACCGGATCCCAGATGCCACTTGGCCCTTCACACGCTCCACCGCGTCCTCATCAAATCGCGGGTTGAGGAGGGCCTCCCGCAAGAGCGCCACTGACGCCTCACGGTTTTCGGTAAGAAATTGCGCGCTGACCGTCACGGTGTCATCAAACGCATCGAAGTCGTAGCGTGCCGCTAGGCTTTCACGCGCTTCCGCGAAGGCGCGTGCGTCCATGTCACCTGCGCCTTCTTCGAGCAAGCCCATCATTAAGTTTGTCACGCCACGCTTGCCCTCGGGATCAAGGGACGCGCCGCCTTCGAACCGTAGCTCCAGCGCGGTAAAGGGAATGGAAGGTTCCTCTACCAACCACGCCGTGATTCCACCGGGGCTGGTCACTTCCTTGATATCCACCGCTGCCGCAGGGGTCGCGAGGGCGATGACAAATGCCGTGACGCGCCAAATCATTGGGAAACCTCCTCAAGCGGGCGCGCGAGCCACCCGGTTACAGCATTTGATCGATCAAAGACGCGCTCTGCGGCGGCCACGATTTCATCGCCTGTGATGGACTGGATGACTTCGGGCCACGCCTGCACATCTTCCACTGTCAGGCCTTGGGTCAGCGCTGTTCCGTACCGCCGCGCGATGGAACCCACATCGTCGAGGGCATAGATATATGCCGCCCGCCACTGAGACTTGATCCGGTCGAGCTGTTCCTCATCCACGCCCTCTTCAAGGAATGCGGCGATCTCTGCATCCAAAGCGTCTTCCATTTCCTGCAGGCTCACGTCCGGGACTGGCACCGTAAGCAGGGAGAACGTCGCGGGGTCGAGGGATTGAGCGGTGTAGTAGGCCGAGGTGTAGACTGCTTTTCGCTGCTCAAACTCGAGCGCCTCGCCAAGCACGGACGTCGCGCCAGAGCCCCCGAGGATGTTGGCCAAAAGCTGGAGCGCGGCTGCTTCCCGCTGCTCGCCCGGATTCCGCTCCGGCGCGAGATAGGAACGAATGATATACGGCTGTGCTACGCGCGCATCGCGATAGACGAGCCGACGTTCTGAAAGCTGCGGCGGTTCTTGAGGCCGCAACCGCTCGGTTACATTCGGGTTGGGGGCAATACCGCCGTAGTGCTTTTCTGCGAGGGCCTGAACTTCTGCAGGGTCGACATCACCTGCGACCACCAGGATCGCGTTGTTGGGCCCGTAGTGCTGCTCATAGAAGGCCTCTGCCTCCGCAAGGCCGAGGCCCTCGATCTCGTGCCGCCAGCCGATGATCGGGACACCGTAGCGGTGGTTCATAAATTGCGCCGCCCGCATCTGTTCATTGAAAAGGGCACCGGGGGAGCTGTCGGTGCGCTGATTGCGCTCCTCGATGACCACACCCCGTTCAGAGGCGATATCATCCTCGTCGAGGTTTAGGTTCACCATCCGGTCGGCCTCCATCTGCATCATCAGATCAAGGCGATCCGCTGCGACGCGCTGGAAGTAGCCAGTGTAGTCAAAGCTCGTGAATGCGTTATCGGTGCCGCCGTTCTCAGTCACTGTACGGGAGAACTCTCCGTCCTCAAGACTATCTGTGGCTTTGAACATCAAATGCTCAAGGTAATGCGCGATTCCGGAAATACCTTCCGGCTCATCAGCTGAGCCCACGCGGTACCATACCATATGCACCACAACGGGCGCGCGGTGATCCTCAATGACAACGGCTTCCATACCGTTGTCGAGCGTGAATGTCGTGACCGCTTCCGCGGCAGATGCCGAGTAAGCAGTCAGTGAAAAGCCAAAGGCCAAGAGCATGCGGATCATAGGCGTCCTCCTTGGAAGAGGAAGCTACGCCCCAAGTGCGCAAGTTCAAGCGAGTCTGACGCCGAAGTGAGGCCTGCAGTACAACGAGGGGGGCTTATCGCGCCGGTGGCGCTGTCGGAACAGCCACACCTGCCGCTCGAAATCTCGAGAGCTCTGCATAGGCATCAAGGACCTGTGAGCGATA
>JBCCPQ010000142.1:0-7565 GCA_039024825.1 Pseudomonadota bacterium
GATGAACGCAAACTCATAGAGAAAGACAATGATCAGCAGGCGCTGCACGTCTTCGAGCTTGCCCACCGCCTTGAAAGCCCCGAACGGGTTCGCGCGCGACAATTCAAACGGGCGCCGCCGCTCCGGCGTCACCGTCTCTGGTAGGACGAAATACCCGAAGACCAGGTTCACTGCCGCGAGCGCTGCCGCCGCAAAGAAGGGCATGCGCGGTCCAAACTCTCCCAAGGCACCTCCGATAATGGGCCCCAGGACAAAGCCCACGCCGAAGGACGCCCCGATCAGCCCGAAATTGGCCGCACGCTTCTCGGGCGCAGAGATATCGGCGATGAAGGCCGCCGCCGTGGCCTGGGTAGAGGTCGCAATGCCGCCAATAATCCGCGTCAGGATCAGGAGCCACATGGCGTGAGCCATCCCCATGATCACGAAATCCACCGCCACGATGAAAAGCGATCCCAGAAGGATCGGCCGGCGCCCGTAGCGGTCACTGAGCGAGCCTACGATGGGTCCGAAGATGAACTGCATGCCCGCGAAGATCGTCGTCATGATCCCGCCCCAGACAGCCGCCTGCCCAAGGTCTGCGCCGGTGATCTCACGGATGAGCGAGGGCAGGACGGGCAGGATCAGCCCGATGCCCATGGCATCAATCGTCAGCGTGATGATGATGAAGGTAAGCGCGAGCCGCGGGGTGGTGACGGGTTTGGCCATGGTGCCTCTGTTTCACCGGCGGTAGCACTTCGTCCGCCAAGTGAGAAGGGTCTTTCCGGCAGGCCGGGCGCAGCCCCCGGCTCAGACGTGGCCTACCTGACTGAGGAACGCGCGCAGGTGCCCGGCGTAGGTCTCCGGGTCTTCCACGCAGGGCAGGTGGCCTGTGCGACGCATGATCTGAAACTTGGAGCCCGGGATCAGATCCACGGTCTCGCGCACCAGATCGGGCGGCGTCGCATCGTCTTCGGACCCCGCGATGCCAAGGCACGGCAGACGCAAGGCCGCCGTTGGGGCATAGAAATCAGTGCCGGCAATGGCCTCAGCGCAGCCGATGTATCCCTCCGCCGGGGTGGAGATCAGCATGTTGCGCCAGGCGGCCATCTCTGGTCGCGCACGAAAGTCCTTTGAGAACCACCGCTTCATCGTGGCGTCCCCAATGGCCCCCATGCCGAAGCGGCGGATCGTGTCGATCCGGTCTCCCCAGATCTCCCGCGTGGCGATCTTCGCGCCAGTGTTCGACAAAACCACGGCGCGGATCATGTCGACGCGCTTGGCCGCGAGCCCCTGCGCGATCAGTCCGCCAATGGAGAGGCCCACAAACACGCATTCCCGCACCTCCAGATGATCGAGCAAACGCTCCACGTCGCGCACCAGCGCTCCCATTGAATAGGGCGCGTCCGGACAATCGCTCAGCCCATGGCCGCGCTTGTCGTAGCGGATAACTCGCAGGCCCGGCGGCAGAAGCGGCATCACCTGATCCCAGAGCCTCAGGTCCGTCCCTAGCGAGTTTGCAAAAACGAGGGGAGCGCCCGACGGATCCCCATCGACGCGGTAATGCAGCTTGATCTGCCCGGTATCGAAAACTCTCACAGCATCCTCATATGCGCGATGATCTGACCATGGTCCGAAGCCAGCTTGTTGTAAGGGGCCTCCGGATGCGAGCCGTCAGTCAGATGGTCATTCAACGCGCTGAAGTACTCCATCTCTCCGATGCGCCCGGCATGGTCCGGGTGGAAATGACGCGACATGAAAATCTGGTCGATGCTCTCGAAGTTGCCGCCGAAGGCTGACGTATAGACCATGTCGCGAAGCGACTTGCGCACAAAGAGCTTCTCCGCGGAATAGAGCCTGACCGCGTCGATCTGTTCGCGAATGACCTCGTTTTCCTCCCGGGTGTAGCGGTCGGACCGGTGCGCCGCATCGTGACGGCGTATCCAGGAATAGTTCTTGAACGGGGCCTCACCTGCGATGATCTCCGACGACACTGCGTGCTCGCCATCGTTGAAATCGCCAAGCACCATGACAGGCTCCCCGGCCGCCAGGCTTTTCAGGACCTCGTTGCGAAGCACCCAGGCCTCCGCCATCCGACGCAGCGCTGCCCTCAGGCTTCCCATGGCGCGCCCCGCGGGGTCATAGTTCACAAGGTTGGCTTCCGGGGCTACGCCATCGACCCTCGGATACTCCCCCAGCTTTGACTTCAGATGGCAGTTGAAGACCGTAAGGACGTGATCGCCCACTGGCACTCTGACCTTAAGAATGGGCCTCGACGTGCGGCTGAGCGTGAACGACCCGCCATCACCGCCGCCCAACTCCGAGAACGGGATGACGAGCGGCACTGGCAGAACCTGGATAACTTCAGGCTCGCTCGCGAAACCCATCCGCGACAGCACCGCAACGCCCGGTCGCCGCTCACCCGGTGCGCCGTCATTGGCATTGGCAGCAAAAGCGATCTGCGCCGTGTCATAGGGCGCAAAGGCAAGCTTCCGGAAAATGGCCTTACGCGCGTATCGTTTGGAGCGATCCGGCACCACCGCCGCGTTCGAGGCCGCGCCACGTGCGTTCGTCTCTTCGACCACAGAGCGGAGCGCGGACAGATCGAAGATCTCCTGAAAGCAAACGATGTCGCTGTCCATCGTCAGGAGCTGATCCGCGAGCCAGTCTTCTTTCCAGGCGTGCTCCTCGGGGGTGTAACTTTCGAAGCGATAATATTCCTGATCAGCGCCGATCAGGTTCTTGACGTTGAAAGATGCGATGGTGAACTCTGTCATAGCGTCTCCAATGCCATGGCAAAGACAGCCGGGTCCACATTTCCCCCGGAAACCGTGAGGGCCACGTCCTCACCTTCAACGGCGTCGCCGTGAAACAGGGCCGCAGCCAGCGCGACCGCGCCTCCGGGCTCAACCACGATCTTCAGGCGCAGCCACGCCAGCGCCATGGCGCGCAGGGCCTCCTCTTCGGTCACGACGATCCCCGGCGCGCAAAGCCGCTGGATTACCGGCCAGGTCAAATCGCCTGCCTGCGGCGTGATGATCGCGTCACACAGGCTTCCGCTCGTTCGCTCATTCCGCAACCGCGCCCCCGCGATGAGCGAGCGCGCCACATCGTCAAAATGCTCGGGCTCCACCGGGTGGACCCGGCGACCTGTCCCTTCCAGCGCCAGTGCGATGCCCGCAGTGAGCCCTCCCCCGGAACAGCAGACCAGGACGTCCGCTCCGTCCGGCGCATCCTCATGGATCTCAAGGCCACAGGTGCCCTGTCCTGCGATGACCTGCGGGTGGTCGAACGGCGGAATGAAGACGAGTTCGCGCTGCCGCGAGAGGTTTGCAGCCAGTTCTTCCCTGTCTTCAGTGGCCCGATCGTAGAGCACGACCTCCGCGCCAAGGGCTTCGGTGTTCGCGATCTTCAACTTTGGCGCGTCCGAGGGCATCAGGATCACCGCCCGCGCGCCATGCATCTTTGCGGCGAGCGCAATGGCTTGCGCGTGGTTGCCGGACGAGGACGCGAAGATGCCCTGCTCCCGCTCCTCCTCGTTCAATGCAGACACAGCCGACCACGCCCCGCGAAACTTGAAGGACCCGGTGTGTTGAAGGCATTCCGCCTTCACCCAGACGCGGCGGCCTGCGATCTCGTCGAGAAAGGGCGATGTGAGAAGCGGTGTACGCCGCACATGGCCATGTGCACGCTCCGCTGAGGCGTGGATCATGTCGATATTCATAGGGTCCACCATTCGTGCAGGGCCGATACGGCCTCCGGCTCATCAAGGAACGGGACATGCCCCCGGTCAGGCACCTCCGCGCGGATCATGTCCGGCCGTCGGCGCGCCATTTCATCGGCGGTCTCCTTGCTCAACAGATCACTATTCGCGCCCCGGATCAGGCAAAGTGGCAGGTCATCCAGCGCGTCGAAAACGGGCCAGAGATCCGGCGCTGACGCCGCCTCATTCGACAGGACCGCATCCCGAAGCGCGGGATCATAAGTGATGTCGAGACCCTCTGGCCCCGCCCGGTAGTGCAACATCACCTCCTGCGCCCATCGCGTGGCAGGGACGTGCGCAAAGCCAGCCATGACCGCGCCCCGCTTGCCGATGGCCTCCTCCAGCGTCTCAAAGGCGGGCCGCCGCCCGAGGTAGTCCTTGATCGCGCCAAGGCCCGCCTCTTCGATCTTCGGGCCAATGTCGTTGAGCGCCACAGCCCTGAGCCGCGCCTTTGCGGTGAAGGCGAGGCCCATGGCAATGAGCCCCCCGCGCGACGTGCCCAGAAGGCTCACCTGATCGAGGCCCAGATGGTCCAAAAGCTCCAAAGCGTCCTGTCCTTCCCGCTGGAGCGAATAGGTCGCCGCGCCAGAGAAGTCCGACATCCCCCGCCCGCGGTAATCCATGCGGATCAGACGGCAGGGCGGCAGCAGCGGCGCGACATAGTCGAAATCCCGTCCCGTCCGCGTCAGCCCCGAAAGGCAAAGTAAAGGCCGCCCTGCGCCCTCATCGGTGTAATAAAGCCGCGCGCCGTCGGAGGCGGTGAAATAGCTCACAGCGCGAGCTCCGGAATGGCGCTGAGGTCGACGACAACATGGGCAGGTCGACCGGGCAGGCGGTCCATTGGCGCACCATCCCGGTTCACCCAGACGGTCTCAAATCCGTAGGCCGCCGCATGGGCCGCATCCCAACCGTTCGACGACACAAAAAGGACCTCGGACGGGGTGCAGCGGAAATGATGGCCAACAAGGTCGTAGACCGCCGCAGCGGGCTTGAAGACACCCACGTCTTCCACGCTGAGAATGGCGTCAAGAAGCTCCGACAGGCCCGCCGATGTCACGGCGGCGTCAAGCATCGCAGGCGACCCGTTCGACAGAATCCCCGTGGCTTTCCCCGCGGCGGTCACGGTCTCCAGCATAGCGCGCGCCTCAGGGTAGGCGCCAAGCTCCCAATAGAGATCAAGGAGCTGCTGCCGCAGGCTCTCGCCCTCCAGCCCTGCGGCCCCTAGGGCCCAGTCGAGGCCGTCTTGCGTCACCTGCCAGAAATCGCAATGCGTTCCGGCCACGGCGCGGAGCCACGTGTATTCCAGCTGCTTTCGGCGCCAGTCTGCAGCCAAGGTCGGCCACGCTTCAGCGAGCGCCGGTGCGTCACGCGCCGCCTCACGGGCGGCCGCGCCCACGTCAAAGAGCGTGCCATAAGCGTCAAAGATGCACGTGCTGATCGACATCGCCGTCCCCCTGGCGTGACGCTGGCACAGGCAGCACCGGTTGAAAAGGCGGGATACCCAGCCTTCGCTGAAACAAGGGCACGTGCTGCGGAGGGTGGCCCTCCGGGGGAGGTATTTTCGGAAAGATGAAGACGAAGCGCCGGTACACCACCTTCATCTTTCCACAAATACCTCGGGGAGTGTGAGGGGCTGGCCCCTCACTCCTGCTCTATCCTCACGAACCGGAAGCCCGTGGCGCGCGCCCAGTGGGGCTCCCGTTCCTCTGCCAGCGCGGAGAGACCCGTGGCCAGGTGAATTGTCGTGACCGCGAGCCCCAGGGGGGCGAGCCCCCAGAAGTCGAAATGCAGGGCCGCCGCTGCCGCCGCAGGGGCCACGGCCAGAGGCCACCAGAAGCGGATCAGGCGGCAAAGGTTGCAGCCATCGCCCGTCAGCGCGAGGCCCGCGCGCAGGTGCTCCTCCGCCGGGGCCTTTCCACGCGCCACTGACCGGATCATCAGCGTGAGCGGCGCCAGTAGCAATCCAAGCGCAATGGACGCGGCGAGTGCAGTGCCAGCTCCAAAGGATTGACGGTCCAGCAGGAGGTAGATCGGCGCCACAATCAGCAGGCAAATCACGCCTTCGACCAGCGTCGCCCGGATCCGCGCGGCAATCACCCGCGCGGTCAGAGATTGTCGGGCTGCGGCATCCCGAGGATGTGGTAGCCGCCATCGACCATGATGCACTCACCCGTCGTGCAATCCGAGTAGTCCGACGCCAGGTAGACGGCCGTGCCCCCGATGGCATCAAGCGACGCATTCTTCCGGAGCGGCGCATTGGCCTGCGTGAACCGAAACGTCTTGCGCGCCCCGCCGATAGCTGCGCCCGAAAGCGTCTTCATCGGCCCCGGAGAGATCGAATTTACACGGATGCCCTGGGGGCCAAGATCATTGGCCAGATACAGCACCGTCGTCTCGAGCGCTGCCTTCGCCACGCCCATGACATTGTACCAGGGCGTCGCTCGCTTTGAGCCTTGATAGGTCAGCGCCATGATCGAGCCGCCCTCCGTCATAAGCGGGGCCACGTTCCGCGCCATGTCGATCAGCGAATAGGCCGAGATGTCGAGGGAGTTCTTGAAGTTCTCCCGCGTGGTGTTGGTGAACGCGCCCGTGAGCTCCGCTTTGTCGGAATAGGCGATTGCGTGCACGCAGAAATCAAGGCTGCCCCATTCGTCGGCGAGCCGGTCAAAGCAGGCCTTCGACACTGCGTCATCTGTCGCCGAATAGTCCGTGACGATCTTGACGCCCAGCTCTTCGGCCAGCGGTTTCACCTTCTCGCCAAAGACGTCCATCTGGCAGGCAAAGGCGAGCTCCGCCCCTTCTGCAGACATGGCGGCAGCGATGCCGTAAGCGAGTGAACGATTGTTGGCGATGCCGGTAATGAGGCCGCGTTTTCCCTTTAGAAGGTCTGCCATCGTCTTTTACTCTTTGAATTTGCTCATGATTATAGAGGCATTCGTGCCTCCAAAGCCAAAAGAATTACTGAGCACGCTGTCGAGGTCCACGCCCTCACGGTACTCCGTGCAGATTTCATCCGGGCGCAACTCGGGCGCAAGCTCCGTCACGTTGATCGAGGGCGCGATAAAGCTCTTGTCCATCATGATGAGAGAGTAGATCGCCTCATGGACGCCCGCGCCGCCCAGCGCGTGGCCGGTCTGCGATTTGGTCGAGGTCACGACAGGATGCTCTTCTCCAAAGACCCGGCGCACGGCCATCATCTCTGTGACGTCACCCACCGGGGTCGAGGTGCCGTGGGCATTGATGTAATCCACCTGCCGTCCGTCGGGCAACGTGGACAGCGCGAGCTTCATGGAGCGTTCGCCGCCTTCGCCCGAGGGGGCAACCATGTCGTGTCCGTCAGACGTTGCGCCGTAACCTGTGACTTCGGCGTAGATCTTGGCGCCCCGCGCCTTGGCGTGCTCAAGCTCTTCCAGCACAACCATGCCGCCGCCGCCGCCGATCACGAAGCCGTCGCGTGTGGCATCGAAAGGCCGGGAGGCCGCTTGCGGGGTGTCGTTATACTTCGACGACATCGCCCCCATGGCGTCAAAGAGGCAGCTTAGCGTCCAATCCACCTCTTCGCCGCCGCCCGCAAAGACGATGTCCTGCTTGCCCATCTGGATCTGCTCGGCTCCGTTGCCCATGCAGTGCAGCGTCGTGGAGCAGGCGGACGTGATCGAGTAGTTGACCCCTTTGATCTTGAAGGGTGTCGCAAGGCAGGCAGAGACCGTCGATGACATGCAGCGCGTGACCATGAAAGGCCCCATCCGCTTGGGCGATCCCTTGTTGATCACCGTGTCAAAGGCCGTGAAGAAGTTCGACGTGGATGGCCCGCCCGAGGATGCAA
>JBCCPQ010000143.1:0-7421 GCA_039024825.1 Pseudomonadota bacterium
CACGCTGACGAAGTGCCAGCACATCCACGCAGTAGAGCGCGCAGTGACGGGCATCTGTGCGGCAAGAAGGGGCCGCGCGATCTGCCGACCTCCGACGAAGAGGTGAACCAAAGCCCATGCGAGGCTTAATGCTGCGGCAATGCTGAATGGCACCATGACGAGTCTCCCAGACTGTTTACATACCTTAAGGTATGTTTGAGGTCGCTACAATACCTTTTGGTATGTTTTGCAATCACACACAAAAAAGGCCGCACAAACTGCGCGGCCTTTGGTCAAATCTCGTTGGTTGCGGATTAGCGGCGGATGCCGAGCCGCTTTATAAGATCCTGGTAACGGGCCTCGTCTTTGGCTTTGGTGTAGTCCAGGAGCTTCCGTCGCTGGGCGACCATCTTAAGGAGGCCACGGCGCCCGTGGTTGTCCTTCTTGTGGGTCTTGAAGTGCTCCGTCAGCGTCGAAATACGCGAGGTCAGAATGGCCACTTGCACTTCGGGAGAGCCAGTGTCGCCTTCCTTTGTGGCGAATTCTTTAATCAGGCGGTCTTTTTCTTCAGGTGTGATCGACATCGGGGTCTCCTGTCTGGTTTGTGTGATGGCACAAGCCGGGATGTCGTCCAGCAGGGCCCATGGAGTACCGCTCCCGCGGCAGAGAGCGGCGTCTAGCAGATTCTGGAGGGATGTGAAGGGGGCTTCGCCTAAAGCGTTGCGTTGACGGTGCTTGCGGGTACGAGTTCAACGTCGGCCAAGCTAAGGTCGCCTGCGTCCTCAACGGCGGCAACGGACGTTCCGTCGACGACAATGTAGGTGACATCAGGATAATCAGCATCGTCCACGAGTTGTACCACGGGTGCAGCGCTGCCGCTGTCGTCGTAGACGACCACCAGCTTGTCTTCGGCCAGATCAAAGTCTTGCACTATAGGGCTTTTGTCCCCGACCCAATCGCCAACGAAAAGTGTGTCTGCACCCTCGCCGAGGTGAACAAGGTCACCAGTGCCCGCAAAGACGCTGTCGTCGCCCGCGCCGCCGTTCAGGAAGTCGCCGTCGTCTGTGTCGATGCCATCGCCGTTAAGTACTGTGCCGATGACAATATCATCACCGTAACCGCCGAAAAGGGCGTCATCACCGTGACCTCCGGAGAGGACATCATCCCCGTCCATGCCCTGAAGCGCATCATCGCCCTCATCGCCAAACAGACTGTCATTTCCATTGCCGCCAACGACAGAGTCATCGCCCTCGCCACCGTGCAATTCGTCCGCGCCGTTGTTGCCGAAGAGGCTGTCATCGCCTTCGTCGCCCATGGACAGGTCATCGCCTTCATTGCCATAGAGGACGTCATCGCCTTCGCCACCTGAGAGGGTGTCTTCACCCTCACCGCCGCGGGCCGTGTCGTTTCCGTCGCCAGCGTCGATATGGTCGTCCCCGCCGTAAGCCCCGATATCATCGCGGCCGCCGCCCGCTTCGATCACTTCATCACCATCGGAGCCGATAAGGCGGTCCACGCCTTCCGTTCCACTGATGACAGCGTCATTCTCCTGCGCGTCCTGAGACGGGTCCGCTGACCCGGGCGGGTCCTCGAGGATCTCGGTTCCGTCGCCGCTGGCAAGTCCATCAAGGAGGTCCGTCTGGTCATCGCCCTCAGCCGTTTCAGCCGTTTCGTCCGGATCGTCATCCCCGCCGAAATCACCGATGAGCGCGGCGCCCATCAGCATGACCCCCACGAGCCCCGCAAGCATTAACATGTCACACCATCCATACCGGTCACGCAGAGACCGTATCCCGGCAGGGGTAAACTTTCACTGAAGCGCAGCGATTAGGGTTAACGGCGGGTGTTGGTCACTGCCCCGTAGTCTCTATCGGATCTGGTGGCTCAATGATCTCGATGAGTTCATTGGCCCAGTCGCCAATGATCGGGATGAAGTTGATCTGGCTCAGTGAATAGACGACCGCTGACACCAACACCGTTGCCCCGAGGACCGAGCCGAGGCCAAAGGAGATCCCGCGCAGGAACTGGGCGAACATCATTCGACGTTTCGAAGACAAAGAGCGCATGGCGTAGTGCTCCTGCAGATTACGGAGCTCCTTAGTCAGGGCGTCGATGTCTTGGGTCATGTATCGGTCCAAAGCTGTGGCTGTTGATCATACGCAATGTACAGCGGGTGCTTTGGATGGCCAGCCTTGGAAAGTCCGAGGTGGTAGATGGGATGCCCTGAGGCGCGAAGCATTGCTGCGACCTGCGGGCCGCGATCGAGATGTGCGCCGTGGGTTCCCCAGGCAGCGATGACGCGGTGGGCCCAGTCAAGACTGTCGCGTATTGCGGCGTCATTCTCCGGGCCTATCGGATCTGCAGCCGCGCGCATTTTCTTCGGATCGGTGTCCCGCCATGCGAAAATGTTGAGAACGCGAAAAGCGCCAAAGCCCAAAGCACGGGCCCGCCGCTCACAGCGCTCCACCGTTGGGTCGTTCTGGACTTCCGTGGCAGTGGAGGGGTTCAGCATGATAAAGAGCGCCCTTTGCCCCTGCGGATCCCAGACCCGCGTGAGCATGTACCGATAGTTCTCGCAATCGGAGTAGACGGCCGTTGAGGGTGCATCGCCCTTCGTGTGGGTCCGGGTGATCACCGCGTCGCTCCTAGATCACGAAGACGCGGCTTGGATGAAGCTCCCCGCCGCGGGCTGTGCCAACTGCAACCGCGCGCCCGTCGAGCGAGGCCCAAGCTTCATCACCGAACTCTGCGTCGCCGGGATAGATAAAGCCCGGGTTGCCATTCCGCAGGCGGGCTGCGCCTTCCGGGGTCGTCCTGAGTTCTGGAAGATCAGCGAGGCCGATTTCTACCGGCTGGATATGGGTATCGAGAGCTTCGGAGCGGGCCTCCGCCTCCAGCGTTTGCCAAGGTACTGCGTTTTCCACGTCAAACGGTCCGGACCAGGTCCGGCGCAGTGTTTTGACGTGGCCGAAACACCCGAGCGCCTCCCCGAGGTCCCGAGCAATGGAGCGGACATAGCCGCCCTTGCCGCAAACTAGCTCAAGCTCCGCGCTGTCTATGCCGCAATCGATCAGAGTGAGTTCTTCTACCCAGAGAGGTCGTGCGGAGAGTTTTACATCTTCGCCATCGCGGGCCTTTTTGTAGGCACGAACCCCATCAATCTTGACGGCAGAGAATGCGGGTGGAACCTGCTCAATCTCCCCAACAAAAGCGCCGAGGGCGGCTTTTATGGCGGTCTCATCCGGGCGCGATGCAGAGGTCTTGGTGACTTCGCCCTCCGCGTCATCAGTATTTGTTGCAGCACCCCAGGTTACGGTAAAGCGGTATGCTTTGAGGGCGTCCGTGACGTACGGGACAGTCTTTGTCGCTTCCCCGAGTGCGACGGCAAGGACACCGGTGGCGGCCGGGTCGAGTGTTCCGGCATGGCCAGCCTTTTGCGCGTCGAGCGCCCACTTCACCTTGTTGACCACAGCAGTGGATGTCAGGCCCGCCGGCTTATCGACGACAATCCAGCCATGGATTGCCCGGCCTTTCTTCTTGCGCGCCACTGCCGTCAGTCTTCCAGTATGGCGAGGATTGGGCCCATGCGCGCACCACGATCCATGCGCCCCGACGCCTTGTCATAAAGGCGCGTGATGGTCCCATCAGTAAAGAGTGCGTTCGGCGTACCCAGCCCCTTGCGAAAAAGGGTGCCGAACGCGTGAAAATTAACGGCGTTCGCGGTGACGGCAATGAAAAGAGTTTGGCCATCCTCGCTCACACCCACGCCACCGCGGCGCTTGCGGCTGTCACTGTCTTCGAGAAACCGCGGATGGAGAGCGCCATCGATGACGAGCATCGGCCCTGACTGGGTCGCGTAGGTGCAGTCCGGTCTCTGTGCTGTATAGGTGCGGCTTTCGATGATCGCAGCACGGCCTTGGTTCATGCAAAGAACGCCATTTGGGAGGAGGCCGAAATTGCCAGGACCGTCTGAAGTGATCGGCGCCACGACCTCCTCTCCGTTCTCGAGGTAATGACCGACAGGGCGTCGATCCTCGTGGTACATGCCCCCGTTCGTGGCGATCAGGACGTTCTCTGGCAGCGCGTCGAAGTTCCCGTAGATCTCGCCTTCCTCATCTCGCCAGAATAGACGCGCTGTGTTCTGGGTGAGGTCCACGGTGCAAACGGTATAACGGTCGCCTTCAAACAGGACGTCATCGCACGCTGCCGCATCAACAGGCGCGGCTAGGAGGGTCAGCACGGCGCTAATCCTCCAGATCACGGCGCACCTCATCGCGTGAAAACATCTCGCGTGTTTCATCGAGGCGGTCGAAGACCTCGTCGATGCGGAACCGCAGGTCCGGCGTGAACTTGAGCGCGCTCTTTTTGCCGATTACCCGGCGCATTTCACCTTTGTTGCGGGCCAGGGCGGCGATGACCTCATCATGGTCTTTGCCACCGAGTGGCATCACGTAGACCGTTGCGATCTTGAGGTCCGGAGACGCCGCGACCTCGCTTACGGTGATGGACCGCCCAGTCAGGTCCGGGTCGTGGATGTCCCCGCGCGCGAGCACCTCCGAGAGCGTTCGCCGGATAAGTTCGCCCACGCGAAGCTGCCTCTGGCTTGGGCCGGGACCATCATGAAACTTGTTCTTCGCCATCTGGCCCAGATACGGGGGGCCAGGCGCGTTGCCAAGGGGGGGCTGCTTTGGCATTGACGCGGGCAATGAGCCGCTGAGGAGACGGGCATGGCAGAGCTTCCTGGGATCGTGGTGACCGGTGCGTCCGGGCGCATGGGGCAGATGCTGATCGAAACGGTGCTTGCGAGCGACCGGGCGCGCCTTGTGGGTTGCGTAGAACGCCCCGGTCATGACTGGGTGGGCGAGGATGTTGGTTTGCTTCGCGGCGGGAAAAGCGTTGGCGTCACTGTGACCGATGATCCACTTCAGGCATTTGCAAAGGCTCAGGCGGTGATTGATTTCACTGCCCCGCAGGCGACGCTGGAGTTCGCTGCTTTGGCCGCTCAGGCCCGCGCGGTCCATGTGATCGGGACAACAGGGATGGAGGACGCTCAGATCGCAGCGCTTGAGCCTGCGGCGCGCCATGCGGTTATCGTGCGAGCCGGGAATATGTCGCTCGGTGTCAACCTGCTCACTAAGCTCACGCGCTTGGTTTCAGCAGCTCTGGATGAAGACTTCGACATCGAAGTGATTGAGGCGCACCATCACCACAAGGTCGATGCCCCGTCTGGCACAGCGCTCATGCTGGGGGAGGCCGCGGCTGAAGGCAGAGGCGTGAGCCTTGCAAATGTCCGCGATGACGCGCGGAATGGCATCACAGGGGCGAGGGAACGCGGCCACATCGGGTTTTCCAACATCAGATGCGGCGATATCGTTGGAGAGCATGACGTCCTCTTTGCCGGGGCCGGCGAACGTATTGTCCTTCGTCATATTGCCACGGATCGCGCAATTTTTGCGCGTGGGGCGCTCAAAGCGGCACTATGGGGTCAGGACAAACAGCCAGGTCAGTACGACATGATGGATGTTCTTGGTCTGGCCTAAGCTCTTGTTACAATCAGCACGCCTGCGTGAGTTGACGCATCCAAACGGCGTTGCCCTGCGTAAACTGGGCAACATATCGGAGGACATCATGGACCGCACCCTATTGAAAGCCTTGGCCCTTGGCGTTGCGATGGTCGCCGCAACACCGCTTTATGCGATGGAAGCGATATCGGATCGGTCAACCTTTATGGATGCCCTCGACGGGCGTGAACTGCGCATCGGCCTGTATGGGCTCTCGCTCAAAGTCACGGATGATGGCCGCATTGCGGGAAGCGCGCTTGGCCGGACCGTGACAGGGGACTGGTCTTGGCAAGACGGGTACTTTTGCCGGGAAATTATGTGGGGCGACCGTGAGATCCCATATAACTGCCAATTAGTGGAAGCCCAGTCAGACAAGATGCGGTTCACGACGGATCGTGGGGCTGGGGACTCAGCGAGCTTTAGCCTCCGTTAAGCACCGCTGGCCGCGCGATCAAAAGTCGATCGCGATGCCTTTCTTCTCCCAATCTCCAAAACGAACCGGCTCGGGCCCATCGCGACCGCCGAACTCTTTCGGGAGTGTTGTCGCTTCTTCCGCTTTGCGTCGCTCTGCTGCTTCGGCAAGAGCGCGTTGTGCGGCAGGAGGCAGCGTTGAGGGGTCGTAGTTGTCATCAGCCATGGTGCTGATATACGCCGCCGCCTGCCTGTCGCCAAGGATACACCGTGACTCAATCGCCTCACCCCGCCCGCGCCGCTGCGCTTCGACTGATGGAGGGTGTCGCCGATGACGGCAGGCTCATGTCGGAACTGACCTCTGAAGACTGGTTTCGCGCGCTTGCCCCAGCCGACCGGGCGCGGGCCCAGCGACTGGCGCTCGAGACATTTCGACAGGGCGAGCGGGCCGACCGGCTTTTGAAACCGCTTCTCCAAAAGAGCCCGCCAGAGGCCGTACAGCGCATCCTTAGGCTCGGCCTTGTGGAGATCGGCGCACTTGGAGGCGCGGCCCATGGCGTCGTTGGCGACATGGTTTCGGCCACAGGAGCAGGCAAGCGAACACGTGGGTTCAAGGGCATGGTCAATGCCGTCCTCCGCAAGGCGAGCGCGCAAGCCGAGGCAGATTGGGGCAAGTTGCCGGTGCCGCGGTTGCCGGTCTGGATCCGAAAGCCGCTGACGGCTGCCTACGGAAACAGTGCAATCCAGGGGATCGAGACCGCGCATCTGCGCGGAGCGCCGCTTGATGTAACGGCAAAGGGTGATCCGCAAGCTGTAGCAGAGGCGTTGGGAGGGGAGGTTTTGCCCACCGGCTCCATTCGGGTCAGGGAGGCCGGGCAGGTCTCCGCCATGGCGGGATTTGCGGAAGGGAACTGGTGGGTCCAGGACGCTGCCGCCGCATTACCGGCGCAACTTCTTGCCACTCAGGCAGGAGAGCGGGTCCTTGATCTGTGTGCGGCACCGGGTGGCAAGACGATGCAGCTTGCGGCGACAGGGGCACTGGTCACGGCCGTGGATTCAAGCGGCGCCCGGCTTGAAAGAGTGCGTGAGAACCTTGCCCGCACCGGTCTCAGTGCGGAAATCATCGAGGCGAACGTCTTTGACGTCGCTGGCCAATATGATGCGGTTCTACTGGATGCGCCGTGTTCCGCCACGGGAACGATCCGGAGGCACGCAGACTTGCCCCATGCCCGTGACGGGGCAGGGATATCGGAACTCATTGCCTTGCAGGCAAAGATGCTGGACCACGCGCTGAAGCTCGTGAAGCCGGGTGGACGCCTGGTTTTCTGCACCTGTTCGTTGCTCCCCGATGAAGGTGAAGTTCAGCTAGAGGACGCCCTGAAGCGCAACCAGTCCTTCAGCATCAACAAGGCCGCACTTGATCGCCCCGGGATTGATCCTTCTTGGGTCACCGAGGAAGGCGGCCTTCGC
>JBCCPQ010000144.1:0-7410 GCA_039024825.1 Pseudomonadota bacterium
GCCAGGGTCACGAGCCACATGAGCACAGGAACGATGAACGCATAGGATCGCGGTTGCTGCTTGTGAAGCCATATGCCCAGAGCGTAGGCCCGCTCCGGAACGATGGCGACGACGGAGTATTTATGTGCGTCACCGCTGACGCTTTCCGCTATGAACCCGGTGTCGGACCTGCCGGCAAGTACGGCCAAATCGGCGAGGGCGGTCCCCTGAGGGAGGAGCTTTTGCAGCTCTTCCGTCGGCATGTCTGAGGTGAGTGTCTCGCCCAGATGATTGAAGGTCACGATCTTAACTGGGGTCTCATCACCCCCGGCTGCAAGAGTCGCTGCGGGAAACGAGACTGAGACGAGACCCACGAGCATTCCGGAAGCGTCGCGTGCAGGTTCGGTGGCCACGACAACGGCCTCCCCCGACGCAGCCCCCTGGCTCACGTAGCTGACGTCGCTGCGCGGATTGTCCAACAGGCCCTGGGCGTCTTCGTCGAAGGAAAAGTCGAAAGTGTCGCCGAAGTTGTTGCAGGTTGACGTCAGCGACAGGTCAGTAAAGCCGACATAGCTGTACGATTGCTGCGCCTCCACGATGCGGCGTGCCAGCGTCCCGCAAGCCTCTGTGTCCGTGCCTATTTCGGGCAGGGCTGCAGCCATGGCCCGCGCGGATGCTAGGGCTTCAGAAATAGCCTCTCTTTCCGGCGCAGCAGCCTTGGCTGTCTGGGCTGAAAGGCTGGAGAAAGCTGCATCCTCTGCATTTTGTCGCTCGCCAACGGATTGCAGAATTGACAGCGCCCCGAGGGGCACAAGCGACAGTGTCAGCAGGGCCGCGGTTTTCGTCTGCAGGGAGGCAAAAGCTCGGGATCTCCGCGTGCTGGGTGCCATGGTCGGAGGCCAACTCGCCGGGCTCAGGGTCCCGTTATGCCTGCAATGGCTCCGTCGAGGCGAAGAACATCGCCTGACTGACCGCCGCGCGGACTTGATTTGGCTGATAGGGTTTCGAGATCATGAAGGCGGGTTCATCCGTGGCACCCGTGAGAAGCCGTTCCGGGAAAGCCGTGATGAAGATCACAGGCACGGGCCCCAGTTCTTTCGTCAGGTCATTGACTGCGTCGATGCCGGAGGAGCCATCTGCGAGCTGAATGTCAGCCAATATGAGGTCAGGACGCTTTGTCTTTCCAAGCTCTACCGCCTGATCGCGCGTAACGGCCACGCCGGTGACGTCATGGCCGATCTCAGCGACCATTGCTTCGAGGTCCACGGCGATGATGGCCTCGTCTTCGATAATCATGACGTCTCCGCGGATGGCGTCTTCCATCTCGGTGAAGGACGCGTTGATCAGTGCGCCGGCATCTTCCGCAGTCATGTCAAGAACGTCTCCCACGGACTTCACCGGCAGTGCTTCCAGTGTATGGAGGAGGAGAGCTTCGCGACTGTTTGGCGTCAGTTTCTCTAGATGATCGTAGGCGCGGGAGGTCACGCCCTCTGCGGCGGGGTCAGTTGGGGCGCCGCTCGAATGCCAGATGGTATGGAAGATCCGGAAGAGAGCGACTTTTGCAGGAAGCTCCGTGTCGAAGAGAGCCGGGTCTGCGATGATTGCTTCGATCGTTGCTGCCGCGTAGGCGTCGCCGGTGCCTTGACTGCCCGTTAAGGCGCGCCCGTAGCGGCGTAAGAAGATGATGTTCTCATTCATAATGTCGGCGAGATCGGCCCCGTCGGTCGTGCTGGGATTATCAAGCGTCATTGTGAAACCTCCTCCGTAAGTAGCGCTATAAACTGGGCTAAGTGACTTGCGTGACAAGGTTGGGCCCCAGCGTTTCAAGCCTTTGAAGAATATTTTTGCGGCCCGGGAACCATAGCGGGCTATGTCCGTTAATCGCGGTCATAGGAGGCATCATGTCACAAGACGAGCAGGCCCAGCGGCGCCACGACTTGATCGAGAGCAGCCTAAAGCGGCTTTACCAGGAAAACGTACAGGAAGAGTTGCCTGCACGTTTCACGGACATGATCGCAAGATTGCGGGGTGTGGAACCGGGGCAGGCAAATTCACCGGACAAGCCATCAGGTGCGTCGGAGGAAGCTGAATGAGCGCGCAGCCCGATCCGATGTTCGACACAGCAAGTAACTATGAAGACCCGCGCGAAGAGCTTATCGAGCATCTCCCGCATCTGCGCGCGTTCGCCATGAGCCTGACGCGCAACTCTGCAACAGCGGACGACATGGTGCAGGACACGTTCGAGAAGGCGTGGACGAAGTTTGACAAGTTTCAGCAAGGAACCAACCTTCGCGCGTGGCTATTCACCATTCTGCGCAACACCTACTATTCGGCCTATCGCCGGACTCAGCGTGAGGTAGCCGATCCCGAGGGTGAAATAGTCTCACGTATGGCTGTGAAGCCGGACCACGACGGCCATCTTCAAATGGCCGATTTCCGTAAGGCCTTCACGCAGCTCACCGATGAGCAACGCGAGGTTCTCATCCTCGTTGGTGCAAACGGTTTTTCGATTGAGGACGCCGCAGAGATGTGCGGCTGCGCAACTGGTACAGTCAAAAGCCGCGTGCACCGCGCCCGCCGGAGGCTGGCAGAGCTCATGGGCTTTGAGGACGAAGACAGCGTGGACATGACGGACGTTCATACGCTGGCGATCATCAATCAGCAGGCTGGGTAGGGCGGTCACCCTTCCACAATCCGCGTCATGCGACCGCATCTAATCTAGATTAAGTGTTTTACTCTCTCTTGCGCCGATATCCACTCGCAAGAGAACGAGAGAGTGCTTTCCGTGACATTGAGATGCTTGTTGGTAACGACGAACGCAGTCGTTGCCCTTGATTTGACTGAGATGCTGACCGCTCGCGGTGCTCAGGTCGATACTTTGCGGGCGCTGAATACGCCGCCGCCCCAGCCCTATGGGCTGGCTTTCCTCGACAGTGAGTTTCTGTCCAGGTCTGACGATCATTTGCTTGAAGCTATTCGGGCAGTTGGCACGACGGTTTTCGTGCTGCTCACAGTTGCTGACGAAGTGTTTGAGGACGCGGGAGCGATCCCCCTCGTGATGCCGTTTACATCCCGCGATGTGGATGAGTTGATTAGCACGCACAGGCCGATAATCGTTTAGATCCTCCAGGCTGACTTTGTGGGTGCACCTATTTGGTGGTTAAGCTGGGAGAGATAGGAACCGTATGCGGGACACCCCGTTGATCCGGCATGACAGGCCTAGTTCTGAACAAGGAGAAGATCATGCTCGGTTGGGCACTTTCGTTCCTCGTTGTCGCGCTCATCGCGGCATTGTTTGGTTTTGGCGGTATTGCCAGCGCCTCCGCAGGAATTGCGCAAATCCTCTTTGTCGTGTTTCTGGTCCTGTTTGCGGCGACTTTGATACTTCGCGCCGTGAGGTAGCAGGCCACTAATCACGCACGACTGGTGGGGGCTGCTCTTTCGTTTAAGCTGCGTGGCCCTCTAGAGATCCGCCCGGTCCGTCTGGATCGGGCGGTTTTTTGTCGGTTCTGGCATCTCCAGCACCAAAAGCCTTAAAGAAAAGCGGCTGTCTCAGGGAAGAGACAGCCGCTTGCAGGCTTCATCCGATGGAGAGAGAGGGAGGGACGGGATGAAGTCTGAAACCGATTTCTATACGCTCAGGCGCCTTTGACCTCTGTGCAGCTTTTGAGGACTTCGTCGCCGTCTTCCTGTTCGATTAGAATGGCAGGCTCGTCCTCTGACGCGTGGCGTGTCACGTCGTTGCCTGTGATCTTGACCGTGATCTTCTGGGTGTAGCGTTTCTTGGTCTTTCCGGTGGCGGTGCCGTTGCCCCAGCTTCATTCGACTTTCTGACCTGTCTGCATCACCGGCCCCTCTTCAAGCGCGCTTGCTCATCAACAACGATGAGCATCAATGGTTCCGCAGCAGATTGAGAAAATGTTCGTGACGGTGCGCCGCCAATCATAGGCCGCTTATGGCAGCCCAATCCTTGTAGGAGATACTCAAGTGACCGTGCGTAGGACCAGTGGTTCGCCACTTGGAGCCGCTGCCTCAAACGCTCTTGGTCTGGGTGTGTTGATTTGCTTAATCCCTTCCGCAGCAATGCTTGAGCTGAAATAAAAGCGGTTCTTCGAGCCTATTGGCTCCGCAGGCAGGGCTGCGGCCATCGGGGTTGAGGTGGTCGGACGAGTGGGGCTACGCAGATTAGAGCAACCACTGATTTCAAGTGCTGCTTGCCCATAGAAAGCAAGACCACTTTCCTGCAGCACATGTTGATCACGACCCTGATGTCCGTGCAGTGACGTCAGCGGCTGTTTGGTAAAAGTACCCGGGTTTCAGGATGATGTTCTTGAGGCTTGCGTCGTGCCAGACGTTGGACAGGTTGGCGCTCATCGGGGGGACGATCCAAGGCCAATGGCCAAAAACCGGGCGTCCGCTTTGCGTTTCATCGCTGCGGAAACGGTCGAACCAACTGGACAGATCGTGGTGATCGAGCATCCGCATACCCGCCTTCCGAAACGAGTGAAGGACTGCGCGGTTGAGTTCTAGAAGCGCTTGATCCCGCCATAGCGGATTATCGTTATCAGTTCTCAGGCCGAGCGCCTTGGCCATCTGGGGCAGCCTGTCGTAGCGCTTTGGGTCGCCAAGATTAAACGAACCGATTTCCGTGCCCATGTAAAACCCGTTGGACGGCGCAGCGGAATAGACGACCCCACCGAGATCGAGTGCCATGTTCGCGACCGCCGGGAGCGCAAACCAGCGCAAACGGAGATCGCGAACTCGTGCGACTTCCGGATGCTCAATGTCCACTTCCGCGACGGTGTCGGCTGGCAGATCAAAGGAGAATGTCTCGCCGTCTACAGTGATCATTACCGGGAGGATGTCGAAATCCGTTCCAGCTCCGCGCCAGCCTTGTGCCTGTGCTTGCTTGGTAATCCCGAGGTTCTTCGGGTCGCCGATGATGGATCCGTCTGCCCGCTGGTAGCCCGCGTAGAGGATAAGCTGACCGTTCTCTATGAAGATGCTGCGGTCCGGGGGGAAGACCGTGATGGACGGACGCAAATCACCGCCATTGGTGCCGAATTCTATGTGCTGGAGAACCTCGGCGAATACAGCGTGGGCAAGATCGTAGCCTTTCAAGGACGGGTCGAGGCCGCGTAGGTCACGAACTGTGAGGCTCTGCCAGAAAAAACGGCCGATGCAGCGGTTAGCGTTACGCCACGCGAGGCGGGCACCGAAGGCCAGCTCCTCGCTGGTGTGCTCGTAGGTGCCGGTGCGACGCAATTGCCGCGTGACGGCTAAAAGTCGGTCCTCCATTGGTGTTGAGGCGCCGACCTCATGGTAGAATTGCTGAAGGAACGCGCGAGCCTCCCGCATCTTTGCCACCGGTGCCTGCGCGGCGCGAAGATGGAAGCTTTTGGTTCGCACGGCATCTTGCGGTAGCTTGAAGTCTCGATGGCGGTTGAGCTCTGGTTGCGTCGCACCGGCGCCCTGGCCTGGCGTGTACTGAAAGCTGGCGATGCGAAGCGCGTCTTTGGGCCAGCCGACGGCTTCTAGCGCGGTGCTGGTCGTGTCGAGGAAGCCCTGAGGCCCGCAAAGGTGAGGCGTGTCGCAGTGTGGAACAAGCTGCGCGCGAACCCAGTCAACGGCCTTACCCGGCATGAGCCGTCCTGCGCCGTTCGACGTATCATGTATCTTTAGGGTGCTTTGCGTCTTTTCGAGTTCAGCCCTGACATGGGTCATGAGACCCGGTGCCTCATTACCGCGGACCCACCAGTGCACAAGGCACCGGCGCTCAGGCTCTGCGCGGGCAAACGCCAAAGCTGGCGTCACCCCGATGCCACAAGCTAGAAAGACCGGCCTCGTTGCGTCTGGAATGCTCACGCCGCCAAATGGATCAGAGATTTGTATGAAGTGCGTGTCATCCGCCAAGTCACACAGCCAGCGCGAGACGATGCCGTTCGCCTCCCGCCGCACAGTGATTTCAAGGCTGCCTTCCGATGACCGGGTCACCGTGTAGCTTCGTGCATGACCTCGTCCACCGATTGGAACTTCAAGGAGGATATCGGCGGCCGGCAGTCCGAATTGGCGATTTACGTCAAAAGTCAGACGCCAGTGATTTTGGTCGATCTTCTCCTTCGACGTAAGAACGGCGGGTGCCATGGTATTCTGGCCTGCAAGCTGGCCTATGCGCGGCGTACATCCGCCACAGACGGATCCTGCGCCCGTGCTTCTTGAGATCTCGGTCAGATCTCCACCGCAGACCGCGACAGCCTCCATGATTTCGGATTTCGTGATGGACTTGCAGCGGCAGACGATATCGTCAGACGCGAGGGTCTCTCGTTTACGTAATGTGGTGTTCAATGTCTTGGTTCCACGTCTTGAGACGGCGCCGAAACAGGTCGCGCGCCCCTGAGTTCAACTTACTTTTTCAAAAAGAGGGGAGGTTTCTGGATACCCCAGAGGCCACCCCACTCAGCCCTGCCAGCACTGTAGTGCCGAGGGTGCGACGTATGCGCCTCGCGCATATTGGGTAAGCGGTTGGGCTAGTTTGGGGGCTCTGCGGCGCGAAGGCGACTGCAAATATTGAACAAATACAATGTTATATAAAGATAATGATGCGATAGCTCACCCTATTGCCCAAAGCGTAGGTGGCATCGACCCTGTGGATATCTTCCGAATCAGTCGTCCCACTGAACATCGAATTTGGTGACGACTGCGCGGATCTGATCTGCGCTGAGATGCCTAGCTTCGTAGCCGCGCATAAGGATGGCGAGGCGTGCAGTATCCTCAAGCTCTTCGATGGCCGTGCAGGCGGCCTCCACCGTTTTGCCGCTGACGACGGGACCATGGTGCGCCAGCATTACGGCGCTTCGTTTGCCCGCGAGGCCGCGAACAGCCTCACCCATGGCGGGATCACCGGGCACAAAGAACGGCAGGAGCTTCACCTTGCCAAGCTTCATGATCCCATAGGGCGTCAGCGGCGGCAAAAAGCAGTCCTCATCGACATCAGGCATCAACGAAAGCGCGACAGAATGGTGGGAATGGAGGTGCACCACGGCGCCCGCCTGACTGCGCGTGTCATAGAAGGCAGTATGAAGCGGCATCTCCTTCGTTGGCTGATCGCCGTCGATGAACTGCCCTTTGGCGTCGAACCGCGAGAGGCGTCCGGGATCCAAACGACCGAAAGAAGAACCTGTCGGCGACACCAAAAGCCCGCCGTCTTCAGTTCTCGCGGAGATATTGCCCGTCGAGCCATGCGTCAGCCCTCGGTCGTAAAGGCTCGCGGCAAGCCTGCAGATTTCTTCTCGGAGGTTTGCTTCGCTCAATTCTGTTTCGGGAGTTCGATCCCCGCCTCTTGTGCATAGACTTTGGCGACGGCGGCATCGTCCTCTGTACCAAGGCCGAGACGGGCGGCCTCCTGGTATCTCGCAAGAGCTGCTTCCGTTA
>JBCCPQ010000145.1:0-7403 GCA_039024825.1 Pseudomonadota bacterium
AGCATGGCGGCCTCCGTATGTCGTCCGTTTTTCGTGGTATCAGCCGTATCTAGCGTTCCATGCATTGGGTCCAGAGGCTGCGTAGACGCCCCGTGCGATTGCGCGGGCGAGCGTGGTCGCTGCCGTGTGGCCAAGAGCCACCATGTCGGCAACCGGGTCTCGCAGGGTCTTGTCGCCCGTTGCGGCGCAAAACACTGCATCGCCGTCGAAAAGCGTATGGCTCGGCAGAAGCGCTCGGGTCACCCCATCATGGGCCGCTGTAGCGATCCGAGTGCAGTGCGCCTGCGAGAGCGCGGCATCAGTAGCCACGATCGCAATCGTAGTATTGTGCGCAGAGAGCTTTGTCGGAGGTGCCACCGGTGCAGCGGTGGGTACACCGTGGGCGCCATATTCACCGCCCACTTCAAATGGTGCAGCCCAGAAGCGGCCCTCGTCATCGCACGCCGTGCCGAGAGCATTCACTGCCACAAGCGCGCCGACCACATGGCCCGAAGCGGTGACCGCCGAGGCGGAACCGAGACCGCCGGCCAGTCCCGCCACCGTAGCCCCCGTGCCTGCACCTACTGACCCAAGCTCAAAACTGACCTCAAGGTTCGCATAGGCGTCCCGCCCAAGGCCCGAATAGGGGTTTTCGGTCCAGTTCTGATCGCCATTGCCGAGGTCAAAGAGGATCGACGCCGGCACGATAGGTACACGCGCGGGTCCTGCTGAAAAGCCGCGACCGGCGGCGCGCAGGGCCATGGCAACGCCATCTGCAGCGGCGAGGCCAAATGCACTACCGCCCGCGAGCACAAGTGCATCCACCTCTTGCACCAGCCGGTCTGGCTGTAGGAGATCTGTCTCCCTTGTACCCGGTGCGCCGCCCATGACGTGAACGCCAGCTGTGAAGGGTTTGCTGGCGCTCAGCACTGTTACCCCAGAGCGAAGCCGTGAGTCTGTTGCATTGCCCACCCGGAGCCCCGCGACGTCCGTGATGAGGTTTCTCACGCCCGCACCCGTGAACCGCTGAACTTTCCTAAGGGGAACAGTTTTTCAGACGCTGGCAGACGCCCCGCTTCCGGGAAGGCGAGGACAAGCGTGGTATGGAGGCCCATGGCATCGATAATAGTGTCAATCTGATCGGGCGCGAAGTAGTGCGCGAGCCGTGGGGTGGGGTCGTCTTTGCAGATCACCTCCACCTCGCCGAGATCTATCGCGCCCAGATCAAAAAGATGCGCGAAGGTCAGCGGCTGGCTTTCGAAGGTACCAGCAAAGAGTGTCACCTCAACCGGTTGCCTCATATAGAGCGGCCGCCGTCGACTTCGAGCGCAACGCCCGTGATCATGGAGGCCTCATCCGAGCACAAGAACGCGGCGGCCGCACCCATGTCTTCAGGTTGGGAGAAGCGGCCAAGAGGGATCGTGGACAAGAACTTCGAGCGGGTCTCAGGCGTGTCACCGCCCATGAAGCTTGCAAGAAGCGGCGTTTCGCCTGCGACGGGGTTCAGGGCATTCACGCGCACGCCATGGGGGGCGAGCTCCACTGCCATGGCCTTGGTCGCGGTGATCATCCAGCCCTTGGAGGCATTGTACCAGTTGAGCCGCGGACGCGGGGAAACGCCCGCAGTGGACGCGACGTTCAGGATCGCACCGGTTCCGCGGGCTTTCATGGCCGGGATCAGGGCTTTCGAGAAGAGGAAGACGGATTTCGCATTCACCGCGAAGACCCGGTCGAAGTCTGCTTCTGTGATGTCTTCGAGCGGGCCAGGCATGTGCGTGATGCCCGCGTTATTGACGAGGATGTCGATGTCCCCCCAAAGGTCACTGGTGGTCTTGCAAAGCGCAGTTACGGAGCCGCCGTCTGAGACATCGACCTGCGCGGCCTCCCCGCCGATCTCTTCAGCGATTGTGCGGGCGCCCTCAAGATTGATGTCGGCAACGAGGACGCGCGCCCCCTCGGCGGCGAATTTGCGCGCGATACCCGCGCCAAATCCCGAAGCGCCACCTGTGACGATGGCTGTTTTTCCAGAAAGTCGCATGAGTGCAGGTTGCCAGCGCGCGGCAGATAAGAAAAGCGGTTTGCCTGCGCGTGATTTCGGGCAACACTACCCAGGAGTGGGGATGTAAATTCCCTTAACACCCCCCATATGTAGTTCACAGACGCGTGAACGAAAGGACATCAATGAGCGATTTTGAGACGCAGATCAAAGCGAGCCAGGCCCAGGTCGAAGAGGCACAGAGCAAGGTTGCGGAGCTGACCTCCCGCATTGAAGTGGCACGACAAAAGATGGCCTCGGGAGACGACATTTCCGTCGACATAGAGAATGCCACCTTGGACGACGTCCATGCTCATACAGATCTTATGAATGCTAACATTGCGGAGCTCATCATGGGCCTCGACGATGTGACGGCGGGCTTCCAAAGCGATTTTGACGAACTGCGCTCAAAAACCGGGTGGGAGAATTTCGTCGGGATTTTCAACAAGAACAGGTCCGAAGCGATGCGGCAGGAGCGTCTGCGCACGGCGTCAATCGACGATAAGCTGCAGGACCTGATCGCGAAATCGGACACGATTGTGGAGCTCTTGCAGGGCCAGCTTGCCGTGCTTGAGGATCAGCGCACCAAAGTCGAGGCGAACCTCTCCGGGACGCTTGACGAGCGCGAGACTGTGGTGGGGGAGCTTGAAACGGTTAAGGCCGACATCCTTGCCATGGATCCCAAGATCATTGCGCTGGAGGGAAAGATTGGCGTTGAGACAGACGCCGCCGCGCGCACCGCACTTGAGACTGAGTTGGCGGAACTCAACGCGTCCTACAACGAGATGGTACGCGAGGAGCAGGTGAAGCTCGCCCGCTCCCAGACGCTGGAACGCTACATTGAAAAGGGCAAGACCTGGGTCGACTCCCTTACCAACCAGGCAGCAACGCAGATGGTGCTGATCAACAAGCTGCAGACCGATACCAAGCAACGCGTGGTGCTTTACGACGCGCTGACAAAGTCTTTGAAGACCGCACAGCAGCAGGACGTTGCTCACCGCATCAACGAGATCGGCGTTAAGACGGATCAGGAAGCGCAGACGGCCATGGCGGCCATTGGCTCAGCTACCAATAGCCGAATGGCGGAGATGCTGGAGGCCCACGAGGACCACATGGTCTTTGCTCGCGACGTCTTGGAGCAAAAGGCCAAGGCTGACGAACGCTTCGCCCGCCGCTTTGCCAAGATCGTGGAGAAGCATGACAGCAACGCCTATGGGGGCTGACATGAGCCCTGTGGCACGCTGGAGCATTGTCATAGTCGTGGGTGTCATCCTTTACATGGGCACGACCTATGTCGCCGACCTGTCCGGTTGGAAGGCCGGTATGTCCCGAACACTCATGATCGGAGTGGGCATCGGCCTGCCCTTGGGCGGGCTCGCGGCCGCGCTGGGCCTTGTGGGCGGCGATGACTAGGGCACACGGTGCGCAATGCGCACCCTACGGCACATCATGAACGACACGACTCCGATTGAAGACACCCGCGTCACGCGGCGCTATCTCCGCAAATTTGAGCGGATCACCCAGCATATGGCGCGGGTCGCGGCGGTGATGGAGACCGAGGGCACTTTGTCGAAAGTCGAAGTGGACGTTCTCGCACGGTACATCGCAGGGCTCACCTACACGTTCAGAGCACTGTCTATGAAGTACCTCTTTGCCGGGCGCATCTCGGGCGCGGGCAAGCTCATGTTCGATTTTCGAGAGAGCGGCTTTCCAGCGGCTGCGGAGTTGATGGAGATGTCTGTGGATGCCTCACAAGTGGATCGGCATATCGCGGGTTCCGAGACAGCCGAGGTGCTCAAAGACCAGATGGTGCGCAAGATCGTGGGGGATCGTGAGATTCCAACGCAACTGCAATATGCCATGAGCCAGCGCCTGTATTTTGAGGAGCTCGCCCGTGGGGAGCTGTTTTACCTGCGAAACGATCCCGTCTCAATCTGGATGGGGAGCAACAGGGACCGCCGGGGCTTTCTGCTGCACTGGGCGGTTTACGACAGCCAGGTGAACCTGCCGACGGTCTACCTCATGGAGGTCGAGGACAGTGGCCGCGACGCGCTTCCGAAAGATCCGCGGCGCTGGCCACAGGTGCAAGCTCATCTCATGGCGCAGTCGCAGGGCGATCTGAAGCTGCTAACGATTGCCCGTGGGTTTGATGCCGACTTTGCCGATCTGCACCCGAAGCGGCTGCGCCGGTTCCATCTTGGCCCGATGTATAGTCACGCCTTTACCCAGCAGAGTGGTCCGCTGCGCCAGGTCCTTGCTCAGGCGGATGCACCCGAGGGCGAGGATTGGGCCCTTGTCTGGACAGAAGAAGACCTCGTCGCCGACCGTGTCGAGATGCAAAAATCTGGCTGGTTTGGCCGGGTCGAGCGGCAGATCTTTGCCCTTGATCCCACAGCGGGCATAGGGGCGGAGACCGGTGCCACGGAGACACGCCGCGCAATACTCTTGCCGGCACGTCCCTACCAGGCTCTGGCAGAGCTTGGCCCGCCGGGTCTGCGAGATGTGAGAAAGTTCGTGGTGAGCCCAGGTGGGCGAGTGCTCGTCTACTGAAACAGGCGCACGGGGCATGGCGGCGGGAGCCTCCGGCGGCCCTCCGGGGGGAGTATTTGTGAACGAAAGAAAAAGGCGGGTGATATGAGCCAGATGTCAGATCAGATGGAGCTGCGAGAGGAGGAAATCCTTGAGCATTACGCGGCGGCTCTGGCGCTTCTTGAGGGGTTCGATCACGCGCCACGTATTGGTCAAGCCAAGTCTGCACCGGTAACGCGGTCCTCTGGCGTCACATCTGGCGCGCGCAGGTTCCGGTCAACGACGCCGGGGCTGTCAGCATCGCGCTCGGTTCAGACCTCTGGGGTGCATCTGAGGGATCGGATCGAAAGCGAGGAACTTGTTTCGCCGATCGAAGCGTCCGTTCTCACAGGCCTCCGCCGCGCACTCGCCATCTCGCTGGCTGTAGGTGAAGCCTATGCCGAGCGCACGGACCTGTCGGCGTTAAAACGTGAGAACCTTGCAGGGGGCGTCCCCAGTGCTCGGGCCGATGCGTTCCGAGAGCTGATGGCCGCTGAGGCCCTCATCGTGCTTTTTGTCTTTGGCTCCGCCACGGCGTTCCTTCTGGCCCCTCACGCGAACGAAGACAGCGTGGAGATCGGCGACGTTGAGGAAGTACTGACGGACAACGCCCCTTTGGCGCTCCACGGCGCGCTCTGGGAGCTCGACCAAGCGTTGGCGGGTTCAGACAAGCTTGTTGCAACGGTTCTTGCCTATGCAGAGGCGCTCATGGCTAAGGTGTCGGCCCGCGCGCAGAGCTCGGCGCGGCTCGAGCCCTTTCGAACGGTAGCTTGGCACGTAGAAGCCGATGATTTTGCTATCCGGGGATTTGAGCCTGCGTCGAAGGCGAAGGGCCCAGCGCTCACCATGACCTTCAAGGAGCCGCATGAGGTCGTTGGCAACCACATCGCCAAGTATCAGGCGATGAAGCTGGCGAAGATGCTCATGGCCTATGATTTTGACCGCAAGCTCAACCCATTTGCCGAGCTCGGCGGATTTATCTTCACCTTCATGGGAGATGGTGCGCCGGGGACGGGCAAGACGACGCTTATCCAGATGATGGCTGGGCTGATCCATGGCTATTGCGAGGTGGCAGGCTACCCGTTTCGGTATCAGAATCTCTCCACCGACAACATCGACAGCTATCAGGGCAAGTCTGGCCAGAACGCAAAGGCTTTCATCACAAACGTTATTGATCCGGGTGTGATCGGCTTCGGCACGGTCGACGACATTGATCAGCTAGCAGGCAAGCGCGGGGACCGGCAGTCCTCAGCGGGGCAACTCGAGATCACGGCGGTGCTGATGGAGAGTTTCGCTGGAGCGAACACGGTTGTGCGCGGGAATTGCACCTTCGGGATGTTTTCGAACTACCCCGAGAATGTGGATGATGCCTTGCGCCAGCGGGCGGGCGCGCGCTTCCTCGTGGACGGGCCGCAGACGCGGGAAGACTATATCGACATCCTGGCGCTCTTGATGGGCAAGAACCACGACATTCCCGTGGGTGCACACGAAATGATGGCAGCCCAAGAGATCAAAAAAGCCGTCGCCGCGTCCTTTGAAAGCCACGCGAAGCCCCATGAGGCAGGACTTCTTGAGGTCTTCGATCGGGTCTACAGCCAAGTGGGAGAGCTCGACACGCTGGCCAAACTCGGCACGTATCTGAAGGGCATTCAGGAGGCGGACAGCCGTTTCACGGGCCGGGCGATCAAAAACATCACCGACGCTGTTAAAGTTCGCGCGATGGACTTCGAATTGCCCGATGAATGGATGGAGGAGCCTGACCTTTTCCTGCGCAAGGGCTACGACGCAAAAAAAGCTATGATCGCGGACCTGCGCGTGCCCATCACAACCGAAATGGTGATCCAGGAAATCAACCGTTACGCCGACAGCGAATTCCGCTACGCCGATAAATCCGACGAAGTCGCAATCACCAACATGGTCCGTGACATGGGCCGGACAGCGGAGGCGAAGAAGAGATATCTAGAGGGGGAGAGGTGATCCGGAACGTTCACATGGCAGGAAGTGACATTTCGCTTTCGAAGCAGGGCGATGGCGGGGCGACCAAGACATGTTGATGTTTGGCATGGCCCTGCTTGGTGGTGTTGTCGCGTCGCTCATGGTGTTGGGGCTCGCTGCTGTCCGGTGGGTGACGATTAAGCGCGATGCGCCGCCGATGCGGCCCGTGCATGCCTTTGCGGTAGGAGCAGCTATACTGGTTCTCTTACTCAGCCTCGGTATTTGCTTCTTGCTGGTTCAGTTGTCCGGGTCGATCTTCCCGCCTCCGCCTTTTGGCAGTCTTGTGTTGAACGCTTCGGCTGTTCTCCTCGGTGGCGGGCCAGTCGTTTTGCTTTGGGTTGCCATCATGGCTGCAAGATATGAAAGCCTTTTGGCTAACGCGGAGGTTCAGCATGAGCGGTGATCGGTCAGGAGAAGCTCCTCGCAGATCGCGCGGGCTCGGATGTGAGGCGGGAAGCCAATGATCCTCGCTTCGACCTTCATTATCCCGGCCCTCATCGCTATCCTCACCGGCCTGCGCGGTTTCAAGGACAAGCCTCGCACGGGGGGAGAGTTTGCCATGGGCGCGCTTTGGGCGTTTCTGTTTGGCTCAGTGTTGGTGTTCGCGTGGCATATCGCATGGCTTGCAGCAGTGTCGATGGCGGCAGGCGCGGGGGACGGGCTCGTGGGCGGGGCGGTCTTCAACCTCGCCGTGTCTTTTGTGATCTGGTTTCCCTGCCTCATGATCTCCTACACCTTCAACGCGCAGAGGGGGCTCGCAGATGATCGGTGAGGCTACGGCCTACTCTTTGGAGCTTATCGCGCCCGCGATTGTCCTCGTGGCGCT
>JBCCPQ010000146.1:0-7403 GCA_039024825.1 Pseudomonadota bacterium
CGTGTGGCAGGGCTTTGACGTGGCTGTGTGCCGCGCCGTTGCTGCTGCTGTTCTCGAAGATCCCACCGCGGTTGAGTTTGTGCCCACCACGGGTAAGACCCGCTTCACCGCGCTCGCGGCGGGCGAGATCGACATGCTCGCACGTAACACGACGTGGACCTTCTCGCGCGACGTGGATCTCAAGTTCGAATTCACCGGCGTGAACTACTACGACGGTCAGGGCTTCATGGTCCCTGCTGATCTTGGCGTTGCTTCTGCGGCTGACCTCGACGGCGCGACCGTGTGCATTCAGACCGGTACGACGACCGAGCTGAACCTGGCGGACTTCTTCCGCTCCAACGGCATCTCTTACGAGCCGGTGCCGATCGAGACGGGTTCCGAGGCTGTCCAGCTGTTCCTTGCAGGGTCCTGCGACGTTTACACGACTGACCGTTCCGCACTCGCTGCACAGCGTGCGAACTTCCCGAGCCCCGACGACTATGTCGTGCTGCCGGAAGTCGTCTCCAAGGAGCCGCTCGGACCGCTCGTGCGCCACGGCGACAATGAGTGGGGCGACATCGTGCGCTGGACGCTCAACGCGCTCATCACGGCTGAAGAGCTTGGCGTGACGTCTGCGAACATCGATGAGCTCTCCTCCGGTACGAACAACCCGGAAGTGAACCGTCTGCTCGGCTCCGAGGGCACCCTCGGCGAGATGCTCGGCCTCGACGCTGAGTGGGCCAAGCGGGCCATCATGGCCGGCGGCAACTACGGTGAGATCTTTGACGGCAACATCGGTGAGGCGACGAACATCGGCCTCGCACGCGGGCTCAACGCCCAGTGGACCGACGGTGGCCTTCTCTACTCCCCGCCGTTCCGCTAAGAGCTAGCATTGTTAAGGGCGCGGTTCATTCCGCGCCCTTTTCACATTCAGACGACCCGAGGTCCTTCGAGAGCGTGAAAAACGCCGAGGACCCTGACGACACCAGCAGCAGAGGGCGACTATGGCGACCATGTCTGAACCGGACGCAGGAGGATTCCGCCTGGGAATGCTCCTGAGCGATACCCGGTACCGATCCTACACTTTCCAATTCATAGCTCTGATCCTGCTGATCGTCGGTGTCAGCTATCTTGTGTCGAACTTGTTCGCGAACCTCGCGGACCTTGGCTTGGACATCAGCTGGGCCTTCCTGGCTGAGCCCGCTGGATACGACATCAACCAGCGCCCGATCGAATACAATTCGCAGTCCACCCATGCGCGGGCCTCTGTCGTAGGGGCGATTAACACGCTCATTGTTGCCTTCCTCGCGTGCATAACGGCGACGGTGTTTGGCGTGATCGCTGGTGTGCTGCGCCTGTCGAATAACTGGATCGTCTCAAAGATCATGAGCGTCTACGTTGAGGCATTCCGCAACGTTCCGGTGCTGATCTGGATCCTGATTATCTTTCTGGCGATGTCGAACGCCTTCCCGCAGCCCCGAGCCTTCCGGGGAGACAACGCGACGTCCTCCATGTGGCTGGACAGCTTTGCCTTCACGAACCGTGGGGTCTACACCCCGTCCTTTGTCAACGAGGCGGGCAGCGGGATATTCTGGCTGATCTGCCTTCTCTCCATCATCGGCGTGTTCGCGTATCGTCGCTACGCCAAGAAGTTGCTTTTCGATACTGGACGCCTTTTGCCGATGGGCTGGCCGTCGCTCGCGATCCTCATCGTTCCTGGCTTGGTCGCTTACTTCGCGTTGGGGCAGCCGGTAGGACTTGAGCGCCCGGCGCTGCAGGGCTTCAACTTTCAGGGCGGTATTCACCTGCGCTTGTCATTGATCGCGCTGTGGTTCGCTCTGGCCATCTATACGGGTGCGTTCATCGCCGAGAACGTCCGCGCCGGTATTCAGGCCATTAGCAGAGGTCAGACCGAAGCGGCGGGGGCTCTGGGCCTGCGCCCGGGCCGGATTATGAACCTCGTGATCCTGCCGCAGGCGCTGCGGATCATCATTCCGCCGCTGATCTCTCAGTATCTCAACATCACCAAGAATAGCTCGCAGGCGATCGCTGTGGGTTACATGGACAAAACGGGTCCGCTGGGGGGCATTACGATCAACCAGACCGGGCGCGCCCGTGAGTGCATCCTGCTGTTGATGCTGTTCTACCTCATCATCTCGCTGAGCATTTCCGCGATCATGAACGTCTACAACAATTCCGTGAAGCTGAAGGAGCGCTGATCGATGTCTGATGTCTCCTATGTCCGCAAGGAATTCGTAGAGCCCTCGCCGCCGCCTGCCCGTGAGGCCGGGGTCGTGAAATGGGTGCGTGAGAACCTCTTCAATGGATGGGTGAACTCCATCCTGACGATCCTTGCGATCTACTTTCTATACAAGATCGTCACGGGTGCGTGGCCGTGGTTTGCCAACGGCGTCTGGGGCACCAGCAATCTTGCTGAATGTCGTGAGATTCTGGACGGCGCGACAGGCGCGTGTTTCTCGGTGCTCCAAGATCGATGGAACCAGATGCTGTACGGCATCGCTTATCCCGCTGATGGGTACTGGCGCCCGACGCTGGCCTTCGTACTCCTCTTTATCTGTGCGGCACCGGTCCTCTTCTCCAAACTTCCACGCAAACTCCTTATCGCGTCGGCGCTGTACCCGTTCCTCGCGTATTGGCTGATCTGGGGCGGCACGGTCCTGATCCCGATCATGACGCTCGTGGGCTTTGTGGCGGGGTACTACGCCTTCACGAATGTTGAGCGTGCGCGCGGCTTTGCGGCTGGCCTAGGCGCCGGCGTCGTGTCAGCGGCGGTTGTTTGGTGGCTTGGCGGGTATGTCACCTCTGCGATGTCGGGCTTTATCGCGCTTCCAGAGGTCGCGAGCCGGGATATGGGGGGCTTCATGCTCAACATGATCCTGGGCACGGTCTGTGTGTCCCTTTCGCTGCCGCTGGGGATCGTCCTGGCCTTGGGGCGTCAGTCGGACATGCCGTTCATCAAAGGCATCTGCGTGGTCTTCATTGAGTTCGTGCGCGGCGTGCCTCTGATCACCTTGCTCTTCGTGGCGAGCGTGGTTCTGGCTTACTTCTTCCCGCCGGGCACAAACCTCGACCTCATACTGCGCGTGATCATCATGATTACGATGTTCTCTTCGGCGTATATCGCTGAGGTGATCCGGGGCGGGCTCGCGGCCTTGCCGCGCGGTCAATACGAGGCGGCGGACTCACTGGGCCTCGACTATGCGCAGGCGACGCGCCTCATCATCATGCCGCAGGCGCTGAAGATCTCGATCCCTGGGATCGTGAACGTCGCGGTGGGCCTTTTCAAGGACACCACGCTGGTATCGGTTATTTCGATGTTTGACCTTGTCGGAGCGATCCGGGGACCGATCGCAAGCTCCACAGACTGGACCGGGATTTACTGGGAGGTCTTTGGCTTTGCAGCAATCCTGTTCTTCATCATCTGCTACGGCATCTCGCAATATTCCCAGTGGCTTGAGCGCCAACTGGCAACGGACCATAGGTGAATACAATGGCTGACGGACAAATGCAGGTCTCTGACGAGATCGCCATCACCATCGACGGCATGAACAAGTGGTATGGGGCCTTCCACGTTCTGAGAGACATCAACCTGACCGTGAATCGGGGCGAGCGGATCGTCATCTGCGGGCCCTCGGGATCGGGTAAGTCGACGCTGATCCGCTGCATCAATGCCCTGGAGGAGCATCAGCAGGGATCCATCACCGTGGATGGGACGCTTCTGTCGTCGGATCTCAAGAACATCGACACGATCCGGTCGGAGGTTGGCATGTGCTTTCAGCACTTCAACCTCTTCCCCCATCTGACGATCCTAGAGAACTGCACGTTGGCACCGATCTGGGTCCGCAAGACCCCGAAGAAGGAAGCCGAAGAGACGGCGATGCACTTTCTCACCAAGGTGAAGATTCCGGATCAGGCGAACAAGTACCCCGGCCAGCTTTCGGGTGGCCAGCAGCAGCGCGTGGCTATCGCGCGGTCGCTGTGCATGCGCCCGCGCATCATGCTCTTTGATGAGCCGACCTCCGCGCTCGATCCCGAGATGATCAAGGAGGTTCTCGATACAATGATCGAGCTCGCCGAGGAGGGTATGACCATGTTGTGTGTGACCCACGAAATGGGTTTTGCGCGCCAGGTCGCCAACCGTGTGATCTTTATGGATGCCGGGCAGATCGTCGAGCAGAACGAGCCCGAGGAGTTCTTTAACAATCCAAAGAGCGAGCGGACGCAGCTGTTCCTAAGCCAGATCCTCGGGCACTAGATGCGGGGCTAGTCGCCCAAGCCGTCGTTACTCCATGACATCGCGCGGGACCGTAAAGGCCCGCGCGGTTGCCTTTCCGGCACTGAGATCCGACCAAGCGCCCTCAAACTGTGCGACGAGGGTCGCGCCGGTTGGGTAATCCCGAAACCGGGCATGGCTCGGCGGCGTATCAAGAATGAGAGATGCAAACTCCGCGATCCCGGGGTTGTGGCCCAGAATAAGGACGCACTCGCCGTCCGCTGCCCGTGCCTCGGCCAGGATTGTCTCTGCGGGGGCGTGATACAGCGGGGCGCGAAAGCGCAGTTCCGCCTCGAGGCCGAGGTTGCGCCATGTCTGCGCTGTGCGGCGTGCATTCGAGCACAACACAAGGTTCGGAACAAACCCACCGAAGGTGAGCCATTCGCCGATGGCTTTGGCCGACTTCACGCCCCGATCGTTCAAAGGACGGTCGATGTCCTGCGCGCCGGGATCGGACCAGCTCGATTTCGCGTGGCGCATGACAATGAGCGTTTTCATGCGAGAAACGCCTCGATGTGAAACTGGGCATGGGCCGGGAGTTGAGGGGTGGATGCCGGGCAGGCACGACGAACGGCGCAGCCCTTGGTTCTGCATGGACCCGTCGGATGCGCGGCGAGATAGGCCTTGCAGGCAGGGACGTCATAGCCCCCCGGCGTCAGGGCGCCTGCCGGGCAAGCGGTTGTGCACGGTGCGGCGCACGGAGCGCAGATTTGAGGTGTTGGATCGAAGTCTATGGGGTGATCAAATCCAAGAGCGCCGCGATACGACACATTGAGCCCCATTGCAGCGCCAACCAGCAGATTGACGGGGGAGAGCCACGCCTGGCCGCTCCGCTGAGCCCATGTGAAGAAGGGCGCCTGTTCGGGTCCGAAAGGAAAATAGGCGTGTGCGCACAAAGCCTCGGCCAGATCCCCGATCACGTGCATGCTCCAGCGATCCATGGGATCTGGCTGCCCGTCGAGATATTCTTCGCTGGCGCTGAAGACAGACCAGAAGTCATCGCCGGGGCTGATGAGGGCGATCGTCTCGGCACCCTCAACGAACCCGCCGTTCACCCGAAGGCCGCGTGGTTCTAAGTAGGGAACAAGGTCGCTTGCGCGCTGAAATAGCATGCGTCACCTGCGATTACGCTTCTGGGCAAGAAGCGTAGGGCGGAATTGCGCGCGGACGCAAGGTGACAGGTTAACCTGCCCGGATGAGCGTTCCCGCACCGTGCTCTGTGAAAAGCTCCAGAAGGCAGGCCTGCGGCGCGCGGCCGTCGAGGATAACCACGGCCCGAACTCCGCCGTTGAGTGCGGCGATACAGGTCTCTGTCTTGGGGATCATTCCGCCGGCGATGGTGCCGTCGGCGACGAGGTCCCGGATCGAGTCAATGGTGAGGTCGGTGATGACCTCGCCATTCTTGTTTTGCACGCCATCCACGTCCGTGAGCAGAAGAAGCCGGTCCGCCGTCAGGGCGGCAGCAATTGCCCCAGCAGCGGTATCCCCGTTGATGTTCATGGTCTCGCCGGAGCGGCTCACGCCGAGAGGTGCGATCACGGGGACGAGATTATCGGCGAAGAGGGTGGTCAGAAGGCTGGGATCGACATCACTCGGCTCGCCGACCAGCCCGAGTTCCGGGGCGGCTGGATCGCAGGTGATGAGGCGTCCGTCTTTGCCTGAGATTCCCACCGCGCGGCCGCCTTGGCTGTTGATTGCCTGAACGATGCGTTTGTTGACCGCGCCTGAGAGGACCATTTCCACGACTTCGACGGTCGCCGCATCCGTTACCCGTTTGCCGCCGACAAAGCGGCTTTCAACGCCCAGGCGGGCCAGCATGTCGTTGATCTTGGGTCCGCCACCGTGGACCACGACAGGATTTACACCGACCTGCTGCATGAGGACGACATCGCGTGCGAAGCTGTCCATGGCCTCCTGCGATCCCATGGCATGACCCCCAAGCTTGATGACGACGACAGCGCCGTCGTAGCGCTGCATGTAAGGCAGCGCCTGCGAGAGCGTGCTGGCGGTCGCTTTCCAGTCGTTTTTGGTCATGGGGCCTCGGGCTTTCATGTCTCGGGGTCCTAGCCCGCTACCGTAGAGATGCCAAGCATGCTAACCATGGTGAGCGAAAGGACAGATGCATGGCGGAGCGTCAGAAAACGTTGCTCTTGACCGGGGCGAGCCGCGGCATCGGGCATGCGACCGTGAAGCGGTTCTCTGCAGAGGGCTGGCGGGTGCTGACATGCTCTCGGATGGCGTTCGATGCGCGATGCCCGTGGCCGGGTGGGGCCGACAATCACATCCAGGTGGATCTTGCCGATCCCAACATGACGATACGCGCGATCAGTGAGGTGCGTGAGAAAGTCGATGGTCAGCTCGACGCGCTGGTGAACAATGCGGGGATTTCGCCCAAGGGGGAGGGCGGCGCCCGGCTGAACACTCTGAACACCGATCTGAAGACGTGGGGCCAGGTCTTTCACGTGAACTTCTTTGCGTCGGTGATCCTTGCTCGGGGGCTTCAGAAGGAGCTTGCGGCAACGAAAGGCGCTGTCGTTAACGTGACCTCCATCGCCGGGGCGCGGGTGCACCCGTTTGCTGGGGCAGCCTATGCGACGTCGAAGGCCGCGCTCGCGGCGCTTACCCGGGAGATGGCCCATGATTTCGGACCGCTTGGGGTGCGGGTGAATGCAATTGCGCCCGGTGAGGTGGAGACCTCTATCCTCTCTCCCGGGACCGAGAAGATCGTGGAGGGCCTGCCTCTGCGCCGCCTGGGCCAGCCGGGGGAGGTCGCTGACGTCATATGGTTCTTGTGCACCCAACAGTCGTCCTATGTGACGGGCACGGAAATCGAAGTGAATGCTGGGCAGCATGTCTAACGGCCCAAATTCCTTGCGAAGGAATTTGCCAAGACTTTTTCGGAAAAGTCTTGTCAGCTCTGCGCGGCGATGACCGCCCTTAGCGTGTCGATGCCGATGCCCTTTTCGGATGAGGTCAGCACGAGCTCCGGGTAGGCGGCGGGGTGCTTTTGCAGCTTGCCCCGGACCTGCTCGAGAACCTTGTCCGTGTGACCTGGCTTGTTCTTGTCGATTTTCGTGAGCACCACCTGGAAGGTCACTGCGGACGCGTCGAGGAGGGACATGATCTCCTC
>JBCCPQ010000147.1:0-7366 GCA_039024825.1 Pseudomonadota bacterium
GATCGGCTCCGCCGTGCGAAAACGGCAGGCCACGCGGCGCGAACCTTCGTTGAACGCCCCCTCCATGTATTGCCCGGCCTCAATCGTGCGGCCGTCCTTGATGTCCTCGGGTTTGCCCGGCACCGTCCCGGTGACCATCATCGCCGAGGGCAGGGGGGCCGTCATTTCAGGACACAGCTGCTCCAGAAGCTCGGTGGAAAACGTGCGGAACTGTTGATCGATGTTGAGCTGCACGCGGGCAGCCAGAAAGGCGGAGCCTTCGAGCAATCCCGCGATTGCCGGATCGAGGTTTTCTTCCAGAAGCCCGCCCAGACGGTCGGCAAGGCCCGGGTGATCCTCCGCAAAGGCGGCAGCCCGCTGCTTGAGTAGCGCCAGTTCGCGCTCATAGGCCGTCTTGAAAGCTTGCTTCACCTACATCCCCAAACGTCAGATCCGGCGCGAGGCCATGGACACCTTACCAGCGTCGGTATCCACGTCAGCCGTAAATTCGATGGGGATGTCTGCGGGGTCGGCGATGAGGTCGGCGGTGACGTGCACACTGACCCTTTGTTGCACGTCGCCCTCTGTCTTGACCTGCACCGCGATCGAGCTCGGGACGAGGCGCGGCTCATGGTCAATCAGCGACTGCTTGATGGAGCGGCGGATCTCGTGGCCCACGAGCTCCTCCCGGTCGAGGTTGCTGAGGTCCTGAAACCCATAGTTCAGGACGCTGGCCTTGATCTCCGGGTAGTCGTCGAGGCTTTCGACCGCGTCGAGGCGGATGGAGTTCATCAGGAGCGCCAGGTGATCGCGGACATGGGCGCGCAATGTCTCCTCATTCACGCCCTGCCGTCTCGCCGTGGAGCGTTTGGAGACCTGTGCCACCCGCGTCCCCCGCTCGCTCTTGCTCGCGGAAGAGGTCTTGGCGTCTCGCTCTTCAAAGGCCTCGCGGAAGACGTCGAAGAGAGAAATCCGAGAGCGCTCATGCACGCGACGCGTACGTCGCTGGCGCTTGGGTTTGGAAGAGGTGGATCGGGCAGCCAACGGGATACTTTAGAAAAAAGGAATGTATGCAAAGAGGATAGCCGCGTGGCGCTGTTGTGAAAAGTGGGTTGGGGCGATTAGATCATGCATTGCGAGCCATACACCAGCTCAGGCTATGCCCTTGCCGCCCGGCAGGATCGTCGGTCCGACACCGCCCCAAATCAAGATGCCAAGGACGGTCCCGACAAAAAGGGCAATCGGCAATGCATAGGGCACTTCGCGATGCGCTCGCCGCAGGAAAACGAAAGTTCCGGTAAGTCCCAAGGCGACTGCGATCCCAGCGAAAAGGATCGGAGACATCTGAAGGGCTTCGGCGGCTGTGACTTCATCGTTCGAAAACGTCGATATGTCCCGCCCAAGCAGCCATTTCAGTGTGAACGGGATCAGCACGAGGTTCCGGCTGCTTGCGCCAAGGCCAAGGGCGAGGAGCCACAGGTTTGAAGAGCGGCTCAACAAAATCCACAAAATCAGCCCATGGGTAAAGACAGGCCCCGCGAGCCATGTGATGGCCGTTCCCATGGCATCGAGGCTGCTCTCATCGAAAGAGATATCAGCCCAATGCAAGCGCAGCTCTTCGGCACCGACGGCCAAAGCCCCGCTGTAGTGAGCGATCTCGTGGCCGAGAATTGTGATGATGGTCGCGAGGGCAGAGACAGCCAGCCAACGTGAAATCCGGACCATAAGTTTCGCCTGCATATCGCGCACGAAAAAGCCCGGCGCCCTGCGAGAGGGGCCGGGCTTTCTGAATTGCGGATTTAGACCTTGACGTTCTTGGCGATGTCGAAGCCGGCGCTGCCCACTGGGCCTTTGGATCCGTCTGCCTTCTGCGAGGCGTAGATCACTTCGTAATGCGCAAAGTTGAGGCCCACGGTCTCCATCACGCGGTCGAGTCCGTCGCCTGAGCCACCGGTGGAGTAGGACGACACGATGATGTCCTTCAGCTTGATGCGGAAATACTCCAGCGGGCTGTTACCGGCCTTACGCACGATCAGTTCGCCTGTGGCGATGTGGGTGCCCGAAGCGCAGTGGTTCAGAAGCTCGTGGGTCGCCATGTCGACGTATTTCGTCAGGGTGATGTCGTTGACGTTGACCTTGCCGGAGCCCCCGCCCGGGCCAAGGTGGGTCGTGCCGGACTGGGTCATGCCCCAGGACCACTGGAGGACGTCAATCTCACCAGCGTATGTGTTGTCCATCGACTCGCCCTTGATCTTGTCCAGTTTGAGAAAAAAATCGACAGCCATTTTGTGTCTCCTTCGTGAAATGAGGTCGGGGGGTTATGCCGCGTGTTATTTCGGCGGGGGGATCTTTGATACGAGGCTCATCCCGATATCCATACCTTCCATCTGGAAGTGCGGCTTCAGGAAGAAACGGCCTGTGTAATAGCCGGGATTGAGTTCGTCTTCGACCACTTCGACGCGGGCATCGGCGAGGGGCTTTTTGGCCTTCTCGCGCTCGTCTGCGCCTTCGGGGTTGAGCGTCACGTACTGGTCGATCCAGGTCTGCAGCTCGCGGCGGATCTGATCCTTGTCCGCTGTGGAGCCGATCTGGTCGCGGATCATCGACTTCAGGTAATGGCTGAAGCGGGAGACCGCGAACATATAGGGCAGGCGCGAGGACATGTTGTCGGACGCCGTGGCCTGCGGGTCCGTGTACTTCTTGGGTTTGTAGAGCGACTGACCGCCAAGGAAGACGGCCTTGTCAGTGTTCTGCCGGTGAATGAGGCCGAGAAGGCCCACTTTAGACAGCTCTCCTTCGCGGCGGTCATCGATAGAGACCTCCGTGGGGCACTTCAGGTCTGTTTCGCCGGAACCCGTGTCAAAGTGGTGCGTCGGAAGCTGCGCGACCTCACCGCCTGACTGCACGCCGCGGATACGGACAGTCCAGCCGTATTCCTTGAAGGCGCGGTTGACGTTCACGGCCATGGCGTGGGCTGCGTTCATCCAGGAATACTTCGCGCCGCCGTGGCCATCGGTATCCTCTGTGAAGTTGAACTCCTCCACGGTCATGTCGCTGTCTGGCCCATAGGGCGCGCGCGCCAGGACCCGCGGCAGTGTCACGCCAAGGAAGCGGGCGTTCTCGCTCTCGCGCAGAGAGTTCCAGCCCGCGTAGTCCGAGGCTGTGAAAAGGTCCTCAATGTCGGGCGGATTTGCGATGTCATTCCAGCTGTCGAGGCCCAAGAGGCGCGGCCCCGCCGAGGTCAGGAACGGCGCCAGCGCCGCCTCTGAAATCTTCGAAATCGACGACAGGAAGGACACGTCCGCAGAGGAATGGTCAAAGTAGTAATCGCCAACGATGGCTCCCATGGGATCACCGCCCAGGGTACCGATTTTCCGCTCGTAGATCTGACGATAAAGCGGGGACCGGTCCCACTTGGCGCCCGGGTAGCGCTTCATCATCGCGGCGAGCTCCTTCTTGGAGGCATTGAGGACCTCCACCTGAAGGTTTGCGCCGGTCTCCGAATTGTTGAGCGTGTAGGCCAGCCCGCGCCAGGAGCTTTCGAGCTGCTGAAATTCCTCGTTGTGGAGGATCTCGTTGATCTGCACGGACAGCTGCTGGTCGAGGCCTGCAATCATGCCCTGAAGCGTGTCGATGACATCCTCGTCAATGAGGCTCTGGTCGGCGACAGCGGCTTGCACCACCGTCGCGAGCGCATTGTCGATGGCGGTTTCAGCCGCCTCGGTTGTCGGATTGATCGTCTGTTTCAGGATCGCGGAAAAGTCTTCGAGCTCACTGAGCTCGCCTTGCGCGTCCCCTGACTGGACCTGTGCTTCGTCTGCCAAAGGTCTGTCCCCTCTCTGTCGGTTCCCCGCGGCTGGGGGCTCTTCCCTAGCGCCCCGGCGGGTCGTGTTACGTTATTCTTCGGAGCCGCCTTCGTTCGCGGCTTTTTTCGCGTCTGCTTCCGCCTTGGCCTGGGCAGCGAGCACTTTGAGCTTTTCAGGATCGCCGAGCAATTCCTTGATCTGCGCGGCAGCCTTGGGTTTGGAGGTCATGTAGAGCATGAGATCCGCGAGTTGCTTGCGTGCCTCGAGAAGCTCATTGAGCGCGGGCACCTGCTTGGCAATCTGCGCGGGCTCGAAATCATCCATGGAATTGAAGCGCAGGCTCAGGCCCATCTTCTCGCCATCGCCGCCTTCCAGCTTGTTGTCGACCATCACGCTCAGGCCGGGCTGGATCTTTTCGGACATATATTTGTCGAGGGTGGAATTCGTCACCTTCTCAAATTCGCGCTGGTCGACCGCATCCTTTTCCTTGCCCGGCGTATTGCCGCTGAGGTCGCTCATGACGCCCATGACAAAGGGAAGCTCGACCTCCTTGTTGGCGTCGATCGGGTCCGTATAGGAAATCTGAACGCGTGGCGGGCGGTTGCGGCGAATGTGACCTGAGCCGGTGTCTGACATGACCAATTCCCTTTAAAATTGCACCTCAAGTGAACGAACTGCCCGGTCCTTTGTCAATCGTTTCGTGCCCTTACTGGCTTTTATGTGGTGAGGTTTTGAAATTACTAATAATCGCTTAATGGAACGATCTCGCGCATCAAAGTCTCGAAATCCTTACCTATGTAGCTGCGCGCCCGCGCCAGAAGGGTCGGAATTGGGGACGATTTCTCTACCGTTCGGAAGTAAGTCTCGACCGCCATTACCTGTGCTGTGGCCTCTGCCTGATTGGTGAGGCGATAAAAGGCGGGGCGCTCGGGAGCGTCTGATCCGGCGGCCATGCGCGCGGCTATTTCAGCCTCACGGGCAGCTGCCTGGCTGGCCTCTTCCTCGGCTTTTCGTTTTTGTTCTTCCTCAATCATGGCGAGGACATCGTCGTGGCTGAGGGCCTTGGCTTCGCCGTCTTCGTCTGCCGCGTCGCCTTCGCTGTCTTCGGTTTCTGCGTCGGACTCCGCCTCCGCCTCTGGCTCAGGCTCCGGCTCAGGCTCTGGCTCCGGCTCGGGCACAGGTTCTGGGGGCGGGGCGGGGACGTCCGTGCCTTCTGGATACTCATCCACCTGCACAGCTTCGGCGAGTTGGGTCAGCGTAGAATGGGAGATCACAAACCCCATCTCATCGACGAACTTCACCTTCGACTGCTGCGCGTTGTTGGGCATCAGCGTGTCTATCACCTCGATGAGCGATTTGCCGATGAGGAGACGGGCCTGCGTGACAAGGAGGACCGCGGCTGACGATGGCTCATAGGTGCCAAAATACGTCTCTACCCCCACCAGCCGGAGTCTTGCGTCTTCGTGGTCGAGGACCTCTGTGGCGGCCTTCACAAATACGGTTTCGCCGCCCGGCCCTGTGGCCGACGCGCCTTCCTCGTCCTCGCCCGCTGCCTGGTCGGGCTCGCTGAGGTCCGGATTTGCCTCCGCCATGAAGGCGAGGATCGCGTCGAGTTCCGCCTGCAACGTACCGAATTGCGGCGTGTGAGGCTTTTCGCAATCGAGACACGCCGCCTCAATCCGCACCAGAAGCGCTTTCATCTCAACGAGGGTTTCGTGGGCCGCGGCCACCTCGTCGCCACCCTTTGCGAGGGCGCTGAGAAGCGTGTCAGCGAGGAGGTCTTCCTCATCGTCATAGGCCGTATACTGGCCGCGGGCCACGGATATCCGCCGCAGCGATGCCCCGGTGTCACCGATGTCGAGGTAGCGCAGGGGCAGGATCATCGCCCCCATGGCCGTCAGGTCATTGAGGGCATCAAGCCGGTCCCGCGTTCCATCGGCCAGCGTCGGGTGAGCGGCATCCACGTGGGTTTCCAGCAGCGCAGCCATGGCGCCGAGGCTCTCCACGAGGCCGGTCGGGTTCGCGGCCAGCGCGCACCATTGCGCGCGCAGCGTCAGAAGCCGCACGTCGCGGGACCTCTTCAGGAGCCCGTCGATGGACGCAAGCTCTGCCTTCAGGTTCACGGATTTCGGATCGAAGATCTCGTCCGGCAGGCGGTTGCCGGGTCCCGTCTCCATGCCACGACGCGCGTAATCCTCCGCCTCGGGCAGGCGGCCCACAGCGTCGAAATAGTATTCCGAATACTCCGCGTCGTCGGTCTCAAAGAGGTCTTCGCCGCAGGGGTAATCTTCAGATACGGGTTCAGCTATCCAGTCCAGTGACATGGCCCCACCTATAGCTTGCGCAATGCGTCACCATAATGGCGTCCGAAGGCTTTGATGAAGGCGTCGAGCATCCCGTTATCACCTTGCGCGGCACGGGTTTCCCAGCGTTTGGTGTATTCCTCCCACGCCTTGCGTCCGCCGCCGGAGAACATGCCACCGCCTGAGTCCTCCTCAACTTCAGCCGGGGAGAGGCCTTCGAGCATCTCGGCGAGGGCTGGCTGGACAGAGGCCATGACACCCGCCTGATGACGCCGCACGTCCTCAAGCGCGTTGGCGAAGGCGTCGCCGCCGGTCTGGTAGCCGGGGCGCGGCTCTACAAACAGCATGTCGAAGGCGCGGCCGATATCGGTCTCGAACTTCATCGGGTTGTTGCCGGTGGCAGAGCGCATGGTGCGATCCTCGGAAGCCACGAAGACCTTCACCGCCGTGCGCTCCTGCAGCATCCGCATGAGCTCTGTCGTGCCGATACGGGCGATCTGGCCAAGGATGCGGCCCAGCTCATCCGGCGGGATTTTCAGGCGGGCGGGGTCTATGCCCGCAGACTGCAGGAAAGCCGCCAGAAAGGCATCGCCCGCCCCCTGCGCCACCGGAGCGCCCATGGGTGCCGAGGTCGCCGTGCTGGCCACGGCGTCCTGCACAGGGTCGGAGAATCCTTCGCCCAAACTGTGCGCTTGCGGAACTGGAGGTTGCGGTACGGGCGGCGGGGCCGGTTGCGGCGGAAGGGCTTGGGCCGGTTGCGGCGCAGGGGCCACGGGCTGTGGCGGTGGAGCAGGGGCCGCAGCAGGGGGCGCTTGCTCGGGCGCGGGCGGCTGCGGGATTGGCGGCATGGAGATACCGCCCGTTCCGCCCTGAAGCGCCGCAAAGTTCGGCGGCATCGTCGCCCCGGGTACGCTCCCCGGTTGAATGGTCGGCGCGGTGGGTGGCGACTGCACGCCTTGCGATGCTGACGCGCCGGAAGACCCGCCGAGATCCCCCCAGATGTCATCGAACTCATCGCCCACGGATGTCTCCGGAACCTGTCCCGGCGGCATGGACACCGGTGCGGATGTCACCGGTGACGAGGGCGGGGGCGGGGCAGGGGGCACTGGGCCGCCCTCCTCCACGGGAGGGGCAAAAAGCGGCGCATTGGGATCCACGGGCGGCTCTGGCGCAGGCGCAGGCTGCGGTTGCGGCGGAGGGGCCGCAGCAGGGGGCGCTTGCTCGGGCGCGGGCGGCTGCGGGATTGGCGGCATGGAGATACCGCCCGTTCCGCCCTGA